>JAPLNX010000308.1 GCA_026400935.1 Planctomycetia bacterium | reverse complement strand
CTGCCCCGCCGGGCACTGCATCACAATGCCGCCGTACAAGCTCCACACAACGCTTCGACAACCGTGCATCCTTCAGACGTATCTTGATTCCATCCTATGATCCATACCACAGCCACCGAATTGTGTAGAGACCAATGAGTTCACCTCGGTGGTTACAAGGCTTTTGCTCTACGCCTCGAACTAACGGTGTCGGCGTAGAGCAAAAGCCCGAATGCACCGAGGCAAGCTCTGTGGGGTTTCGCGCATTGATCAAACTCGAGCCAACCCTCGCGATCGGACGTCGTTTACGGCTCGTAGACATAGCGCACGCTCCCTGAATCAAAGAACGGAATCGCGTTGACCGAACCAGTTCCGGCAACGACGCCGTCTGGTTCAATTTGCAATTCGAGGTTCAAAGTCGCTTGCCGCATTCCCGAGCGACTGCCGACTGAGCCTTGTGGCCAGGTCAGTTGATACCACTGCGTCGAACCGACGGTGACTCCCGCGAGTTCCGCGTCGCTCGGAGCCAGTACAATGTCGAAGCGAACGCATCCGACCGATTGCTCCGCCGCCGCAGAGCTTGTTGTCGCTGTCGCTGTCGAACCGCTGGAAACACTCGAACCATACATGCTCCCAAAGCCGGTCGTTGGATAGTAAGAGGTCGCTCCAGACGATGCCCCGGATGTCGTTGTCGCCGCCGTCGCGCTGAGTGACGAGACTCGCAAATGATCGCACAACGGAATGCGATCCGCCGTCGTATCAGCCAGCAATGTAGAGATCGTCATCGAGAAATCCGTCGCCGCGAAATCGACGTTGCCGCTGCTGCCGGGAAACGCGATTTCTAATAGCTGACTCGGATTGCTGCTGTCCCACGTGTAGATCAACAACTCGCTGGCGACAGGCAAACGAGCTTGAGTCCCTGACAACGCCATGCCGCCGTTGCGACCGCCGGTCCAAAGCACCAACACATCCGGGATCGTGGTCGAACCAACCGTTCGACTCATGACTGCCATGCCCAATCGAGTCGGCTGGCCGGTGAGACGATAAGTCCCCGTCTGAGCCAACATGTACTTAATACGCTCAAAGGCCGCCGCTGCCGATTGCTCAGTGATCTCCACCCCTTTGGTGTAAGTCCACGCCGAGTTCACCGCATTCGACATGCCGGCCAGCACAACGGTCATCAGCCCCATGATGACCATCCCAATGAGCAGCTCCGCCAATGTCATCGCGCGACGATCTCTCCCATCTCGCACGCGTATCGCGTTGACGTTTTCGGAAAGCCGATTTGGATGCAGTCTGGCGTTCATAATTAGATTGAGAGTTGTGTTTTCAAACTTGAAACGAAAAGTTCTTCATTGCTTTACGGCGATGCCGACACCGACGCGAACATTCGGCTAACTTTTGCGACTTGTCGTGTTTGATTGGCCGTCACGGTGTACGTCACGATGACAGTCACTCGCCGATACAACGAACTTTGAGTTGTCGTAGTCCAAGCGCCGCCCGTCGAAGGCTGCACCTTTTCAACCAACACGGAACGAGTAAAGCGGTTCATGAAATCGGTAGGTGCCTGCAGTGCGGTCGGCCGACTAGACGACGACGCTCCCGACATCATCATTGCGGAATACGACATTGACGCCGATGACTGCTCAGTCCCCAACACGTCGCCCCCTCTGGTGCGCGGCGGACGTTCGGTAAAGCCGGAATAATCATCGACCATCGTGAAGAGCAGTCGAGTGCTTGCCGCTGTGGTTGTTGTCGTACCACTTGGAAACTTGCTTGCCGCAATCTCATCCATCAATTGCTGAGCAAGCCCTCGACCAACCGTTTGAAAAACGGAGTCGTTGCAGGATGTGACCGCACCGGTGATCGAAGTAAGTAGTGCCGCCCCGGCCAGTGCGATCACGGTCATCGCAATGACCGATTCCGCAAAGGTGAACCCTCGCCGAGACCATTTTCGTAACTCAGAAGGTGATCGACGACACGATCGACTGCGCGAGGCGTCTGATAACACGACGATACGTCGAGCAATCCGACCTAGAGAACCGCTGCGAGTCAGCACGATCTTTTCCTCAATCAAAGCCAAGCGATACCCGAAAACGAAACAAGGTCGGAAGTCACATTCATGCAAGCCGGCCAAAGCTTTCGCTGTTCGCGAAGCCCGGCAGCATGAAGATGACTCCCGACCTCATCGCCACGATCAGCGCATGAAAAAAGGCGCGGCATGGTCCCCTCGAAGCTCCTAGCTCCCCACGCCGCGCCCTAAAGTCGAATTGTCTTTGGCTCGTTCGGTCAACCGCTTCGTTGCGAAACGGTCTTCTTTGAGCCGCAAACCAAATCTGTCTGTTGTCAAATCTTTGTTGAGTGCTCTAGTTGTCAGACTCGTACCGGAGGGTTCGGCGTCAGGCCCGACACCAAGAACTTAGGTCAAGGATTCTGCGAGTCAAATTTGTCTGTGAAACTTTTCGACAAATCGCGGTTCAGGCGAAAGGCATCAGCAACTACATCGCGAGTTTAAAGGTTAGTAGCTGAGGCATTTACACGTCCCTAGAATTCCGCCCCTTTGACGCACCTAGTACTTCCAAATTGAGATTTGACATTTCAAATCTGACCTTTGATCGTTGAGCCACTCTATGACCAGCCCTGCCGACAATTCCCGACTCCGACAAATCACCGACAAAGTCGAAGCGAGCGAACGCCTCACCTTCGACGACGGCATCTTCCTCGACGAGCACGTCGATCTCCTCACGCTGGGCCGCTTGGCCAACATTGTCCGCGAGCGAAAGAACGGCAACCTCGCGTTCTACAATACCAACATCCATCTCAACCCAACGAACGTCTGCGTTTACCGCTGCGTGTTCTGTGCGTTCAGGTCTGACTTAAAAGCGGAGCGCGGCTACACGTTCACGGACGACATGATTCGCGAACGGGCACTCGAAGCGAAAGCGGCCGGAGCGACCGAGATTCATGTCGTCGGCGGCCTGCATCACCAGAAGGACTTCGACTGGTACGTCAACGTCGTCCGAGTCAT
This sequence comes from Planctomycetia bacterium, assembly GCA_026400935.1. GTDB lineage: Bacteria > Planctomycetota > Planctomycetia > Planctomycetales > Planctomycetaceae > SXKJ01. Next base: position 6,962 of record JAPLNX010000308.1, on the reverse strand, counting down.
CCACGAGACGTACCCGGAGATCCACATCAAGGCGTGGACCGGAGTCGAAATTAACTGGTTCGGGCATCTCACCAAGCAACCTTATCGCTGGGTCTTGCAGCAGTTGATCGACGCGGGCCTGGGCAGCATGCCCGGCGGCGGTGCGGAGATTTTTCATCCCGAAGTCCGCGCCCAAATCTGCGAGCACAAAGCGGACGGCAGCAACTGGCTCGAAATCCACCGCACTGCACATCAACTCGGTCTGCGGTCCAATGCGACAATGTTGTACGGCCACGTGGAAAAGGCGGAGCACCGCATCGACCACCTCTGCAAGTTACGTGAACTGCAGGACGAGACGCACGGCTTCCAAACCTTCATCCCACTGGCGTTCCATCCGGAGAACACGAAACTCGACTACATCCAAAAGCCGAGCGGCATGATGGACCTGAAGGTGATGGCGATCTCACGGCTGATGCTCGACAACTTCGACCACATCAAAGCCTACTGGATCATGCTGGGGGAGAAGACTGCCCAAGTCGCACTCAGCTTTGGAGCCGACGACCTCGACGGCACCGTGGTCCACGAACTGATCTACCACGACGCCGGAGCTAAAACACCCGAAGGACTGACCGTGACCCAACTCCACCACCTCATCCGCGAAGCTGGCCGTGAACCAGTCGAACGAGACACGCTGTATCGCCGAGTGATCCGCGACGGAGCAAAGTGGCAAATCGGTGAGTCCGTTTTGGCTGTAAACGTTCCAGCAGCCACAACATCACGTTGACGTATTAGCAAGAACGCATGGCCGAAGTTGCGACGTTTCCTCCGGTCGGGCAGTTAACGTGTTCTCAAAACTCGAACGGAGAGTGATCATTCAAGATGCTCGCTGTGCTTAACCAATCTATTTTTGTTCTGGCTTTTTTACCTCGATCGGAATGCCAGGCAGATTGAGGCTCTCTTCGTATTTGCCGACAAAGCCTGCGACTTGCAGACGGATGTTGTGACGTCCAGAGTTCAATTTCGGATCGACTTTGATGTCGACATCGATCGATGGCTCACCCTTGGGAACGGTTATGGTCTCTGGGAAAACGAAGCCTGCCTGCGGGCCGAGCGTGAAGGTGATCGGCCCATCGAATGTCGGGACTCGGTTTGCGAGCAGCTTGATTCGAACAGTTCCGCCGGGTTCAGTTGTTGGGACTTCCGGTGCGATCGTTGGTTTGAATGCACTTTGCACTTCCAACGTGAAGGTGCGGAGGAGGTTCACGCGTTGGCCGTTGAATTCGGCGGTGGCTGTTAAGTCCACTCGATGCTTGGCAAGGTTCGTAAGGATGCGATTGAAGAACGTCCCGGATGTGGTGAGCCGCTCAGTGGTCGCCGGTTGAAAGCGAGCGTAAAGCTGATTGCGTTCTTCACGTTCAACGCCAATCTGGCCTCCCGTAACCGTAAACGTAATTGGCGATGCAAACCCAGCGACACGAGTTGTCACGATGGGAAATTCTGCCGTTTGATATCGAGTCAGTTGGACGAACTGCTCAGGAAGTTCGACGTTGAATGGCGGCGGTGGCGTGATCATCAACGCGATTTGTTCGGTCAGCGACGGCGGTAAGTGGCGTTGATCTTCACGCAGCGCATAGGGAATGAGATCGACGTTTTTGAGTTGCCGGTCAATCATTGGCTTTGTTTTGGTAAAAGCCTGTAACGCCGGACCACCCTCGATCATCGCAGTACCGATGACTTGTAGGGATGCAAGCCCTTCAAGTGTTGTCGGTGCGGCAGTGATGCGACCGACGAATTCGACGGCATCAGCGGGAATGACATTCGGTTCGAGCATCACACCAGCGGGAGCGCCTCGCAGTTCAAGATGAATCTCCCCTTTGAATTCAGAGCGACTCACCTTCAACGCAAGCGGCTGATATGTCCCCTGCGGCACGGTGAGGTCAGCAACCTCCGACTGCAATTGAAACTGCGGCCCACCCGCTCGGACTTCGACGCGATACGCGAACTCCGCGCCACCGTCCCGAGCGACGTCACGCACTTGCAACCGATATAGGCCCGCTTTGCCGGCGTTGAAGGCGAAGCTCGCCTCATCGAGTTCGGTATCATCGACACGCCGAACTTCGCGTCCGTCAGCGTCGAACATCACCAGTTCCAAATCAGCTGCCGAGCCGATCGAGCGAGCGAAGCTGTGGATGTTGAGCTTCTGATCTTTGGCCAATTCAAATGCGAACCAATCGACGTCACCCGGCTTGCCGAGGACACCGTTTAACGCGGCTGGCACTTTTTGCTCACGCTCACCGGTCACGATCGTGGCGGTTTCGATGGTATCGTTCGGCTCGACTTCAACGTGCGTCGGCAGATCGGTTACGGCAAGCGGAATCCATGCGGCGAGTCCGTTTGACGACTGCTTCACTTCTTGGAAGAAACTCTTCAGTGGGCGATTGGCGGCAACATCTATCGGCAGTTGTAGCCCGGCGATCTGTGGAAACGAGAGTGTTGTTGATTCACCAGCACGAACGGCTGAGGGGACTGCGACGCGAGCTTCCGGAAAGTCACCCATTCGCAAGACATAGTGCCAAGTTGGATGTCCTTCAAACCGCGAATCGCGAACTTCGACGGTATATGTCCCCGCCTGTGCGAACGTGTGGGCAAAACGGCAATCGAAGAAGAGCCCCACAGAGTTATCGCACTCAGCGACCACTTTCCCTTTCGCATCACGGACTCGAACTAACGGGTCATAGTCTTTGCCGAGCCGATTACCGATGACCTCGAACGCAACGCGCTGCTCCTTCTCCACGGTGATTGAATAGCTGTCGATCACCGCCGGTCGGCAAGGGGCGGTGATGCAGGCCGGGAGTTTGACCATCGTCATTGGTGAGCCGGGCGGCGTCAGCCCCCGGACTTTGACGGAGCTTGGATTACTGCCCGTCCGGGGGCTAACGCCCTCCGGGTCGCCTGTTGAGTGGTGAGTTACCGGTATTTCATCCACAACAAACAAATGCACGTTGCTCAAGCCACTGCGAGTCGCCAATCTCAGCCCGTACAAACCCAACGGAGCCTCACGTGCTAACTCGATATCAAACGCAGCACTCGTCGAGCCGCTTTCACGATCGCTAACGGCGCGAGCTCGAAAGACGTCCCCAGGCAAAGAACTCCATACCCCGATCGCTCCATTAATATCAGTACCAAGTACCTCGATTCGTGTGGTCATCCCTCGCTGTAACACTGGAGGCGAAAGATGTTCGATGAACGCTTGAGGAAATGCAGCGCAAGGCCATATCAGGGCAATGAGAACCGACAAAAACCAACCCTTACGGAAGTACGTTGGACACAATTGGTTCGTATTTTCGCAGTTCATTTTTCGAGTCCTGTTTGATCTGATGAGCGCAGCGACGGAACCGTTGCCTGAGATATCAGAGCGATCTTGCATCATTCACGGCGTCAAATCGGGAACGCCAATTCGGCGGCCATACAAGCGAGCGAGATCGCGGTGAGTCATTTGAAACTCCTGTTGGAGCGAGTCTTCTTCCGAGAGTCCTTCTTTAATACCAATGAAGAATCGTCGGAACTTGTTCGGATCAATCTCCAACAGAATGCTGACCATGCTCGAAGCTGCGCCGTACTGGTCTCCGGAAATCTGCGCGGCCTCGAAAAAGCCATCCAGAGTTCGTTGCTGTTGAATCAGTTGTCCTGACTTCGTTTGGCGAGCTACGAGATTGTCATTCTTGACGATGCGATTTGCGATCCAGTCAGCCATCCCTTCGTTCAACCACGAAGGTGCTCGAAGATCGGAGCGGTATCGAGCGACGAAGCCATGCGAAGTCTCGTGAACCAAGGCTGAAGCGAAGTGTGTCGTCAAGTCTCCTTTCCATGCAGAGATCACGACTTGCCCGTCGGTTTGAGCATGACAGAGTCCTTGAGCTTTTGTGGAATCGAAATTGTTTTTCATCGACTCCTTTTCGAATTGCAGAAAGTCCGCCTGCTTTTGAAATGTGGCGACAATGCACTTCCCCGCCCAAAGGTTTTTGCCCAAAGGAATCGCAAAGGCTCGGCACATCTCGTCGTACAGCGAGTCGAGATACTTCAGATATTGCTGAGCCGACGCGGGATCGAGGTCGGTGATCAGTAAGTAATACTTCGTCTCGACGACCTTCAGCGGAGACTGCGGAAATTGTTTTTGGACGGAGGTCAGGAACTCTTTGCCCTTGGCGACTCGCTCTGTTTGCTCGTCAGGCGAGAGGTATTCCCAAAACTTTCCGCCTCGTTTGAAGACTCGCCGCTCGATTTCTTCCGACTTCTTCAGTCGAGCCGCTCGCTGGTCGTTGTCCACGATCAAGAGACGCGACTTGCGGTCGTAGGTCAGATCGAGCGGCATGTCGTCCACGAAAATTTCTTCAACGGCGGCAGCGGCAAACGGTTTCGGCGCTACGTTGCCGGAGCGGACTTTCAAATTGAGGATGCCGACGGGGTCGCCGCGAGTTTCGATCAACGTCACTTGCACGTTGATCAGGAATTGATCGTTCTTGAGTTGCAGATCGACTCGACGATTGAGCAGGTCGGTGATCTCCGGGGCCTGTCGTGTCGAGACCAAAACAATTCGCAGGTCGTCACGCGACTCAATCTTGATCTCCGGAACTTTCATCCCGCCGGGAAACACCTCGCGGACGATGCCAGTAACCTCGACGGTTTTGTTCCAGAAGTGCAGGTTCGGTTTCTCGATTCCCTCTTTGCGATACGCCTCCAAGATATCAGGAGGCAGGAGGATGCTCAGATTGCCCGGCGCGTTCCACTCCTTCGCCGAGTTGAGAACTTGCGAATCACCTGCTCCGCCAATTGAGGTCACGAACATCCGCACGCGCACAGCTTTGCCAACGTAATCGAGCGCTTTCGATGGCTCGATGTCGGTGAACTTGACGTCAGTCGCGGGCTTCGGGTCCGCAGTCGCTTCGACAGTGCGAATGTCAGCCAACGACGAAACTAGAATTGAAGCACGCTTCATGCCGCCGGGATTGATCTCTCTCACGGTGCCAGTGACGACAATCTTTTTTCTCGCGAAGTGCTTCACCAGATCTTTGACATCCTTTTCCTTGAGCGCCGTCTGCACCGCCGGAGTGAGATGGACCATGAAGCAATCCGGCTCCTTCCAGGATTCGCGCGAGTCCAACTCGAAGTTGTCGCCCGCTCCGCCCATGCTGGCTACTGTGAATGTGACTTGGACTTTCTCGCCGAGATGTTCCAGGCCTTTGCTGGGTTCAATCTCTGTTTGAGCCAGAGCTGCTGAAATCAGTGAAAACCAGACGATTGCGATTCCAAGCAACTGCGGCATGTCTGATAGTTCCGTTGAATGGACTTGAAATTCAGATTGGCTGGCTTGCCGTGATTCAGGATTTGTCACGACCTGCCGATGTAGGTAGAGTGCCTCGTCCATCAGCCAAGTCTGATGGCTAGGGATGGTAGTCGGCGTTGCCGCAGAAAGCACGAAGTTCAGGTGGAGACAGCGAATGTTGAGCTTGCTGGGACCGAGGTTTCCAACGTCAAACGGGATGACTCGACGCGAGATGATTCGCGTCGGGGGCTTGTCGATGAGCGGCGTCGCCTTGAGCGATTTGCTCGCTCGCAGTACCTCGGCGGAGTCTTCGGCAGGCTCGAAGCACGGGCCGGGATTTGGAAAAGCGAAGCGTTGCATCGTCCTCTATTTGTCCGGGGGGCATCCTCAACATGACATGTTTGATCCGAAGCCGGATGCGCCTGTTGAGATTCGGGGCGAGTTCGACACGATCGCGACTTCGGTCCCGACGCTCCGGTTCGGAGAACACTGCCCGTTGTCGGCAAAGCTCATGGATCAGATGGCGTTGATCCGCTCGATGAATCACACGCACAACGATCATGGTCGCGGCTCTTATTGGATGTTTACGGGAGCGATGTATCCCGGCTCGGTCCCTGACGTGAATTCGATGACGCGAGCGGACATGCCGCACATGGGGTCGTGCTTGTCGAAGATCGCTCCCGGCTCGGGGCCGATGTTCCCCTTCATTATCGTGCCGCACCGCATGGATGTGGCCGGAGGTCGCCGAGCAGGTCAGTTCGCCGGAATGCTCGGCCCGAAGTTCGATCCGATGCTCACTGGCGGAAACCCCAACGACGACAACTTCCGATTGGAACATGTGCCGCTCGTTCCGAATGAAGACCCGACGGTCATTCGTCGCCGAGTCGGACTGGTCGATCAGCTCAATCAGCAGGTCGAGTATCTTCGCGACGGCGCGTTGGCTCAGTCGCTGAAGGACAATCAGACGAAAGCAATGGACGTCGTCGGTTCCGAGGCGGTGCGTCGAGCGGTCGATTTGTCGGTCGTCGATGCGTCGATCCGCGAGCAATACGGCCGCAACTTGTTCGGCCAGTCGGTGCTGCTCGGCCGCCGATTGCTGCAAGCGGGAACGCGGCTCGTGCAATGCAACTGGCAGCGAGCTCAAGGAAAGAACGGTTTTGCGTGGGACACTCACTGGAACAATTTCACGGCGCTGAAAGAAGAATTGATCCCCGCTTACGATCGCGCGTTCTACGCCCTGATGACTGACTTGGCCAAGACAGGCGAACTGGCGGAAACGTTGGTCGTGGTCGCCTCTGAATTCGGTCGCTCGCCAAAAGTGACTCTCAAGAACGGCGGACGCGAGCACTGGCCGGAACTTTACAACGTCTTGATGGCGGGCGCCGGCATTCAAGGAGGGCAAGTTTACGGAGCGTCCGACAAGCTGGGTGCGTACCCAGCCGAAAACCCTGTCGGTCCTGCCGATTTCGTAGCGACGATCTACCACATGCTCGGCATCGACCCGCACACCGAACTGCACGACCAACAGAACCGACCGTTCCAACTCACAAAGGGAAATCCCTTCCCGTTGGCGATGAGTTGAAAGTCTGAAGTGTTTGTGGCGCACGCGGCTCGCGTGCATTGATTGACCATTGCCGAAAGAATGCACGCGAGCCGCGTG
>JAPLNX010000334.1 GCA_026400935.1 Planctomycetia bacterium | reverse complement strand
GCCGGTCTGTGCGGTGACTCGCGTGAGGATGCCTTGATAGTGAGTCAGAAAGTAAAGCGAATCGCCATACAACAGCGGCGATGGGACGTACGGTGTTCCGCGCGAGCGGCTCCACGCAACTCGGTCGGAGCCGGTGATGTCACCTTTTGCCCGATCAAGTCGAATCGCCAGCAATGATCGCTTCTCGTAGCTGCTGCCAGCGAACAGCATCCCATCGGCATAGACCGGCGTCGCCACCACATTCGAGGAAAGGCCGTCGCATTCCCAAACGACTTTGCCGTTCGCGAGGTCATAACCGCGCACTCGATTCGTCCCAGCGACGATCAGCAGCGGCTTGTCATTGTGCTCGATAATGATCGGCGACGACCACGAGGTATCTTCTTCACGGTCCACTTTCCAAAGTTGCTGGCCTGTCCGCTTATTGAAGACCACGACGTAACACGGACCATCGTGATCCCAATTGATGACCACGGTGTCGCCGTAAAGAGCGGGCGAAATGCTTTCGCCGTGGCCGTGCTTGGTCTGCATCTCGCCGAATTGCTTCTGCCACTTCACCTCGCCGTGCATGTCGAGGCAATACAGCCCGTGCGAGCCGAAGAACGCGAAGAGATGCTCGCCGTCAGTGATCATCGAGTTTGACGCGAGGCTGCCCGTGTAATGCCCGCCTTCATGCGGCAACTTCTTGTTGACCGTCTTTTGCCAAACGATCTTCCCGTCACTCCGATTGATCGCCAACACCACGAACTCATGCCGCTGAGTCACCGGCACACCGTCATGCGTCCCCGGAGCCGTGCTGTGCTTCGGCGGCAACTTCTCACCATACGGCACCGCCGTCGTCAGGTAGATGCGATCCCCCCAAACGATCGGTGTCGAATGCCCCTTCCCCGGCAGAGCCACCTTCCACCGCACGTTCTTCGTCTCACTCCACTCCACCGGCGGATCAGCATTCGGAGCCACCCCCGTCCCCAACGGTCCCCGCCACTGCGGCCAGTTCGATTCTGCGCCGTCGTGTTGATCACGATCGTTCGCGACCACAAGCGGTGCAGCGAAGCAGTGGATTGCTATCAGGCAAAGCATCCAGCGAGTCATTTTGTGTTCCTTTGCAACCAACCACCGTTCGTCGTCACAGCGGCAAAACACGAACGCGATGACGGAGTTCGTCAATGACGATTAATGCCCCCTGCTCCAATTCCTGCGCGTACTTCATAAGCACCCCAACGACGATATCACCAACCTGGCTCGGGAGCACTTTCGACCCACGAATGAGGACCACGCTCGGCCCATTGGCGTGCGTCAAAGCGAGAATCTGTCCGAAATCAAGGTCGTTGGTCACGACTACTCGCGATTCGGACTCCGCCCAGCCCATGATTTCTACGTCAGTCGCATCGCGAAGCCCAACGGACTCCCAATGAACAGCCTCAAGCCCACGATTGCTCAACCATGTCACCCAATTTGGAGTGAGGTTCATATCAAAGACGAGCTTCATGGGACGGACTCAACGAGCGCATCCTCACGCTCCTCGACGCGCCATGCGGCGTACTCCAATGCAGCATCAATGTCAGCATCTTCGAGATAGGGATACTCCGCAAGAATTTGTTCGCGTGAAACCCGACTAGCGAGCAATCCCAGGATCATCCCGACCGTCACTCGCATCCCACGAATACAGGGCTTGCCTCCCATGACGGACGGGGTCAGTGTGATGCGATCGAACTTCATGATCTCTCCCCAACGTTGCCGAAATCCAGCCATGTCTAAAGTCTGAGGGGAGCATACGGCAGCAAATTCAACAACGCCACGATCGATGTTGCCATTGAACGTTCCAAACGTCATCGAAACGTGGTGTTTCTTTCGTGACGACTGTTGGAAACTTCGCAGGCCGTGGTACAACGTCGTTAGCGAAATGTTTGGCCGATCTGAATCACAACGCGGGTGGCAACGATGCAAATTCAATGTCCTCATTGCCAAGTTGCCATTGAACTGGTTGATGTCGTTCCTGGAAGCGACGTGACTTGTCCGAAGTGTGGCAGCCTTGTCAGCAGTAGTCCGCGCGACATATTGACCGAGGCACAACCGGCAGACGATCCCAACGTCCTAGCGAAGACACGGCTGTATCACGATCCCGATGCGACGGGCGAGCCGAAATCCGCATCGGCGGCCAAGCAACTCACCACGTCTCAGCGACCGCCGATGATCGAAGCCTTCGGGCGATTCCAACTGCTCAAGCGGCTGGGGGGCGGGGCCTATGGCGAAGTCTTTTGGGCGTACGATCCGCAGTTGGACCGAGACGTGGCGATCAAGCGTCCGCATCAGCGGCGGTTGCCGCCGGAGTTGGCCGAACGGTTTGCTCGTGAAGCGCGATCGGCCGCGCAGCTCCAGCATCGGCACATTGTCGGCACGTATGAAGTGGGCGAGGTGGACGGTCGGCCGTACATCGCCAGCGAGTACATCCTCGGCACCGACTTGGCCGCTCTGGCGAATGCCCAGAAAGATCAGAACCGGTTGTTGCCGCCGCGAGACATCGCTCTGCTCTGCGCTCAGGTGGCCGAGGCGTTGCACGTCGCTCACGAGGCGGGCATCGTGCATCGAGACTTGAAGCCCGCGAACATTCTGATCGGTGCGGATGGCCTGCCGCGAGTGATGGACTTCGGCATGGCCAAGCGTGACACCGAGGCCGAGTACGTGATGACGCAAGCGGGTCAACTGCTCGGTTCCCCGGCGTACATGTCGCCGGAGCAATGGCAAGACAGCCACGCCGTCGATCGCCGCACGGACTTATGGGCCGTGGGGGTGATTCTGTTCGAGCTGCTGACCGGCGAACGCCCCTTCCGCGCCGAGCGAGACCAGAAGCTGCTCATGCAGCAGATTCTGAATGCGGACCCGCCGCCGCCGTCGCAGCTCAACAGCCAAGTCCCCGCCGACCTCGACACGCTCTGCCTGAAGTGCCTGGAGAAAGACCCGTCCCGCCGCTTCCCCACCGCCGCCGCCCTCGCCCAAGAACTCCACCGCTTCCTCCACGGCGAGCCAATCCACTCCCGCCCCATCACGCAATGGGAACGAGCCAGGAAGTGGTGCCAACGCAACCCAGCGGTCGCGTCCTTGAGTGCCGCCGTGGTCCTCGTCCTGCTCACGGGCACCGCCGTGTCTTCGTACTTTGCATTCCAATCCGAGGCTCGCAATCGAGAGCTTGGCGACCGCAACCTCGATCTACAGAAGGAAACGAAGCGAGCGAACGCAAAGACCGACGAGGCGCGGCTGAATCTCTATTCCGCTCACATGAAACTCATCCAACGCAATTGGGAGATTCCGCAGGTTGGACTTGTACTTGACTCTTTGGAAAAGACCCGACCGCAGCCGGGCGAGACGGACTTACGCGGCTTCGAGTGGCATTACTGGGACCGGCTCTGTCATTCGTCTCTCTTGGACTTGAAAGGGCATACCAGCGGGGTAAATAGCGTGGCGTTTAGTCCGGACGGGCAACGGCTGGCGTCCGCCAGCGACGATCACACGGTGAAGCT
>JAPLNX010000385.1 GCA_026400935.1 Planctomycetia bacterium | reverse complement strand
TCTGGATGTCGGCGACGCTTGATGCCGAGCCGATCACGACAGTTGATCATCCACGACCTAAGCCAGACTTCTCTCGCCTTGGCTTGACAGACGCCGACAGGAAATACGAACCAGTAAGAAAGCGGCTTGTCTCAGCAAAAGCATTGGAGCAGACGAAGCTCGTTTTGAATGCAGAGAGCGAGAAGCGAAATTATGCGAAGGATTTGGCTGCCGCGGTGAGGGCTGCACATCGCGAGCAAACACTGACGTTAGTGGTGATGAATCGGGTCGCTCGGGCGCAAGAAGTGTTCAGCGAGTTGCAAAACCTGGCAAAACCAAAGGTAAAGCCGTCGCCTTTGGTGGCAGAACTGGCACTAATTCATGGCCGTTTTCGTCCACATGACCGCAGGAGTCACGAACTGACTTTGTTCTCCAAAGCCATGCCAGCCGCAGGGCGAATTGTGGTCGCGACGCAAGCCATCGAAGCAGGTGTTGATATCTCGGCGGCAACGCTGTTCACGGAACTCGCCCCGTGGGCATCTCTCGTTCAGCGGTTCGGTCGCTGCAATCGCGGGGGGGAGTTCCCTGAGGCTCGTGTGATGTGGATAGACATCGTTTTAAAAGATGATAAAGACAAAACAGCACTACCCTACGAAGCGGCGGAGTTCGAACAAAGTCGCCAGTTTCTCGCAACGCTTGATGATGTGGGCCCGCAGTCTCTGGAGATAGTTTGCGCCGAGCATCCCGTGAGGGTGGTCCACACTCTGAGGCGCAAAGATTTACTTGATTTGTGGGACACGACTCCGGACCTCGCCGGAAATGACATTGATGTGTCAAGATTTATTCGTGACTCCGAAGATACCGACGTGCAGTTTTTTTGGCGAGATGTGCTTGCCGATCAGTCATTTGATTTGCTTCCCGCAGCGCAGCGACACGAGCTGTGTTCTGTGTCCATCGGACGTGCGAGAGACTTCTTGGACAAGTTGAAGAAGACCGATAAGCAATTTGCTCTTGTTTGGAAGCCACTGGAAAAGGAGACGAAGTGGCAACCTATTGACCCACGCGAAGTGCGTCCCGGTATGGTCCTGCTGCTCAAGCCGGATATGGGAGGCTATCTCGACGCTGTCGGCTGGACCGGCGATCCGTCCGACAAGCCGACGGCGTCACTGCCAAAAAACGGTGAGCCGCCTGAAGCCATGGACGATGGCCGCAACTTAAATGCTTCGCAATGGGTATCAATTACGCAGCACCTGAACGATGTCGCTTTGGCAGCAGTTGGATTGCAGAACACACTGGCTAGTAGTGGTGTTGCAAAGATTCCGTGGGAAGCGGTTATCACTGCGGCTCGCTGGCATGATGTCGGTAAAGCACACGCCGCGTTTCAGAACATGCTATTGCGAAGGCGAACCGACTCACCCGACCGCCGGCCAACAATGTGGGCGAAATCGGATGGCTCTGGAATGGGTCGCGCACGCTACTTCGCCGATGCTGCCGAGAAGGACGAGCGGGTTGGCTTCCGACACGAACTAGCCAGTGCTATCGCGTGGTTGGCTCATCGAGGCACGCAGCCGGACGCTAATCTGATCGCCTACCTTATTGCCGCCCACCACGGAAAAGTTCGAGGCAGCATTCGCAGCCTTCCAAACGAAATCCCACCGGCCGATACGTCAATCAGGTTCGCACGGGGTCTCTGGCACGGAGACATTCTTCCGCCGGTTGACCTCGGCAACGGTGAGGCGATGCCTGCTACGGGTCTTGATCTCAGCCTGATGGAACTCGGTGAATCGGCTTCTGGTCCCAGTTGGCTATCGCGCGTGCTGGGCCTGCGTGATGACACAGACCTCGGCCCGTTCCGTCTAAGCTTTTTGGAAATGCTTCTTCGCGTCGCTGACTGG
>JAPLNX010000488.1 GCA_026400935.1 Planctomycetia bacterium | reverse complement strand
TCTCTCCGTCGAACACTTCCTGAAGAAATCTCGCTTGCCGAACTTCACCCCATTGACGCCCGATTCCTTGACTCACCTTGTGACCCGATGGGCTGTGCTCTCGGTGCGCCCTGCCCACGCCTTCGGCGAATACTTACCGTGTGCGCGTGTTAACTCTTGGTCAGCCCGATTTGGTACTGCTCTTTTCCAAGCGTTTGCGACATCTGTGGCACCCCGGCAGCCATTGTGAGATTGCGGGGGTCGCTGATCTCCAGGAGCTCACGAGTCTTCGCGATTTTGCGGAAGAAGTGCCGAGTCGCCAAGCGGATCAACCAATTGGCAAATCTCGGTGAAATCTGATTCAAAATAAACAGCGGACGCAGCGGCAACGAATTGACGATGACTTCCGCTTGATCGCGACGGATTGCCTTTACCGTCGCGTTGGCAACCGCTTCGCACGTCGTTCTCCCGAAGAACCACGGCGATTCAAAACCGACTTCCGCAGTCAACCGTCGATACATTCCACCGTCAGTTGTGAAGCCGGGGCAAATCACTGACGCGCTGATTCCCTCGCCGAAGTATTCGAGCCGCAACGCTTGCGTGAACGCGATTTGTCCGGCCTTTGAGGCTCCGTAAGCCGCACCGAATGAATGGGCACTTTTATCGGCGATCGAAGCGATATTCACGATGTGCCCGCAGTGAGCTTCGAACATGCTGGGCAACGTCAGTCGCGTCAACTGCATGGTTGCCAACAAATTGACCTGCACCGTCTGGACGATCTCGTCAGTCGTGAACTGATGAAAATCGCGATGCGATTCCATTCCGGCGTTGTTGACCAAGACGTCGATTGATCCCATTTCGTGAAGGGTTGTCTCAACGAGTTTCTGCAACTGAGACAGATCGGTGACGTCCGTTGGTATCGCGATCACGCTCGTACCCAAAGTGCGTAACTCAGCAGCCGCGCGTTCGAGTGGCTCGTGAGTTCGAGCCGCAAGGACAAGATTCATTCCTTCCTGGGCTAGCGCTTTCGCAATCGCGAAACCGATCCCTGAAGAACCGCCTGTGATTAACGCCGTTTTTCCTCTGAGCGACTTCATGCCGATTCGCTTTCAGGAGTGTCGGAGTTCATTGATGAGTCTGTTGTGAATCGAGCCAACGGGATCACGTTTCGTTTTCCGGAACTCAATCCGCTCAATTCGGCAGCGATGACCTCGTTCAAAGTCACCTCCAAATCGGCAAGAATGTCGGCCACCATGCGGCCATCCAACAAACGATGGTCGTAGGCCAACGTGATTCGGCATCGCCCGTGATCATCGATGGGGCCATACGTCAGATTTCCCGTTAAAAAACCTGGCGGGTGCTGGATTTCAGCACCTCGTGACCCCACGGTTGTTAGCACGAAAGTGCTTGTACGACGTGCTCGCTTCTCACCAGAAACGTTCAACGTCCACCACCAAATCAGGCGTCGTAACGGACTGGGCAAGCTGCTGAAAAACCATTGCTTGCGAAACACTTTTTCAACCGGTCCTACTTGGTACTCATCCATCTTGTCTTGCAGGGAGGTCAGCGATTGCCGCTCCGGATGCAAGAAGCGAGACCAAAACAACCACGATTCGTTATCGACCTCACGAAATGTGACAACCGTCGCGACGCTGGTTGGATGCTGATAGAGGTGTGGCCACGGCCAGCGCATGAAAATCTGCCGCAACTGTGGATATCTCTGAGCGACAAGCCCATAGGCTTTGATGAACAACATTGGCCACGCAATGCGAACATTCGCGTTCGCGCGCGCCGCAGCGACAGCAGTCAAATCGCAAATACGATCATGCGCGGTCGTCGGCGTCTGCTGGTGCAGACGCATCAGATCAATCACCAATCGGCGACTTCGCGGAATCGCCAGTCGGCGCGGAACGTCAGATACCTGATTGCTCACTGGCAATGACTCCCTTCGCCAATCCACAGACTCAACCCGAGTATTCGTAATGGGGAAGTGCTCCAGTAATTTCCCTCAGACTCGTTACTTAACTGGAACGTAACACAGCAGCCGGAAATGCCGAAAGCCCAAGTCGGCCGCACCACCCATGATGTCTATGTTCACCATCACGTGCCGAGTTCGCCTTTGCTCGCGATTCGGAAAATTGAATCACACCCCGGTCGAATCGATCCACCCGCCGCCCATCACGCGGTCGCCATCGTACAGCACGACCGCTTGGCCGGGAGCGATGCCGAATTGCGGTTCGGCGAAGCGAACTCGAATGCGATCCTCGTCGAGCACCTGCACTTCGGCGGCGGAAGAATGATGTTGCGAACGAATCTGCGCGTGGCACGAGAACCGCGCCGGGACGTCGTCGATCAACCAATTCAAACGGTCGGCTTCGAGCGATCCTTCCATCAAATCCTCGCGCGTGCCGACGATGACTCGCCGAGTCGCCGGTTCGACACCGACCACGTATCGCGGCGTTCCGAACGCGATGCCGAGCCCTTTGCGCTGGCCGACTGTGAATTGCTGATAGCCCTCGTGATGCCCGACGACGTTGCCCGCCGTATCGACCACATCGCCCGACGTTTCATGCACGCCGCGATAGCGATCCAAGAAGCCGACGTAATCGTTGTCCGGAATGAAACAAATCTCTTGGCTGTCCGGCTTGTCGGCCACACGCAGCCCGGTCTGCCGAGCCAGCTCGCGAATCTCGGTCTTCGCGAAATCGCCGACCGGAAAGATCACGCGATCGAGGATTTCTTTCTTGATGCCGAAGAGGACGTACGACTGGTCTTTTGAGAGATCGAGGCCGCGGGTGAGAGCGGGGCGGGGGTTGTCCGTTGTCCGTTGTCCGTTGTCCGTCGTTGAAGTCGGTTGGTCGACGCTGCCACTGACGACTGACGACTGACCATTGACAATCCTCGCGTAGTGCCCCGACGCGATGTAATCCGCGCCCACCTGCTGAGCGAAGTCCCACAGCTTGCCGAACTTCAGCCAGTTGTTGCACATCACGCAGGGATTCGGCGTGCGGCCGGCGAGATACTCGTCGGCGAAGTAATCCTTGATCCGGCTGAAGGCGTCTTGGAAGTTGAGCGCGTGAAACGGGATGTCCAACGAATCGGCCACTCGCCGAGCGTCCGCCGCGTCCGACGCACTGCAACAGCCTTGCTTGTGTGCCTTCGGATTGAGGATCGGCAAGTCCGCGCCCAACGACGTTCGGCAGACCGTTGACTCAACCGGCTCCGCCACACCGGAGCGCATGAAGAGACCGATCACTTCGTAGCCCTGCTGTTGCAGCAAGACCGCAGCGGCGGAACTGTCAACTCCTCCGCTCATGGCCAGAACGACTCGCTTCGACATGCTCTCGTTATTCCTTCTGATCTCGGCTCAAACTTTGTTCGAGAGAGTGTAACGCCAAACGCAGATTCGCCTGAGTCCACAGCAGCGGCGTGATGTCGTTCGGTACCCAGCGATCGTTCTCCAAGTAATACGACTCGGGACAACGGAGCGGCGGAAACGTGGAATACTCGCCGGTGAGTTGTCGCAGACTGCGGTTGACGTACTCCGTTTGCAGCCGCAGCCGCTCCGGATCGCCGGTCGCTTGATACCGCTCCCCTTGAATCACCGACAGGATCGGGTCGAAGATGCACCACTGCGCTTCGCCCCCCGGTTGCAGCAAGCGGTCGCGAGCGGCCATGTCGTTGCTGAAGTCGGTCGTCCGATTCTGCGGATCGAGCAACGCCTTATAGTTCGCGCACCAGTACGAATCGCCGAGGTATCGCCGAATCCCGTGCGGTCCCTGCAACTGTCCGACGACGTCGCTGACTATTTGGTCTGCCTGCTCATCGGACACGATGCGAACCGGATAGATCAAGAACAGCAGCGCCGAGTCATACCGCCGCTGCTTCGTCGGATCGGCCTGCACGCACTCGCTCGGCAAGATCGCGGTGAGCGCCGCTCGGCCCCGTTCGATCAGCGACTCTGCTCGGCGACAGGTTTGATCGACGAAGGACTTCGTCCCCCCGAACGGCATCTGCGCGGAGGCCATTGTCGCGAAGTAATCGCGCACGGCGATCAGCCCGGCGGTCGCCACGCCGATGCTCGACGCCTCGATCTTGCGAGCTTCCTCCCAATGCCCGCTGTCCTCGTCTTCCCAGAACCGAACCGCTTCCAAGTACTGCACGAAGTTGGACAGCAACTTGACGTCGTCCGCCGTCGGCAGCCAGTGGCCTTCGCGGGCGAGTGTGCTCCCCAGCCAAAGCCAGTAACCGATCGCGTCGTTCTGCGCGTGAGACCATTTCTCGGACAGCTCGGTCAGCGTAGCACCGTCAAAGCGAACATGCGGTCGCAGCATCACGTTCTGCGGGTCTGCTTTGCCGGTGATGATGTCTCGCAGCTTGTTGCGTTGCGTGTGAAAGAACCGCGCGATCGCCGAGACGGCCTCCACGGCTTTGTCCGGTTGCCCCAGCACATAAAAATGATGCGCGATGTGGATGTTGTCCCGCACCCAGACGTTCTGGTAGCCGGTGTATTCGAGATCTTGCGAGTGCGTGATCGCCGCCGAGAAAAGCCCGCTGGGCAATGTCGGAAACTGAAACGTTCCGCTTTCTTCAAGCTGCTGCCTGATCACCCGCACGTCGTCGATTGAATATTGATCGCGAAGAAAACGATCCAGCGGATGAGTCATAACCTGTAAGTCCAATCCAGAAACTAAGGACAGTCATTGCTGTCACCGACATCGAAAATACGCTAGCTCACCGAGCGAGCGTCGCGTTACTGTGCTTGCCAAGTTTGAAGACCGAACTCGCCGAAAGAAAGCGCTACCAAGAAAGACTCCGATGGACAAAAAAAGCAAAAAGCGAGTTGACGTCATTCGCAGCCAATTGCAACGTCTGCGTCAACAACTTTCTGGAGCACGCCAACAAAAGGACGATCTCCAAGAATCGAAAGATCTCGCGCAAAAGATCGCAACTTTAGAAGCTGAGCTGAAATCACTGACGGATGGCAGTAGTACTAAATAAAAAGTAGTCAGCCAACTGCGGGAACTCATCAGAGTACTGTCTCAATGATGGCTTTTCTTCAACCGAAAAGTTGCTACCATGCCGCCGCCCAGAGGGGCGGTAGCTCAGTTGGGAGAGCGCTGCGTTCGCAATGCAGAGGTCGAGGGTTCAACTCCCTTCCGCTCCACTCGAAAAGCCTTGTTTGCAAACCCTGCAAACAAGGCTTTTTCATTGGATTTCACGGGGTTTTCTGCATTCGGCTGTCGCGTCGGTCGTTGATCAGCGTTTCCCGATGAGATGACAGCAATCGACCCAATATGACCCCGAAAGCCGGTAGTTGGTGCGTTATTTGGTGCGTCTTTTTGACGCGGGTTTGACGGCGAACTTTTTTGGTAATCGGTTCCCGTTGCTCGCATCCAATTCTTTTCCGTCGATGGTGAGGCGTTGAGGTCGAGCGACGGCAGAGAGTCCAACGCTCCGCAAACATCCAGCAGCTTCGGATCAGTGTAGGTGTTCATCGTCAGGTCGATGGTGGAATGCCTCATCGCGGCTTGCGCCGTTCGCGGAGCGACTCCGCCCTTGGACAGCAGCGTTGCGAACGTGCCGCGCAAAGCATGAACATCGAGCGTCCGCCCGCGTTCGTCCTTCTTCGCAATGCCAGCGGCTTTCAGATCGCGGTTGAGAATTCGCACCAGTCCGGAAGGGACGCGAAACAGTTTTCGGTCGGACTCACGGTATGCGTTGTGGTCGCGTAGGCGAAGCGTTGAGGCATTGGGCACATCAGACAGCCATTCTCTCAAGTCGTTCGCCAAATCGAGTCTTAGCGGGATCGTGTTGCCTTGTCGGTTCTTCTCGTCACCAGCGTTCAACTCGACAAACGGCATCGGGGCGTCGAGGTCGAGTTGTCCGACCGTCAACGAGGCGAGTTCTCCTTTGCGAAGTCCGGTCAAAACGAGCGTCTTGAACATCAACGCTCTTTCGCGTCCGAGTCGCTCCAACTTCTCGGCGAACTCAGGATTCTCAGCAAGGCGTTCCTTCGCCCGCTCAACTGCAACTTGTAGCCCTTCAAGAGTCAATGCGGTCTTTTTCCAGTTGGAGCGTTTGCTTTGTTTGCCAACTGCTGGCGGTTGTTCATCTACTTTTGTCGATTCTCGTCCGTACTCGGCGAGCGGTCGCCAGCGTGCCACGTCCAACAGTTTCACCAACTCCGCTTCGGTCATCGACCGGCGTTGTCGGCGACGGTCGATCTTGGCATCGGCTTTCGGCACTTTGGAGAACGGGTTCGCGGAGAGGCGATGCGTCTCGATGCACCAATTACCAAAGCCGACCAACTCTTGCCGGTACTCATTGCGATTCCCCGCCGACATGCCGTTGGCTTGCTGACGATTGAGCCATCGTGTCAGCCCTTCCGCCGAACATTCAGACAAACGACGAAAGCCACATTCTTCGGCAAGGCGTCCCAATCGCGACTTCGTGTTGGCGATGCGAGTGGCGTTCAGCCCTTTGACAATTCGGTGTTCGTGAAAAGCTGCGAAGTGTTGGGCGAGCGGAATAGCTTGATGATCGGCGGTCGCGTCTTCGGCAGGCGAGATGATTTCGCTGCGGACGAGTTCAGCCCGGCGTTCCAGCTTGCTGAGAACCGACCGAGCGGCATCTTCCTCACGGCAACCGGTCGAGACTGCGCGGACATGCCCTTGGCCGTCGCGAAACTTGGCCGTGTAGGTTGCAGCTTCGACTTGGATTCTCAGCGAACCATCCTCACTGGTCGTCACCTTGGCCGTTCGCGACTTTCCCTTGGCTGGTTTCCATTTCGCAAACTGTTGCCCGGCCCGTGTGAACAGTGACGCGCCCGTGGGCAGTGGTTGCAGTCGAGTCTTTTTGAAAACGGTTCCCATTACTTCCCCGCCTTTCGTTTCGGTGTTGCGACCGGTCCAAGCTCCAGCCCGAAATAGCTAGCCAGTTTGTCGGCGGCATCCAAGTGGATCGTGGAGTCACCACGGGCAAACTTCATCAGCGATTGACGCAGGACGCCGGTTTCTTGCTCCAGCGTCAGGAACGACTTTTTGCTGTCGTTGATGCTGTCGTTGATTTTGTTTCGCAGTAGGTCAGTGATCGGCAGTTTGTTTGGCATCTTGGAATCTAAATTACAACCGCGAACTGCGAAAAACAATCAGGTCGCATAGTTGCAGAAGCCGCATTCCGACTTCTTTCATCAAGTCCCCTTAGAGAGAGGGAAAGAGGGGGAGAAATCGAACAAAGAGGAAGGATGGAAGAGTGTAGTAGTAAGAAGGTGTTTTTCTTCTATCCTTCGGGTTTTCTGGGGTTCTTGTTCCAAACTTCCTTCAAATCACACCCCTGCCAAAAGGGTTGAAGGAACTACGCAAAGTCGACCGAGATTCGCAACTTTGCGCAGTGAAACCCTTTTTGCATGGGAGTCAGCTTTGACAAAAGATCAAGCCGCTAACGCTGTCGGACGTCGCGTCGTGTAGGTCGTCTTCGTGCGTCCGCCGGTCTTCTGCGGTTGCAAGAAAATCTGAAACGTCTGGAGCAAGTGCCTGATGATGGCGTCCCGCTCCCCCTCTAACAGCCCTTGAGTCTTACGTGAGAGTTGCGTTTTGGAGATGCCGTCATTGTCCGCGATGATGCGGAGAACATTTTTCACCTTCCCGTCCCACTTGTTTTCGGCAACGAACTTTTTGCCTTGGTTGAGCAGCCGGCGCGTCATGTAGTTGCTCAGCCTGATGGCGGAGTCGACGTCGCCAAGTTCGATCGTAGGCATCTCTCCAATCCCGTCCCAACGTGAGGCGGCAAACGCCAACGCCAACTTGGCGGCCCGCTCTCCCGACCGCGACCAAATCGCAGCGTTGAACGCGGACTCTTTCATTCGTCGTGTGGAGATGCTCTGAAGATGGTTAATGTGTCTTGTCCGCGCTTGATCCGTGTGCGGTAGGACAATCGCGGTCGGATTCACGACACTCAGGTTTCCGCTTCCAGCCACAAAGCCGAGCCAAGCCTTGATGCGCTCAATGATCGTCGCCGGAATCTCCGTCGTGATGCCTGTTGTGTTTGGCGTTTCGATGTAACCGCCCTCAAAGAGCATGAAGCGACCCACAAGCCCGTTTGAGAGGTTCTCGGCAGTTAGGTTTTCCCAAAAGCCGTCCGGGATTCCAGTCCCAAGGACGCAACAATTTGGGCGGTCGATTTCCTTGAGATTCGTGACGTCAACTTTCGCTCCCGATGTAAAAAGCCCTCTACTTGCCGAGTACAAGGTCAGCAACGCGGTCCCAATGCCGTAGAGATGCGGAGACGTCTTTGGGTCCGACATTGTTGCTAACAAACGATGAAATTCATCGATCTGAAACAGCTTGCTTGCAGTCGTCGCCAAGTGAGCAATCAAACCTTGTTTGCTTTCGATGTCGTCAGGTGCGAGCAACGCTTTGCCATCACACACTTGAAGCAATTGTTTGTTCAATTGGCGGGCATGGTCTTTGCCCGCCCCGCTAGGACCAAGCGAGAGGATATAGGCATTCGGTTGCGTCCCGAATGTGTCGGTGATCTTGCGTCCCGAAATCACCGCTAGCAGTGCCAATGCCCCGCCAAGTGCGAATTGCGGTTGAGGATAGAGCGCCGTTTCCAGATTGTGGCGGACTACGTCGCCCAGCAATCCCGATGGCATGAGGCAATCGGTTGGAAAGATCAGCGGCCCGTCAGCCACATCGTCGAGGTCGTCGGCATCGAATTCATCAGCATCGGGTGACGTCGCGTTCGCCAATAAACCCGAAGCATCGACGTGGCTGAGCGACTCGCCATAGCCAGCCGCTCGCAACGCCACGGTCGCGGCAGAGAAATCCCCCCCGTGTTCTAACATCGTGAAGACACCGAACGGGCCATAGCAGCGATTGGCTTCAAACGGCGAAGCCGATCCGGAGAAGTTGTAGAAGAGCTTGCCATCCTTCAACGTCGCGGATGTGCCGGATTCTTTTCCCGGTCGCCCCCAATGCTCGTTCTCGCCGCCGCAAACGAATCGCCAACCGTGCCGGCGCAGGAGGTCGCGAACGTCACCGCGTTGATTGAAGTCGTCTCCCGGTCGCAAGCCATTTGAAGTGCCGCTCGGCTGACGATCCATTGGCGGTGTTACCACTGGCGACTCTTGTAAGCCCAACCGCTCAATCACAGCGGCATGAATCATCCCGACTGCGACCGACAAATCTTCCGCGTCTACAGTTACTGGTTCGCCGTCGAGTTCGTCGTACTCATCACCGGTCGGATGAATCGACGGACCAACAACAACTTGGCGGCCATCGCTCAAAATCTCAACGGTCGTTTTACCACCGCTGTCGGGCAATTTGTGCGATTTGCTCTTTAGCTCGCCAGTGACGCGATAGAACCAATGCTTTCGCAGTCGCAGTGTTCTACCTGCGATCAACCCAGTGGGCGGCAAATAGCGTTCAGCGAGTTCAACGGCGATGTCGTGATCAAGGTCGATGCAAACCAGATTACCGCTTGGTTCGCCTAACAGCACACCGATATTTGACTCGGTGTCAAAGTAACCTTCTGCACGGTCAGCAGCGATGCGGAGCGTTGGCCAACCCTTCAAAGTCGGCCCCTTCGCGCCTTGAGGGATCGGAATAACCGACCAACCTTTTTGGATGTACTTAATTGCGGAGTTCAGAGTAGACTTCATGCGTCTTCCTTTCTTGGAAGATGTGCCGGACAAGCGTTGGTAGCGCCTGTCCGGCGGGGTAAAAATTGAAGAATCAGGGCAAGCCCGATAGCAGTTCAAAGAGCTAACGGGCTTGTTCCGTTTTTGTCATCGAGTGATGACTCTGGCTTTGCGAGAGTTGGACTAGATGGAATGTCGGTAACGACATCGCTGCTAGGTTCGGGGCGAACTGGATTCGAGCGGAAGTAACCTTCCAACTCAAACAAGCAATGCCTCGCGGCGTGAATGTCGGCAATCGCCCACTCTCTGACCGGCGTCCCGTGGCGACTTGGCCGACAAGATGGTGGGAAGCCGACACACCGAATGGCGTTCTTCCGTGCGAGTCCTTTCGGAACTTCACCGCGCCACTTGCCGCCGTCGCCAAATTTCTTGGCGAGGTTTTCAACGATGTCGTCTGTTGTCGCGGTGCGGCTTGGATCGGCGAGGAACAATCTCAGCAACTTCAGTTGGTCGCGTTTGATGTCCCACTTGTGGTTGTAAGCCGCCGCTTTGATACCGCGCTCGGCTCGTTTCTGACCACGTTGACGGCCTTCATTTGGAGTCATGCTCATTACTTGGCACCTCCTACATGGCGGCAACCACCAGCAATAAAGGCGTCAAGCTGGGACAAATCCCAGAGCCGACGCGACCCCAGCTTCACCCCGAACGGAATTCTCTTACTGTCTGCCCAGCGGAAAACCGAACGCTTATCCACTCCTAGCTTGTGAGCGACAGTCTCAACGTCAATCATCATTCGGCCCGGCGGAATCGGGCGAGAGTTCATCGAGCTACCTTGCTCGACTGCCGCAGTGGTCACGGTCAACATAAGAAAAACCTCTTGAAAAGAGTCATTGCCGACATGCACAACGCACGTCTGACTCCGGAAGTCTCTCAGGTTTCTCTTTTGGTGTTTTGCTGTTGTGTCCAAACTATGTCCAAAGCGTGTCCACTTCGGAGCTGGCGGTCATGAATCTCAAACGCAAGATCGAATCGAGGCTTGTTCGAGGAAAACTTCTCTTGGGGTTTTGTAGCCGAGGCAGCGGCGCGGGCGGTCGTTCATAAGAATTTCGACACGCCGCATGTTTTGAGGGGTGACCG
>JAPLNX010000409.1 GCA_026400935.1 Planctomycetia bacterium | reverse complement strand
TTGGTGTGCTCGCTTCAGCAAACTCGCCGAGTCACAGCCACAAATCGCACTTAGCGGCATTGCCGCCGAATCACTGCGGACGGTGTTCCCGAGTAACGTACGAATCCTTGCTTCAGAATTCTGTGCGCCACAAGCGAGCCATATTACGCATTTGGGCGAATATCAAGCAGAAGCTGGCGATCTCGCAGATTATTGGACATTGGAGCCGTTTTACCTTCGTCGCAGCGCGGCTGAGGAGAAAGCGGCAACTGTCACACAACGCTGATATGTTTGTCATGACTCAAGTTAATACTACGACTGACTCCCGTTGACTGTTACATCACTCGTCAATGACGAAGGCGACAACATGTTTTCGCAGTGATTTTCAACGCCTACGATTGCCGCAGTTGTTGGGAATATTGGCAATCATTTTCTGTATTCGGTTTTTTGTCTGGGTAGTCAGCCGCGGTAACCTCAAAAAAGTGCCGGGGATGTTGTTGTAAGACAATCATCAAGGGTGGATTGTGAAGCGTAGGCGACTGATTTGCTTGATTGCAACTGTGCTAGTTGTTGGAACAACACTGGGCTATTGGTGGAATGACTGGCGCGTCGAGCGGCATGTCCGTGCCGCACGATCGGCGTTGAAGGTTCGCGATTCAGAAGGAGCGTTGATCGCTCTGGAAAAAGCGGCACAAATCGCACCCAACAGTGGTGAAATTCAATTTATCATGGCCCGCGCGTATCGTCTGCAAGGACGGCTTGATGATGTGCGTGCATGCCTTGAGCGAGCACACAAGGTGCAGTTCTCGAAAACCTTGATCTCGCGAGAAGAGTGGCTGGCCATGGCTCAGGCAGGGCAAATGGCTCAAGCGGAACCACACTTGGTGGAATTGCTCCTTGATCCGGGGGACGATGGGCCAGAAATCTGTGAGGCTTATGCGAATGGCTATCTATTGTCTTATCGGTTCGCGGATGCGTTCAGGGTTGTCGATGCTTGGCAGAAAGAGTTTCCCAATGACCCGCAGCCGCATGTCTTTCGTGGGTTGGTTGCCAATAAAAGTTCAGCTTGGACGGAAGCTGCTGAGCACTTTCAAAAGGCGTTCGATCTGGATTCAAAGCGAACCGATATCCAACTAAAGTTAGCGGACGCACTTCTCGCATTAAGAAGGACGGATGAAGCCGCCCGTCACTTTCGGCAGCTCACAAAGACCTGCCCCAATTCGCCCGAGGTTCAGACTGGCCTGGGACGCACGCTGGTTGAGAATGGGCAATTGGACGAAGCGCGTACGATATTCTCCAGAGTTTTGAAGACCAATCCCAATGATTACGACGCGACCCTGGCGCTTGGTGAACTTGAGTTAAATAATAATCACATCGAACCGGCTCTCACTCTTCTGCAACACGCGATCAAATTGAATCCCAATGATCCAGAAGTCCGTAACGCTTTGGCTGGTGCACTACAACGCGCCGGCCGAACAACGGAAGCCCGCACTCATTTTGAATTTGTCGCAAATGCTCAAGAAGTGAGTTTGAAGATGCAAGCACTTCGAGAGCGGATTACAGCTAACGCGAAAGACCTCGATGCCCGCTTCGAGCTCGCTGAGTTGCTTCGCGGTAATGGCAGTCATACGGATCGAATCACATGGCTGCGCAGCATTGTTGACATTGATCCCAAATACCAACGCGCTCATGCGGCATTGGCCGAGCACTACGAGACAGTCGGAGACCGAGAGTTGGCGTCGTTGCATCGAGCCCAGTCTCAAGCACTCTTGGAAAACACGACTCTTGAAGATAAACCAAATCGGTAACGTTCACTCCTCTGTCAGCAGTAACGCTACAACGGAAGTCTTGGTTGCTTTGGTCTGTGTTTTCAAAATCCGAAGCGATCGAACACATCAGAAACGTGGTGGATATCGAGCCGCAAGAAAACTAGCCGGGTCCCACAACCTGAGCCTCGCATTGCGAAACCAAAAAAACAGCGGATGCACTTCCTTTCGCCGTAAACGCAAGCAAACTCACCAAAAACCAAAATTCCGAATCACTGATGATGCTCGCTGAAATTTATTCTGAACACAATCGCGTCAGTGCCGCCATTTTGCCGCCAAAAACAGTCGGGTTCGCGCGGTCAACAAGTAGATCAAACGCTCTTGACCAATAGCGAGAATGGCAAAAGAAATTGCACGAGCGAAACAAACGAGTTCCCCATTTGTTTACTCCCTGCGACAGTCGTAATTGCACGTTTCATGAGCCAGATTTCAGAGATTCATAGGAATCTTTCAGTGTGCCACACCGTCATGTTTTTATTATTATTTTCTTGAATTCCACATTTTCCGCTTGTTGAACCACAAAAAATTCCGTAACAAATACAAGCCACA
>JAPLNX010000554.1 GCA_026400935.1 Planctomycetia bacterium | reverse complement strand
GGTTTTAAGAACGACTGTTGGCACTTTTTTCCCAGCCCAATTCACCACATTGCGAATTTGCATTTGCTTTTTAATCTATTGTTAGCTATTTTTTGTGGAACAAATCAATTAAGGGCGACGATAACTCTGCAAAAGGTGCTGAATGGAAAAGAGAACCATGACGCTCAACTTGACCGACCAGGAGATGACTCTGCTGGAAGAGTTGTGCGAGAAAAAAGGACTCAGCAAGACGGCTCTACTGAGGCAGGCACTTCGGCTGTATCAGATGGTCGATGCTCGCATTGATCGCGGAGACAAGCTGCTGTTTGAGAACGACACCACCAAAGACAAGGCGGAGTTGATGGTGCTTTGATGGCAAAGATGTCTGACATTTTCTGACAGATGCGTCCACAGGCCAATTGAGGCAAGCGGAGCTTTGGGATGGCATTGAAGAACGCCATATCAGCGAGCACGAAACCAAATGGGGTGAATCACAGACAGCCTTGCTGGCTCAGTTGCCGCCGGGGCATCATGAAGAAAGTTCACATTGGAAGCTGCGGGACAAGGTCGACGAGATTCGGGGACTCATTGGCAGCCAAACGTTTGCCATTGAGTGTGATGGCGAAACCCAGGGAATCATCTTTTTGGATCTGAATCAAGGGTCTTGGTTTGGCACGACTCGCGGAGAGTCGATCGTCTATGTCGACTATCTCCAAGTTGCACCTTGGAATCGTCGAACTTTGACATCACCTCGATTCGTCGGCGTAGGCACAGTATTGATGTGTGTGGCCGCGAACTTTGCCATCCAGATGGGATTTGATGGGCGTGTTGGTCTGCATTCGCTACCTCAGTCTGAGTCATTTTACCGACGGTGCGGCATGACAGAGTTTTGGAGGGATCCTGAGTATCAATATTTGTTGTATTTTGAAATGCCCCAATCTCAGACCACGAACCTACTCGCAAAGGCGGCGAATCATGAAGTTTGAAATGTCACGTGAATGGTATGAGTGGGCGGCCAAATTCGAGGACGGCTGCGAAGTCGGTGCGGGAGTTCTTGCAATGGATGCATCTTGCGCTGGCTTCCCGAAATCCAACGGTGTCTCTTCGCCTCAGCAAGCAAGCCAATCGGACCAAGATCGGTTGCGGTTCTACATCCAATTGCTCATTGGCGATTGGGGCAAAGTGGTGACTCGCGCGGCGCTCGATGGTGGGTTGATCTTGATGCTTGATGACGACTTGCGCGCGGCCTTGTTAGGGCGGCGCACGCGGTCTCGGAAGAGCCGTGTTGAGATCGAGGGATTGGATTACGTCCTACAAGAGTTGCAAATGGGCGGGCGAATTCAGATCGACAATGGCCACATTCAGCAGCGTCTCACGTTGGTAGGACCGTTTCGGGAACCGGTTTCGTCAGTCGATCAACGACGTTTGCACGAGATGAAGCAAGTCTTTGAAAACCAACGGCAACTAGGACGAGTTGTCGAAACCGAGGAAGTCTTGGATGCCCACCTTGAGCTTGTTTCCGCTTGAAGAAAATCGCCTTGTTCCGGCTGCTGATCGTACTGAACCTGTCTTCTGGATACGGCGACTGGTCATCGTGCCGTCGCTTCAAGCCGACGCCGTTCCCATTCGAGACATCGAGTTCCGTCGCGGACTCAATATCGTGCAAGCGAGTTCGCGACTGGAAACCGATACTGGCGTCGTTGGCCACAGCGTCGGCAAGACACTGCTCACAAGGCTGATTCGTTACTCGCTCGGCGAGCCAAGCTTCGCGACCAAATTAGAGCGAACCAAGATCATTGGTCGTCTCCCCGATGTCTGTGTGATCGCCCATTGGCGAATCGCCGGAGTGGACTGGTGCATTGTTCGTCCCTTCCACCCCGATCGACAGAACAAGCCATTCGCAATTCGCACGGCGGATTGGAATCAAGTCTTCGAGCCACAGTCTGTACGAGTCGAATTCGATGAGTTCACTCAGGCATTGCAAAGCGCTTGTTGTTCAGAATTGCCCGATCTTCCGAACACAACCTTGGATCTCAGTCGATGGCTCAAGGTCTTGGCATTTCTGACGCGAGATTGGCAGTGCGGGTATCGCCAGTTCAACGATTGGCGCAACGCCGATTCGGAATCCGGTGTGACGATCGAACGGAACGAAGCGTCTCGCCTCTCGCGTTGGCTCATGAACTTGATTGATGTCGAAGAGCTTCCGCTGTGGAGCAAGCATCAAACCTTGCTCAATGATCAACGACGAATGGACCAAGATCGGAAAACACAGTCGCAATTGCTCACCGCAGTTGATCCGGAGTTGCGTCGAAGGCTTGGATTTGAGGACGAAGAGGACACAAGCCACGGTCTCTTTGCCTCTCGCATGTCAGCGGAAGTGGAGTCGCGAATCAAACAACTTCAAGCTCTTCTTGAGGAACGGCTCGCGGCGTCAAACATCGGCAATATCGAGGTTGAAGAGGACGGCATCAGCGAGAAACTCGAAGAGGCAAACCGCAAACAAGGTCAGCAAGAGATTGACATCGAGTACTTGAGCAAACAACTGGAGGTCCGCCTGAAAGGGGATGATGCAACGACCTACGCGGGATCGTCGACCTACGAGAATTGCCGACATGGCGAATGCCCGATGAGGCTTGCAAACCGTCCGGCTCCTGAGCCTGATCCCGCACAACAGCAGATTCTCGTATTGTTGGCGGAAGACATTGAGAACCGGAAAAGACAACTCGTTTGCCTCATCCATGATCGTGAGCAACTGCGTGCTGCGCGAACTGACGTTCGCAAGAGACTTCGCAGCGAACGGCAACGGGTCGCTCAAGAAGCCGCTGCCATCGAACGCACGATTGGTCGCTGGGAGACCTACCGAGAAGACGTCAACCGCCGTCAGGCAGCCTCAAACAAAGTCCTCTATTGTGATGGAGAATTGAAGCGTCTGGCTTCGGCGATCAAGGACTCCAACAAAGTACAGGAGCTTGTCCGAGAAGATCAAAGGCGACGACTGAGTTCGATGTCCGAGCGCTTTTCAATGGTCCTGCGAGACGTCTTTGGCGCGATGGCCGACGGGAAGTTCAAACTGACGGCCTTCGGTCTCGAACCTGAAGTCGATGCCAAGCTCGCTCCCGGTGGAGCGGCGTTGTCCGCAATGGCACAAGTGTTGTCCTTCGACCTCGCATGTTTGATTTCGAGCGTCACGGGACTTGGTCATCACCCGCGATTTGTCATTCACGACAGTCCAAGAACGAGCGACATCGAAGAGCCGCTGTTCCATCAACTCTTCCGGGTAGTGCGAAGTTGGGAAGGTCTCTTTGAATCTGACAAGGCATCATTCCAATACATCATCACCACGACTACGCCGCCACCGGCCGAGCTTGCCAATCCGGCTTTGGGCTTAGTTCGACTCACGTTGTCAGCACGATCTGAAGGTGAGCGGCTCTTAAGAATGCGTTATTAAATTCCGCT
This sequence comes from Planctomycetia bacterium, assembly GCA_026400935.1. Lineage (GTDB taxonomy): Bacteria > Planctomycetota > Planctomycetia > Planctomycetales > Planctomycetaceae > SXKJ01. Next base: position 403 of record JAPLNX010000554.1, on the reverse strand, counting down.
GTCGTCGGCTGACTTGAACGAGACAAAACTGCGGAGAACTGCTAACGGCTGTTTAATGGTGATAGGTCGGCTGTGCTATTGATTAACGTTGGAAAGCAAAGCCTGTCGCCACAGATACCTGTCGCGGTGCCTTCACTTCGCTCGTAGCTTGGCCAGGAAGACGTCGTTACTGCCGCGATTGGGGATCGCGTGGCTGCCGAACTTTGCGGCTCCGCTGCAGGCTCCGGAGAGGTACAGGTTGCCTTGGCTGTCTGACGCGATCGTGTAGGCGTGATCGGTGCGGTCGCTGCCAGCTTGTTGGAACCACCGCAGCGTTCCGGCTCGATCGTATTTCACGATGTGGATATCCGAGGCAGGGCTGCTGCTGGTCTGGGGCATGCCGTCGAATTCGACGCGGCCTGTG
>JAPLNX010000369.1 GCA_026400935.1 Planctomycetia bacterium | reverse complement strand
TTGAACCACTTCCCGCCGAGCATCCGTTGTGGCAAATGGAGAACGTGATCATCACCCCGCATGTTGCCGCCGCATCACCACGAATCGCCGAGCGGCATCTCGCCATATTACTGGAAAACGTGCGTCGGTTCGCTGCGGATGAGCCGCTACTAAACCTCGTCGATAAACGGAGGTGGTTTTAACACAACGCACCCGTGAGTGGTCACGCCTGGGTAAATTTTGAATTTGGGTGCCACGCAATGCGATAGTAGATCTCGCCGCCTCAGCGTCGGCGGTAGATTTCGGCGACGTCTGCGTCGGACAATTGCGCTAGATTGAGGATGTAGGTCAGCAAGTAGACTGGGGGCTTGCCGGTCATGATTTGGATCAAACGCAATCGAATCGGCGGATGCTTCTAACGCTTGGCTGGCCAGAGATAGACCGTCTCGCCAACGACTTCGTGAGTCCCGCCCACTTCCGTCAACAACGTGATGTTGCCGCCCACTCGCAACACGAAATGGACGCTGCGACGCAGCAATTCGGCACACAGTTCATAACTGATGAAGCCCGCATCGGCGGTCAGTAGCGAACCGGTAGGCAACATCGAAAACATCGCGCCGAGATGACGGCGTTCACTGTCCGTCCCCGGTCCGATGCGAAAGGTCCACAACGTGGTTTGAAACAACTGCGGAGTCGCATGCTCATTGCGGACTCGTTCGTTGGCCTTCGCCCGCAGACACTCAAAGCGACTGCGTCCATCGCTAAGAGGTGCCAGCCCATCACCGGCGGCAGGTCCAGTTGCCGCACGTGCTCGCGCAACCGCACGATGACCGCGTCAAGCAATTCCGGTTCGGCTCGCAACCACGCAGCGTTGTGACCACTCAACGATAGAGGAAATTCGCCAACCACCCATCTTCTGCAAGGCGTTTCGCGCCGCCCAAATTCAAAAACTGGCCAGCCGTGAGGAACACCACCAAGCACTGGCGAACGGAATCGCCAAGTTTCGTGGAATTTCTTCAATGCGATCCTCTTCCTGACGCTCAAGCAGTCAATTTCAGCGTGGTCGCGAGAAGTGCCCAAAAAGACTGCTTGCTCCGTTTGTAAAATCAGGGCTACAGTCCCCGCCCCTTCCAAAACCGAAGCGGCGAGTGGCCAGCTTGTGGACGTTCACAGGCAAGCTAGCTGCTTGCCGCTACGTTCTAACAGCACTCCGCCGACTTCCCTCCAATTGCCACTTCCTTCCGAATTAGATCCCCCCTTAGCCTCGCAGTTCGGTGAGTTGACCGAGTCTGTCCGAGCGTCGTTCGTTTCGTTGAAACAGGAGATGAAACATGATTCTGAATCACTGGTTGTCAGCGTTCGGAAAACAAACCTCACCGACTCAATTTGGAATAAACACGGCCACTCGTCTGTGGAATTCCGCACTGACAACGTTGCTTGGCAACAATGATTCCCACAAGCGGCGACGAACTCGCAATCTGCCGGCCACGAATCAAGCGGAAGTTTTTGAAACGCGAGTTCTGCTCGCCGCAACAGCCTCCGTCAGCGGCGGAGTACTCACCTACAAAGGGGACAACGCGGCCAATGATCTGACGATCGACGTTGATCAAACTGGCGTCTATTCGCTGGTCTCAACGACCGACAACATCAAGGTGACCGCGACGGGAATGACAGTGACCGGCAACAACACGAAGTCCGTCACCATTGCTGGGACCGCAGAGCAAATTAAGTCAATTAGCATCAGCATGTCGAATGGCAATGACACGGTTGAGGTCTCTGCTGCAGATGATTCCATCGTTATCAACGGCGGCAACGACGATGATCAACTCTCCGCAGCCATTGCTTTTCCTGTGACGCTGTTCGGCGGCGCGGGAAATGATACGCTGCTCGGCGGCGACGAGAGTGACTCGCTTGACGGCGGCGCGGGAAACGATGTGCTATCTGGCGGTGGCGGCGACGACATTCTGGTCATCGGCTCGGCCACTGAAACCGTCGATGGCAGCGAGGGTATCGACACGCTCAAACTCGACGGCAGCAAGATCACACTCGATCTCACCACCATCAGCGATGAAAACTTTCAGAGCATTGAGAACATCGACATTCGTGGCAAAGGCCCGAATACGTTGACGCTCAATCTGGCCGAAGTAACCAACCTCAACAGCGAGCAATCGCTGCATGTCCGCAGGAACTTGGATGACACGGTCAACCGAGGAGACGGCTGGGAGCAAGCCGACTACTTTATTGCCGACAACGTCTCTTATCAAAGTTACGTTCAGGGCGAGACCTTGTTGCTGATTGAAGCTCCAGCGATTTTGGGAACCACTCGCGTGCAAAACATCGAAGGTGCCGCGAGCATCACTGATATTGGAATTTGGACCTTCGACCGACTCACGATTTCATTGATCAATGGCACAAGCTCGCAACCTTTGGTGCAGATTTACGACCCTGCTAACACGGTCGGTGCGGGAGTCGGTGCATTCCAAGTCGATACTCACACCGTGGTCATCCCAAAGGATCAAATCACAAACGGCCTGTTCGTCGATACGCAGCACAACTCCGATTCATTAACAATCGACTTCAGCGACGGCAGCCCAATTCCAGATGGAGGCCTGCGTTTCGATGGCGGAATAGGCCAAACCAATTCGCTGATCCTCAAGGATGCCGGTCTTGAGTATCAAACGACCGGCTACGTACTGGCCGCTACTAGAAGCGGTGAGTTCGGATTCGAATTGGATCAAACCAACAACGTGATCCCCTCGCTGACCTTCGTGAATACCGGAGCGGTGAAGTTGCAAGGAACTGAATCTGAAACATTGATCTTCGTCTTAAAGGCCGGAAACGATGTCGCCACACTGCAAGACATCAACGGAGCAGACGGCAGGATGCGATTGAACGCTGGCCTCGGCGCCATGTCCCCCGAATTCAATGTGCTCGGAATCAAGACGCTCACCGTCGATGGCCTCGCAGGTAACGATAAGCTCACTCTAAAGAGTGTCGATCCCGCATTCGAAGGAACTGTTGGTCTGGTTGGCAATGACGGCAATGACACGCTCGACGCTTCCAGCTACTCGTTCAATTCGCGACTCGATGGCGGTGCCGGCACTGACAAGCTGCTTGGCGGATCAAGTGACGATGTCCTGATCGGCGGTGCCGACAACGACACGCTCACGGGTGGAGCAGGCAACGACACACTCTACGGCGGCAGCGGAAACGATTCCGTTGATGGCGGTGCGGGGAACGATGTCCTGCTCGGAGATGACTACATCGTCGTTGGCGGTGATACGGTCCTCGGCGATGACGGTAACGACACGCTCATCGGCGGTGATGGCAACGATGGTATCTCCGGCAACGGCGGCAACGACTCCATCGACGGCGGAAGTGGTAACGACACGTTGCTGGGTGATGCAGGCAAAGACACAATTCTCGGCGGCGCGGGCGATGATGTCTGCCTTGGTGGCGACGACAACGACACCATCACAGATACCGCAGGCCAAAACAAACTCGCCGGTCAAGATGGCGACAACACGATCACCGGCACAACGATCGACGAGCAATTCCTCTTCGATTTTGAAACGTTGCTGCCGATGGCGTGACGTCACGGCAAGCCTCAGACAAACAACTGCCACCAAATTCCTAACTAACCATCAAAACAAGCTCATTGGTCTCTACCCAATTATCCGCATCTGAGAACTGGGAATGGTAGTTGGACGTCGCGGACGAGTTGTTTGAGGTCATTCAGATCATGCGTTTCGAGGTATTCGGTCATCGACAGCAGGACCCACAGACCGGC
>JAPLNX010000184.1 GCA_026400935.1 Planctomycetia bacterium | reverse complement strand
CCTACACCGGCAAACCGACACAATCGCAGCCCGTAGCTCGGTTCTGCCCACCGCACCGGCGCATCACCCGCACCACAAAAATCCAACAAGCCGCACTCCAAATCTAATGGCAGGTTATTTCTTGGTCGTGGCACTAGCACGACGCGCAAGCAAGTAGTTCGAGATTTTGGCGAGGACTCAGCACCACTCGCTTGCGCGTCGTGCGAAGGATTCGATCCGAGCTATGTCGCTGCGTTTACCGACCGCAGGTTCCCGGCGAGATACGCAGCGGCAATCGCTCGCGGAACTTCGGCTTCGGCTAAGACGACCTTTGCGCGGTTTTCAGCAGTGAGCGCTCGGTTTTGTTGTTCGGTGGCGACCGCTTTCGCGCGGCGTTCTTCTGCTTTTGCTCGCGCAACCCGCATGTCTGCTTCCGCTTGATCGGCCTGCAACCGAGCGCCAACGTTTTCGCCAACGTCGATATCCGCAATGTCGATCGACACAATTTCAAACGCAGTCTGAGCGTCAAGACCTTTCGCCAGAACCGCGTGAGCAATCAGCGTCGGATTTTCGAGCACGTCAAGATGTGTGTCTGACGAGCCAATCGCTGAGACGATCCCTTCACCGACACGAGCGATGACAGTTTCTTCCGTGGCTCCACCAATTAACTGAGCCAAGTTGGTCCGCACAGTTACACGCGCACGCACCTTGAGCTGAATTCCGTTCTTCGCGACGCCATCCAGAGTTTGTCGCCCCGTTCGCTTGCTGTCAGGGCAGTCGATGACCTTTGGATTCACGCTGGTCTGAACGGCTTCCAAGACATTGCGTCCGGCGAGGTCAATCGCAGCGGCAGTGTCCCAATTCAGATCAATTTTCGCGCGGTGCGCAGCGATCAATGCCTGCACGCAACGACGCACATTTCCGCCAGCGAGGAAGTGGGCTTCAAGCCCTTGGTTAGTCACGTCGGTCAAACCTGCTTGCACGGCCATAATTTTTGCATCGACGATGATCTGTGGATTCACTTTTCGCAGTTTCATGAACATCAAGCTAATCAAGCGAATCTTGGCTCCCGTCACGAATGCTCGCAGCCACAGATTGAAGAACATCAACAGCATCACGCCAAAGGCTGCCGCAATCACCAATCCAGCGATAATCGCTCCCGTCAGCAGTAATTGAGTGAGATCACTGTTTTTCTGAGCCTGACCAAGCAACACAACTGAGACTGATTGGGCCATGACGACTCCCTGCAAACGGGGCACGATGACGAAGGGAACTCGTAAACCAACGTGGGTCCGAGGTGAGACGTATTGTAGACCTGAGCCACTTTGTTGCAACTTGGCTACGATCGGGTTGACTGAGTTGTCTGCAACGTCCGTTAACGTCCGTTTGGATTTCGTGCGTCAGCCGCTATCGTGCTGATTGCGACTTCTGATGAATGGAGTCCGCTATGAACTTGTTTCGCTTTGCATCTTGTTGGAGGATCACCGATGAGCGCTGATGCCCGTATCGTGGAATTGAAGTTGGAACTTCCTAAAGCGCCAAAGCCTGCCGGCACTTACTCGCCGGTCGTGATTATCGGCGAACTGTGTTACGTCTCCGGAACGGGCCCGTTGCAAGCTGACGACACCTTAATTTGTGGCCGTGTGGGTGATGATTTAACCGAAGAGCAAGGAATCGCCGCCGCTCGCCAAGTCGGACTGGCAATGTTGGCGACATTGAAAAAACAACTCGGAAGCCTCGACCGCGTTATTCGAGTTGTCAAAGTGCTGGGGATGGTCAACAGCACGCCTGAATTCAAAAACCATCCCAAGGTCATCAACGGCTTCAGCGATCTAATGGTGGAAGTCTGGGGTGACAACGGTAAAGCTGCTCGCAGCGCCGTCGGTATGGGTTCGCTGCCAAGCAATATCGCGGTTGAAGTCGAAGCGATTTTTCAAGTGCAGTGAAAGACTGGAACATGAAGGGCACGGACGAGAAGGTCGAAGTCAGCCACAATGTGCTCAAAACGAGATTTTCAGGCACAGATTCTCGCTGTTTTCCTCCCGCTCCCCGTCACCTAACCCGCTCCGTACAATTTTCTCACGGCGTCCGTTGAACGAAACCGAAGTTCCTGCCAGAATCCCGCATTCGTTTGTTGCCGAAACTGTCGGCAAGTTATTTCCCTTTGAGGCCAATTGATCGACTATGGGACAGAAACGACCAAATTTGGAATGGCAACTTTCTCACGCGAGCACTGAGCTAACCGCTTGCGAGAAAGAATTGGATCAACAGGGTTTAGCGGTTGCGGCCCGCCCGCGCAATCCTAAGTGGCGCAATTTGAATGCTCGATGTCGCCAACTTCGCCATCGGCTAGCTGCTGTCGCGAAGATTGAAGCGAATAACGAAGATTTGAAACAACGCCGAGCGGTTGCAACGGCTGAAGCCTAACCGGTGCCTGCTCGCTGCATCCCGGCCCAGGAAGTTACACATGCGACTATGTTGCATGCGGTAGCTTTCGATTGGATGTGCCTGATCTCGGAGAGGTGACAGAGCGGCCGATTGTGCAGCACTGGAAATGCTGTGTCTCAGAAATGGGACCGGGGGTTCGAATCCCCCCCTCTCCGCTTGGTTGATGGTCCACGAGTCATAATCACATGGCTCGTCGGCTTTTGCGTTTCTGGAGTGCTTTCAGAGTTTCCCTTTTGTGGAGGGGGAATTCTCTGAAAGGCTCCCCTCATGGCCCAGCACACGTCGTTTCGCGTGGGCAAAGTCCGCGCGGATTTACGCAGCAAGGTTTGGTACCTGACTTACTTTGAAGACGGACAGCGGCGACGGGCGAGTAAAGATGCGGCTCGGCAGATGGCCGCGCAGATCAATTCGCAGTCGGAAGTCGGCGCGCCGGCAGCGCTGAGTTTTGAATCGGTCTCCCTCGAAGAGCTTCAGACTCGCTGGCTACGTCATCACGAGCAGGTGTTGCGATCGTCCGTGCAGACGATCAATCGCTACCGGGCGGCGACCAAACATTTCCTCGAATTCGTGGCCAAGGCCCGTGTGCCTCGAACCACTTCGCACTTCCGGGCACCGCACGCCGAAGAGTTCGTCCGCCATCTGCGCACGATTGAGGTCGCTCCCAACGGCCATGCCAATTCGAAAAAGCGGCTGTTGCTGGACAAGGGAATCAAGTTCATTCTGGAGACGTGCCGCGCACTGCTGAACTTCGCAATCAAGCGTCGTCACTTGTCGCCGTACGCCGAGAATCCGTTTTCGGTGATTGATTTGGACCGAATTCCGATTGAGACTCGGCGTCCGATTCTGATTTTTTCTGCGGACGATGAACGCCGCTTCTTTGAAGCCTGTGACGACTGGCAGTTCCCGTTGTTTGCTACACTGGAGATGACCGGAATGCGGCCGGGGGAATTGGCTCACCTGCTGTTACCCGATGATTTGGACCTGGAACGCAGCCTCTTGTTTGTGCGGAACAAACCAAAGCTCGGCTGGCAGGTGAAGACTCGCAGCGAACGCGAGATTCCCATTGCTCCGGCATTGCGAGACGTCTTGCAAGTCGTGATCGGAACTCGCTGCGGAGGGCCGGTGTTTCTACGACGTCGATTTGCCAACGGGCAAACTCCGATGTCTGATGAGGCCAATCAAAAAGGTCTCGAACAGGAATTGGCTCATCTTGTTGCCATTCGAGAGGCCGAACAAGGTCAACCAATCACGCGACCGGAACGGGCGGTCATGGCTCGAATGCTCTGGTCGGAAGCGGGTGCGTTGAAGCCGGATCGCATCCGCCATGAGTTCATGCGGTTGACGCGCGCCATCGGCCACCCGCATCAAACGGCTCCGAAGTTGTTCCGGCACTTGTTTGCGACAAATCTGCAAGATGCCAACGTCGATCCACTGATTCGCAGCGAACTGATGGGACACTCCATCGGTGCGAGTTCGATGAGTGGCAACGGCTTGGGCATGACCGCCAACTACACGCACATTCGACCGGAAACAAGGCGGCAGCAGTTGGAAGCAGCCATCAACCTGCGGCCCATCGTGGAGCATTGCCGGAGCTGGCTGACGACTCTCGCTACGCGTCAGAACAATCCATCCGAGGGCCTCACTTGAGTCATTGCTATTCTTCGCGAGTGCGGAACGGCGTTTGCGAATTTTTGTTAGGCGGGGGTGAGTCGGGATCTGGCGTGGAGGCCGGGGCGGGTTTGTTGGCGAGTGATCCAGAACGTTTTTAAGGGCTGGCTGCCGCTCAGGCGGTCGGAGCGGAGTTGCAGGAGGGCTTCGGCTCCGGGTTGGCTCCAGAACTTTTCGGTTCCTTTGACTCGGTAGTTCAGCTCCTTCATCATCGATTCCATCACGCTGCTGGTGATGGGCAGGCCGAGTTCGCGGTAGCGTGGGTAGTTCATGGATTGCTGATGGTTCTCCAGGTACGTCAGCGTGCTGGCCACGATGCGGCGCGGGCTGGTGGTTGGGGGGGTGTGGAGCGGCTCGCCGAGGTCGAGGGCGAGGG
>JAPLNX010000392.1 GCA_026400935.1 Planctomycetia bacterium | reverse complement strand
GCGGAAGACTTGGTCCAACACTTCGAGCGGCGACTGGAAGCGATGGACGGCAAGGCGATGGTCGTCTGCATGAGCCGCCGGATTTGCGTGGACCTCTACAACGAACTCATCAAGCTCCGTCCCGATTGGGCCAGTGTCCCCGACGACGACATCGAAGCCGAGAAGAAGCAATCAACGATCGTGAAGATCGTGATGACCGGCAGCGCCGACGATGGTGCCGACTGGCAGCCGCACATCCGCAGCAAGCTGCGCCGCAAGGCTCTGGCCACGCGGTTCAAAGACACCAAAGACCCGTTTCGCATCGTCATCGTCCGCGACATGTGGCTGACCGGCTTCGACGCCCCCTGCCTCCACACGATGTACGCCGACAAGCCCATGCGCGGCCACGGACTGATGCAGGCCATCGCTCGCGTGAACCGCGTCTTCCGCGACAAGCAGGGCGGGTTGATCGTCGATTACCTCGGACTGGCCGATCAGTTGAAGCAGGCGTTGGTGACCTACACCGAGAGCGGCGGCCAAGGCTCGCCCATCATCGACACGGCTCAAGCGGTCGCCGTGCTGCTGGCGACAATAGAGGATTCGTCGAGCCGTGACTTTGAAATCTCAAGAATTCTCGGCGCAAGAATTCGGATGCTCGGCAGTACTCCTGTTATGCGATTCGCGCCAATTGACTGCGTACTAAGAAGCGCGGCTTTTCTGAAAAGTCGGGCTTCTGGTTGCCGTCAACTCGCGGTTTTCCATTGAAAACCGCATTGGATCAGTTTTCCTCGGATGCAACAGGAGATGCCGACATGCTTCGCCCAAACGATTTCAGAGATGGCAACGCCTCAAGTTCGCTCACGCGCCGACAGATGTTGGGAGTCACTGCCGCCGCAGTTACCGGTCTTTGGGATCTTGGGAAGACGGTGGCTCAGGAGAGCCCGCGTGCAGCGGCTACACCCAGTCGAAAAGTCATTGTAATTGGGGCGGGGATGTCCGGTTTGGCGGCAGCCGATCGGCTCGTGCGGCAGTACGGATATGCGCAGCCGGGGCAGGTTGTCGTGCTTGAGGCGTCGTCACGCATCGGCGGTCGGATTCAAACCGATCGCAGCTTCGGAGCGGCCGTGGAACTGGGTGCGTCTTGGATTCATGGAACGGTCAACAATCCGTTGACGGCGATCGCCAATGCAATCGGCTCACCGAAGTTTGTCACGAACTACGACTCCGTGGTCGTGCATGGCATCAACGGCGGCCGCATGGCGGCGGCGGACTACAACGCGGCGGCGACCCGATTCGACACGCTCTTTAATTCCGTCCTGTCCCTGAAAGATCAGTTGGATGTGGACCAATCATTGGCGGTGTCGTTGACACAATTGGGAGCCTTCACCGGGATGACCGCGGCGCGACAACAGGCCTTGCGCTGGCACAACTACTTCAACGTCGAAGCGGAATACAGCCTCAACCTTCCGCGTCTTTCGACCATCTCGTTTGACGAAGACTCGGAGTTTGGCGGCGACGACGTCTTGTTGCCGCTGGGTTACGACGGCTTGGTGAATCAGGTCGCCGTGGGTCTGGATGTGCGACGCAACGTGCAAGTGACCGCCGTTGATTGCCGAGTCGCCGGGCAAGTGACGGTGACGACAAACACCGGCGTGTTCACGGCGAATCGCTGCATCGTCACATTGCCGCTGGGGGTGCTGAAGTCGGGAGCGATCAACTTTTTTCCGGTACTTCCAGCCAACGTCACGACGGCCATCAGCCGTTTGGGATTCGGCCGAGTCTACAAGTTGGCCATGAAGTTTCCGTCAGTGTTTTGGCCGGTCGACAGTCATTTCCTGGGACGCTTGCAATCCGTTGAAAGCTCTTCGTTTCATCTCATCAATATGAAACCGGTGCAGAATCAACCGACGCTGGTGCTGTATTGCGTTGACGACTACGCCGCCTATCTGGAAAGCCTCGGTGAGACAGCGGCCGCGAACCTGATCTTCACCGAGCTGACCAAGATGTTCGGGACGTCGATCCCACGTCCAACGCAGGTGCTGGGAACCCAGTGGAATAACTCGCCACTGACGCGTGGCGGTTTCACGTATTGGGGATTGAACTCATTGCCATCAGACAGCAACGCTTTCGGTCAGCTCGTTCAAGGAAAGCTGACCTTCGCTGGCGAGCATACTTCGGCTCAGTATCCCGGCACTGTGCATGGAGCGTATCTCTCAGGTCGCCGAGCCGCTCAGACGATCGCCAACTCGTAATGACGAATTACGAGCCTATTTGACCTCGCGGAGACAGAAACGGGGAGAGGTCCGGTTTTCAATTTTGTTTCGTCCGTGGTGTAACAGTTTAGTCCATTCGCCATCGGCGAAGATGTCACGCCCGGCAATGTGAAATTGGAATGGAAGTAGGCGTTCTAAACGAATCGGCTGTCCTGATTGGTGGCCATCGGTCGTGTGGACCGCGTCTTCCGCGACACGCAGGGCGGGTTGATCGTCGATTACCTCGTAAAACTTTCCGGTGAACGGAAGCCTCAAGAAGTCCTCGACCACGCCATCCGGCAACTCGTCTCGAAGGCCATCACCGCCGAAGTCGAGATCATCGACGTCTTCACCGCCGCGGGCATCAAGCGACCGGACATCTCGATCCTGTCCGACAAGTTCCTCGCTGAAGTGCGCGGCCTGAAGCACAAGAACGTCGCCGCCGAACTGCTCGCCAAGTTGCTCAAGGACGAGATCAAGCAACGCGGCCAGCGAAACGTCGTCCAGTCGCGAGCCTTCAGCGAGATGCTGCAAAAGACCCTGACCGCCTACCACAATCGAGCCATCGCCACGCAAGAGGTGATCGACGAGCTGATCCAACTGGCCAAAGAGATGCAAGCCGCCACGAAACGCGGCGAAGACCTCGGCCTGAACGAAGACGAAATCTGCTTCTACGACGCCCTGGCCCAAAACGAGAGCGCCGTCCAAGCAATGGGCAACGACGAACTCAAAGTCATCGCCGCCGAACTCGTCACCAGCGTCCGCCAGAGCGCCACGATCGACTGGACCGTCCGCGAATCCGCCCGAGCCAAGATCCGAGTCATGGTCCGACGCATCCTGAAAAAACACGGCTACCCACCCGACCTCCAAGACGAAGCCACCAAGCTCGTCCTCGAACAGGCCGAAGTCTTGTGCGCCGACTGGGCGCAATGGTGACCTCACCGTGCGGCACCATGCGGTTGTCGAATTCAAAAGCGTTTTTTGGAACCCCGGAATTTCGTTTGGCACTCTCGGCGGAGAATGTGATTGCCTTCGCCTGATCGCATCGGGGCCTCCCCAGGACGGGCGGCGGGCGTCTCGTGAGTGAAACATCTCACCGACACAACCCCGCCGCTCATTGACGAAACCCATCCGATCCCCGCGACTTTCGAGGTTGTGTCCATGTCAGCCACAACGTCGCTGCTCACACTCCCGGCCGGCCGATCCGTGGCACCGTCCGTCTCACCGTTCGATCAGCCCTCCCACCTCACCGCGCACTCGCCGCGCCGGCCGATTCCACAATCGCCAGCATCGCCCCCTTCAACACCGCCGGGAATTTATCCCGCGCCGTGACGATTCGAGCCAACTCAGTATCAAGCCTCAGTCCAAACCGATCGCGTTTCGCTTCTCAGTCATGGCCAAAAACTTTTTGGGGCTACTTTAGAGGGAATCTATCTACTGTTCTCTTTGCACCTCTAGGATTTTTTTGATAAGTGGTCGCCGAAATACAGAACAAGCTCAATCTGGCTTTCGCTGCTGCGCTTCTGATTTAAGTCACTTCAACGAGGGGCAACATGATCATCGATGTGCATAGTCATGCTTGGGAGTATCCGGCTCACTTTAATGATGACTTTCGACAGCAGGCGAAGGCGGGGGTCGAGATGGATCTGACGGTCTGCTATCAGGACTATCGACGACTGGCTCCTGTAGAGACTCGGACGATTGTGTTTGGTGGGAAAGCTCGGTTGAGCGGGTTGTGAGTCGATGATCGTTATGTGGCTAAGTATGTCGTCGCAGACTCGGAGCGGTTGATTGGTTTTTTGTCGGTCGATCCAACTCAGCCAAACTGGGAAGACGAACTGCGGTTTGGGCATCAGGAATTGAAGCTGCGCGGGATCAAGTTGATGCCGATGTATGCGGGGTTCTGTCCGGACGAATCACGGCTTGACCCTTTGTGGGAATACGCGACGAAGCATCGTTTGCCGGTGTTGCTGCACACGGGCACGACGTTCGTCTCTCAATCGCCGTTGGAATGCACGCTGCCGCGTCACGTTGATCCGGTCGCGACTCGCTTTCCTGAAGTGCGAATCATCATGGCGCACCTCGGTCATCCGTATGAGGGCGAGGCGATCGTCACGGCTCGCAAGCATCCGCACGTGTATCGCGACATCAGCGCGTTGCATTACCGACCGTTTCAGTTCTATCACAGCCTGATGTTGGTCCAAGAATACTGTGTTTGGAACAAGCTGTTGTTCGCGACTGACTACCTTTTCACGAACGTCAACGGAACGATCGAAGGCGTTGCGAACGCCCAACAACATGCTGGCGGGAACTTCGTTGCCACGCCTCAGCAGCGAAGCGATCGAGGCAATGATCTATCGCGACTCATTGCCGCTGCTGGGGTTGACTGAAGTCTAAGCCAGACCACGAGGCGTCATTGCAGGCGATCGCTTACCAGTATCGGACTCAGGCACGATGTCACTCGGCCTGTCGTCGCTGCGGTAATGCTTGTCGCCAGAGAGACAAGGAATATCGCCAATCTCGTCTGGCACATTCTCATTGTTTTCCGTCGAGCCAGCGTAACAGACGAGATCGTGTATCGGCCCGTCGGTAATGTGTGACGAGCGTTTCTCGTAACGGAGCCGGTTGCCACATGGGCCAATCAATTGCGACTCCGGTCGTGCTCGATGGCAGAAAGACGTGCCAAGAATCTCCGCGAGCAATCTCGTCTTGCAGCATGTGTCCGATCAACAGATCGGCCGCGCCGGAGATATTCGGATCTGCCAGCAAATGCAACGTTTCCACTCGCGAGTGGCAATGCACGTTGTATGCGTAGGCGATCGGAGCGGAGTCGAGCAACAACACGACGATGTCGGCGCAGCCTTCATCGACAGATGCGGCATGCATCGCGAGCAGTTCATTGAACCGGGCTTGTGCTTGTTGAATCTGTGACTCGTCACGCTGCTGACCAATCAACGATGTGGCCATCTTGAGAAAGGACCAGTCGCGATCAGTCTCACCAGATTGTGCCCCGTTAGGCCGGAAGCGGATCAGTTGAATGACGCCGCCGTGAGACAACTGGTCGAGTTCTCGCCAACGCGATCGCGATGCGGAATCGCGGTTCGCCCAAAACTGACTCCAAGTGCTCGGCAATTCAACTCCCTGCAACTGACGATCCGTTCGTCGAAATGCCGTCAGTCCAGATGTGCTCAACGAATTGAAAATTCGGTGAGGCGTTTTGTTTGCTGCGACGACCTCCGGCAACTCGATTGCGTCCCAGGAATCGTCTTTGTTAACCAGATGGCGAACAGCGGCATTCAATGTTGTTGCTGAGTGCGGGCCAACCGGTCCCGGAAAAAGCCCCCATGCCGACTGAGATGCGGAGAGGACGCGGACGGTGCCGAGGGATCGCCGCTCGGTGCGCGCAACGAGCGGTACAATTCCGATCGGGCGATTCCAAGCGGAGACCAACAACATCCGCCAGCGTTGCCCAGACCCAATCGGCTGTTGCTCGAGGAATTCCGGAGTCTGACGGAAGGTCGCACGCGGAGTTCGTTTCCAAAGTGAATGCCAGAGATGCTGCAACTCGCGGGGATGTCGAACATCATGAAGTTCTTGGACGGTGATCATGACGGTGATCGAACGCAAGCCGCGTGCCGACTCACGGATTGTGGTTGGCCTTTGTCCTTCGCTCGTTCAGCAACCGGCACAAACCCCACCGAGCTTGCCTCAGTGGAAACGGGCCTTGGCACTGCGCACGAATGAGATTGAATCGTGGTCCTGCGTAGTGCAAAAGCCCGAAACCACTGAGGCAAGCACAGTGGGGTTGGGGTGCTGTTCACTAGCCCGATGAAACACTGACGCTGTGATAACTTGAAAGTTGCCTTTTGGCGAACTTTTCTGGCGTTCGTTGCGAATGTTTCCAAACCACAACATCCGGTTGAGGCGTTTCAGCGACGTTGCCAAGCGGCATCAGATTCGGGCTCTTCACGGTTTCCACACACAACGGTAGCCACCACGCGCTTGATTCACTGGGTTACGACCGTCAGAATGCCAAACCCTTTCGGGCGTTTCGCGGGGATGAATGGATTTCTGAGAGCGAACACGGCAGTTCTGGCGACACAAACGTCTGCGACCAATCGGTCTTTTGCTAACTCTGAATTCACCTCAAGGGTCGAACTATGTCAGTGAAAATGATGCCCGGAGCGACGGTCGGTATCGACCTCGGAACCACTTATTCAACGATCGCCCAACTCAACAAAGAAGGGCACCCGTTGGCGTTGAGCAACTCCGACGGCAAAACGATTACGCCTTCAGTTGTATTGCTCGGTGAAGACGGCAAGGTCATGGTCGGGCCTTCCTTCGAGCGAATCGCTGTGGAAGACCCATCGCACGTCATCGAAGCCATCAAACGCGAAATGGGGAACAAGAACTATTTCGTCGTCTATCAAGGCAAGAAGCTAACGCCGGAATTCATCTCCGCGTTGATTATGAAAAAGCTGAAGCAAGACGCCGAGACACAAGTCGGTCCGATCGCGAACGCGGTCATTACCGTGCCGTACTACTTCAACGACGTCCGCCGCAAAGCGACTCAAGACGCTGGTCGTATCGCCGGCTTGAACGTCATCGACATCATCAATGAACCGACTGCCGCGACGCTCGCGTATGCCTGGATGAAGGGCGAACTCGGTCGCACCGACTTGGCTCAGATCGAACGCTCGGTAATGGTGTATGACCTCGGAGGTGGAACGTTTGACGTGACCGTTGTCCGTTACACGCCGACGCACTTCCGAGTGCTCGCCACCGACGGCGACGTGATGCTGGGTGGACTCGACTGGACCCGCCGTTTGGTCGATCACGTTTCGATGCAGTTTCAGACGAAGTACAAAGTCGATCCACGCGAAGATCCTGAAACGATGCAGTCGCTGAGCCAGGACTGCGAATTGGCCAAACGCGAATTGTCGACGAAGGCTCAAACGCAGATTTCGATCTATTGCAAAGGGAATTCGCTGACCGTTGCGATCACTCGCGGTGACTTCGAACGTATGACTGCTGACTTGCTACAACGGACACGCGACACGACGGAACTCGTGTTGCAGCAATCGGGTGTTGGCGCCAACGGACTGGATGACCTGATCCTTGTCGGTGGCTCGACCTACATGCCGGTCGTCGAAAAGATGTTGACCGAGATTTGTGGTCGTCCGCCCTCACGTGACGTCGTGCCGGAAGAGGCCGTCGCTCAAGGGGCCGCGATTCACGCCGCCATTTTGGAAGCTAGAGCGACCGGTGGCGAAAGTCGCATGGGTAAGACGGTCATCAACCGGCTCCGCTCGGTGAAGACCAGCGACGTCAACTCGCACTCACTGGGTGTGAAGATCACCGATCCGCAGAACCGCAGTCGGAAGATCAACCACATCATGATCCCAAAGAACACGTCGATTCCGTTCGAGGTGAAGCAGAAGTTCGTGACCACGAGCATGAATCAGCAGCGAATTCACGTGACGGTTCTCGAAGGGGATGCTGTCGATCCAGATGCTTGCGAGCAAATCGGCGACTTCTACATCACCGGTTTGCCGCTCAATTTACCGGCAGGCTCGCCAGTTGAAGTCACCTACTCGTATGACTCAAGCGGTCGGATTAGCTGCACGGCAATGGAGCTGATCAGCAAGAAAGTCGCTTCGACGGAAATCATCCGCGCAGGTTTGCAATCGAAGGACGTCGACATCTTCGAGGTGCTGGCCAAGGACTACCAAGTCGAATAGTCGCATGATTTGTTCCTGTCAGACATCCTGAGTCATTAGTTCTCCAACAAACGCAGATCGCACACCCCGCCGAGCTTAGCTCGGTGGAAATGGGCTTTTGCACTACGCCCGGTTTCACCTGAGATACCTCGTAGCCGTCGTGTAAAAGCCTGCGAGCCACCGAGACAAGCTCGGTGGGATAATTGTTTCGGACTCATGACTGCGGAAGTCTTTCTCATAGATGGTAGCCGGAGATTTCCGGCATTGAAGAGCGAGGTCTGCTGTGGCATTGGACGTCTACAAGGATTGGCTCGGCATTCCGGACGGGCCTCGTCCGCCGGATCACTACTCGTTGCTGCGGCTCGTTCAGTTTGAAGACGATACCGAAAAGATTCGGGGCAACTATCGCAAGCTCAACGGGCACGTGCGCAAGTACGCTTCCGGGCAATACTCCGTGCCGTCGCAAGAACTGCTCAATGAACTCGCGAAGGCCATGCTCTGCCTGACCGACCCAGAACGCAAACGGGAATACGACGAAAGCCAAGGCCGCGAATTTCCGGAAGAGCGGTCGCGCACTGGCAATCGTCTGACCGAAAACATTTTGGCCGAGCAAGGCGTCCTCTCCAAATCACAGATCAATGAGGTCAAAGAGTTCGCCGACAAACGTGGCCTGGCGGTTCGCGATGCCGTCGTACAAATGAAGCTCACGGATATCGAAACGGCCACTCGTGCCTATGCGGTGGAATTGGGTGTGTCATACGTTGATCTCAGCGAAACGATCCCGGACGACGGTGTGCTCGATCGAGTCGCGCGAGCGACGGTGCGACGCAATTCGATCATCCCGCTGTTCGTCGATGAAGACTACATCCTCGTGGCCTGCGTCGATGAACTGACGCATGATCTGGAGCAAGAACTCCGACTCTCCTTCGATCTGCCTGTGCGAGCGGTGCTCGCCGCACCTATGGCAATCAATCAAGCGATCTCGAAGTACTATCCACCGGGAACTCGCGAGACGCCGGTCTCCGTGAAGAAGGAAACGAAGGCCGCTCCAGCGGATGCCAAGAAGGGGGACGCTAAGAAGTCGAAAAAAGAAGAGAAGGCGGCACCGCAACAAAAAGCAAAAGCCGATGCAGGACCAAGGCAATACTGGGCGCAGCTTACGCCAGAGGAGCAATCAAGCCGCACCCAGATTGGTTACTTGCTGATGTGCTGGGCGACGATCGGTTCTGTGCTACTCGATAACTTTGTCGTGTTTCCTTACGTCTGGCCGACGTTTCCGTTTTTCTTCCTGTGTCCAATGGCCATCGTCCCTGCCGCTGTCTGGTACGTCAAAAAGGTCTATTGGAAATAGACCTTTTTGAAACTCATTGGATTATTGTGACTTGTTGCTTCGCAAACTCCAGTGATTCTCGAACGAGGTGGCCCATGTGCGGATGCGATGGTTCTAGATCAACGCGGAGCCCCGCTTCACGAAGTGCCTCTGAGCAGGTCGGGCCGATCGAACCGACGACTAACCGATTCGCGGCAGACAGGAACGACTCACGAAGCCCCAACCGATCTGCGATTTCGAGGACATTGCGAATTTGCTGAGCGCTCGTCAGCAACAGCAGATCGAAGTTTCCTGCTACGCAATCGTGAATCGCCGCTTCGAGCGGCTTGGTCTCTACGGGAAGCTCCCAGCGGTAGACTGGAACAGGGAGCACGTTCGCCCCGAGTTCCTTCAAAGCTTCGTACAACTCGTGGCTTGGCAGACCGTACTCTTGAATGGCGATCGTTTGATTTCGCAGGTCTGTCGTGTTCGCCGCCAGAGGAAACTGCAATCCCGAGTCGATGACGGCCAACAACTCCCGCCACGTGTTTGGTTCAGGAGCGCGGTGATCGACGCGGACCCCCCATTCTCGTAACACGGCGGTCGGCTTGGGGCCTCGGACGATGATGCAGCAATCGTGCAACGCTTGAAAGAATGCCGCACGATCAAGCCGAGTTTCGATGACATCCAACATGGCCTTGGCGCCGACGCCGGTCATGAAGAGAACCGCTTGAATCTCCTTGGCGAGCAACCGCTCCATAAAGTCAAAGACCGCGACGTTGTCAGCCAGTGCCACTTCTCGTAGCGACGGAGCGATTGTTGCGATTCCGCTTTGTCGTTCGATCAACGATCGCATCTCGGTCTGCTTGCGACTCTCGAAGCTGCAAACTCGTAGCGGTCGAGTTACGACATCTGTTGAACTCGATGTTGTGGGCAGTGAGTGATCGCCGGAGGCAACCAAAGCGGATGATGAGTTGGATGTAGTCATGCGACGGATGATATTCTGCGCGCACTGAAACCGCGATGAGAAGGTCGGCTGGGGAATGTAGGCGCTCGTCCAGAATTTCTCCCACGCGGAGAAACCCCAGCTACATCCCCAGCCGACCCTCCCATCGCGGGATCAGTGGGTCAGTTCGTCTCAATAATTCACAGTCGAAAACCACAACTCAAATTTGAAAGAGGCCACACCATCGGCAGAAACCTCCGTGCCCCTCGCACATCAGTGTTGGCCAGCACAACCTAAGCAAGCGGCGTGCCGCACTTTGAAAGAGCAACAAACCTCGGTCTTTTACGGGGATTTAGATCGTAAAGTACAACGCTTCTGTTCGCTGCTGCCGACAATCGCAGCACACGGTGTCCAAGGATCGGGCGAGCATCGAATCCCGCTCCTGGCCTTCGGTGAGAGGTTTACATGCTTAACCCCAACGCCATCGGCGTGGGCACGCACGGCTGGCTAGAAGTTCGATTTGAGTTGGGTTTGCAGGCATAGCCGCGCACGCCGACTGCGTTGCGGTTTAACGTCACAGGCATGGCTGCGTGACGTATCTCAAATAGGCTTCTTGTTGGGCCGGCTTGCTCACTCGTAAACTGCGACGACGTTGATCACCACGTGTTGACCTCCTCCACGAAGCCGAAACAGGCCTTCGCCTAACCGCTACGCCAACGGCGTGCGCGGTCAGAGCCAATCGCACGAGTGCGCGCACGTCGTTGGCGTAGCGGTTAAACAATTCTCCTGAAGACGGAGACTTGAGGGTTTTGGGCTGCGATGCCCTCACACCGAGTGACCAGCAACTGGACACGGTTCATCTCGTCAGCCTGCCCTTTTTGAATCCACCGGATCATGAGGCACGGAAGAGTTTCTAAGCCTGTCCTTGTAATTTGATGCTGGCTGTTTTGACTGGCGTTTCGCCGAGTCTGTTGCGGGATCGGGCGGGTGGCGAGCCCGATTAGAGTCTTCGATTGTGAATTATGCGCGCTGTGCGCGCAACTTTAGAATGGCGGCGTATGAACCGGATGGCGATCAGGCAGCGTGACTGAGGCCTTGGTAGTAGAGCGTGATGATCGTACTCAGAAGACGTTGGCCCTCAATTGTCACTCGCCAACGATAGGTGTGCGGGATTTTCGCGATGAGGCCACGGACGTGTAGTCGCTTGAAGATGCGGCTG
>JAPLNX010000348.1:3405-18796 GCA_026400935.1 Planctomycetia bacterium | reverse complement strand
AAACTCCCCAATCGTCCCGGCCGCTCGTTCGCCCGAGAAGCCTACCCCCGACGACCAAAATCCAACCAATTCCAAAAAAGAAGACCCAAAAATCCCGGCCCCAAACCAGACTCCTAAAGTAAGTGCCATTGGGCTAACGCCGCCCGGCTCGCTTGATTGAACAGGGCGCTTCGTCGTGGGCTTCATGTGCCGCTTTCGCACATCTGCACTCTTTTTGATTCGATCCAATTCGCGATCTACTGTCGCTTCGCGACTTTGAACGTGCTCAGCAATTTGTTCGTCCATTTTTTGCAGACGCGACTCCGTGCGTTCACGATCGTAAGTCAGCAATTGCAGGCGGACGTCGTGTCGTTCATTCAGCACTTGTCGCAGTTCGGTTTCCAATTCAGTCGCAGTATTCATCGTCATTCGAGCGGCCAGCAGGCGGACTCGAGAATCCAATTGCCATTCATGGAGCATGATGGAATATCGCTCCGCATCGCGTTCGCGAGTTTTCTCTAAACGCTCGCGGGTTTGATCTAGTTCGCGAACGGCTTTCGTGAATTGAACCGGATTGCTGTCTCGTAATCTTGTCAGCAGTTCAGCGAGTTCCGGGTGATACTGCTGAGCGAACAACATCGCTGCCGCTTCACGCTGTGGCGGAACTGAATCGACAGGTCCATTGATCGAATTACCCGCATTCGACTTACCAGGAACCGGGCGATTGGCGGCTTTCTTATCCGACTTCATGAAGCTAGCTTTGTCGCTGTTTGGCTTCAAAACCGACTGCTTCACTTCGGGTGTCTTATTCGTTGACTCATCAGCTTGGACGAGCGAAATGAAACCAACAACCAACGTGATTGTAGCGCACGCGGTTTGCGTGCGTGACCAAAAACAATCCACGCACTTGAGTCGCGTGTGCCACAGTTTCCAATCGCACCCTGATTCATTTTTGAAGAGTCTGCATCGCATCGCTTAGTTCTCCCGTACTTCGGGCGCGTCATCGCCCGGCAGGAGTTCTGCTTGTTCTTCGTCTGTCACCGCCGCGAGCATCCAATCGGGCGGATCGAGATCGTCATCGTCTGCGTCGGGCGGATCGTTGTCCTCATCAGCCTGATTGCGAACAGCTTCTCCGTGAGTCCACGCCGCCACCAGACGATCGCTGCCGTCACGCTTCGCAACTTTGTGGCCAGTCAAAACCGATGAACCAACCGCGACAAATATCGTCGCCGCGATTGCTGATGCGGCAATCACGGTCAGAACCGCACTGTTCCAGCGAGAAGGAAGAACCGCGATTTCGCCTTTTCGTAGCGTAGGCGGCCCGCCTACGGCGACGATCGACTCTGTATCAAACACTGGCGAACCGCCTGCGCAACAAGTCGCGTCAGCCATCACTGCCGCGACCGTCAGGTTGAATTCCATCACACGAGCAACCGCCTCGCATGCCCCTTCGTCGGTCGCAAGACGCTCCTCGAACGCGGTCACTTCCGCTGCCGACAACTCTCCCGTGACATAGCAGAATGCCTGCCAGTCGAGATCGTTTTGGGAAGTTGTTTTGTGAGAAGTCATGATCAATTCTCAAAGCGCCCGAGAAGTTGCTGCAGCTTCTGCATCGCCAGTCTCATGCGCGTCAGCACAGTTCCTAGAGGCACCTTTAATTCATCCGCGATGACCGCGAACGTCTTGTTTTCGTAAATTCGCATTCGCACCACGTAACTCTGTTCGGCCGGAAGCTCATTCAGAGCCAGTCGCACTTGTTCGATCGCCTCGGCTTGCAGCACGAATCCTTCCGGAGATTCCTGCCGAGTCACCGACCCGCCGGGCGATTCATGTCGCCGAGCATCATTCTGAGCCAATTCCCGAAATGATTTTTCCTGTATCTTCGCCCGGCGCTTGAGCACCAACGCTTCGTTCAAAGCCACTCGGAACAACCACCCTTTGCGAGTTTCCGTCCGAGCCGAATGCCCTTGTTCCACCGCCTTAACCCACGTCGCCTGCAAAGCCTCGCCCGCCAAGTCGTCGTTGCGGAGCACTCCCAGTAGAAACGCCCGCAATTCCCCCGCAAACTCGGCAAACCATGCCGAGCCTTCCACAGGATCGAACTGGTCTTCGCTGTGAGCCAAGCTCCGCTCCCCATCCGTGCCGCGAATCCCTCGGCGGCTAAACGATGCGCCGACCCCTCAGATTATTTTCTGCGTCTTAGAAAGTTTTCTGTGAAGTCCAAGATTTTGGGTCGTTCCATTAGACCTCACAAACGATGTCACACAGCCCCCCGAGCGTGCTTCGGTGGATTCAGGCTTTTGCACTACGTGATATATCATTCGAAATCATGACCTCTATAGTGCAAAAGCCCGCGAGCTACTGAGGCAAGCTCAGTGGGGTCGTTATGACTGAAGATCAATTTGCACTCGGCGCAATCGTTCGCGGCAACGGGTCGGCTGGCGTTTTCTCGTTGAGGAATCGAGTGAGCAAACCGTAAAGATGTCGCGTCGTGTTCTTTCGCTCGGAGATACTGTGGCTGCGATTTGGGTAAGCCAGCATCGAAAACTGTTTGTTATGTGCGATTAATTCGTTGATCAATGCCTCAGTCCCCTGGTAGTGGCAGTTGTCATCGCCGGTCCCGTGAACGAGGAGGAGATTGCCTTGAAGTTGATTCGCAAACGTGATCGGTGAACCGATCCGATAGCCGTCGGCATTGTCACCTGGCAACCCCATGTAACGCTCTTGGTAGATCGTGTCGTAGAGTCGTTCGTTGGGGACGGGAGCAATCGACATTCCCGTGCGATACAAGTCGGGATACCGAAACATCGCGTTGAGCGTCATCGAACCGCCGCCGCTCCAACCCCAAACGGCAATGCGATTCGGGTCGAGATACGGTCGCCCTTTCAAGATCGCTCGAGTGGCCGCCGCTTGATCAGCCGAGGCAAGAATCCCAACTTGTCGATAGACGCTCTTTCGCCAGTCGCGACCGCGGGGCGAGGGTGTCCCACGATTGTCGATGCTGATGACGACATATCCTTGTTGCGCGAGCAGCATGTGCCAGAGATGCCGTTTCGCTCCCCAGCGGTCCAAAACCGTCTGCCCCGCCGGTTCACCATAAACGTGAAATAGTACCGGATAGCTTTTCGCGGCATCGAAATCCGACGGCTTGATCGCCCACGCATCAAGCAACACGTCGTCGCCGATGTTGACTCGAAAAAATTCCGAAGTCGGCGACTTGAGCTTCGCGAGCCTTTCTATAATTTCTTTGTTCTCGACAAGCACTCGTAGCGATTTGTGCTCCGGCAGACTGACAAGATCAACGACCGGCGGAGTGTCAAACGTCGAGAAGGTGTGAATGGCCGACTTTGCGTCGGGCGAAATGTTGTAGCTGTGCGTCCCTGGCTGGTTGGCCGGAGTCAGTCGCTCGGACTTCGATCCATCGAACCGCGCTCGGTATAATGTTCGACGAGTCGGATTGTCCGGTGACGCGATGTAGTACAACCACTCGCCTTTCACATCGATCCCCTCGACGCTGAGAACGTCAAACTTACCGGGCGTGACCAGAGTCACTTTGCCGTCCGCACGCGTGATCGAATACGCGCGTTGCCAACCGTCACGCTCGCTGAGCCAAACCAACTTTTTTTGGTCGTCGTACCACCGCAATTTGGAGTTCGAGTTCTCGACCCACGCAGTGTCCGTTTCGGTGAGCAGCGTTTGCACGTCTCCGGAATTCGCATTCGCGGTCATTAGCCGATTCGTGTTCTGCAACCGATTGAACTGCTGCAACACAATCTCTGCCGAACTTCCGGTACCCGCCCAATCCATCTGAGCGATGTAGTGCTCGCGTGGATCACCGGGGACTGACAGCCATCGCGTTTCGCCCCCCAGTGCACTGACCACACCGACTCGCACTGCCGAGTTTTGTTCGCCCACTTTCGGATACGGAATCACCTGCACCTGCGAGTAAAGGTTGTCGGTGTTGTTGACGAGATGAAAATCGCGAACTCCTTTCGTGTTGACCTGCCAGTACGCAATCGACAGTCCGTCGGGGCTCCAACGAAATCCCCTGTGGAGATTTAGTTCTTCTTCGTTGACCCAATCAAACGTGCCGTTGATGACGTGAACTGAACCGTCCGAAGTCAGCGCCGTGACCGTCATGTCTCGCAAATCTTGCACATAAAGGTTGTTCTCTCGCACAAACGCCACTCGCGACGCATCGGGCGAGAAGGTCGTAAACATCAGCGTCGCGGGCTCGGCATTACCGCCGAGTTTTTTGAGTTCCCCCGCCGCAATATCAAGTACCCAAAAATCTCCGCGCGTCTTCAAACGCCAGACGCGTTTACCATTCGTCGCGATCAGTAGCTTCGACTCATCGTCCGAGAACGAGTAACCCTCAACCGACAACGGCCCTTCTTCTCCCGGGGCGAAACGATGTGCAGGGACCAAGATTTCTTTCTTGCCTGTGGCCGGATCATTCCAAACCAGATCGCGTCCTGACTCTTTTCCGGACGGTTTTTCCAACGTCGTGTATCCGCCGCGTCGCTTCATCCATTGAATGACCGGCGCGTCTTCCCCTTTGAACTCTTCCCCGTCAAAGATGCGATCCAACGTCAATTGTGTCGGATCAACTTTGACCTCGTCTGCCGACAACGCACCACAGATGCCGAACAGACCGAGTAACAAGAACGTCCATTGAAACCGCGAGCTATCAAACCGCGTCTGTCGAATTAGTTGCCGGCGGACATTTGGAACGAGCGTGTTGCTGCAATGATTCATGTTGTTCTTTCTGACAATCAACCATCTTCGTGGAATACGTGGCTCGCGTGTCTGCCATGTTCTCTGACTCACCGTCACTTTGACTGATCAAATTCAGGGTGTCGGAGTCTATCGAAAGCCCCAAAAATTCTCTTTCTCGTTGCCTCCAGGTTGTGTCTGCCGTCTCCACTACTCTGACTGATGAGCCAACCGGCCCATGTGGCTGAAATAAGAAATCAGAGGCATGGAAGTCAGTGGAATGGAGCGAGTGAATTCGGAACCGATACCACGTGCGGTATAACTTCGCGACATGATCGAAGATGTTGAGCCACTTCCATCTGATTGAAGCAGCTTCGACATTGCTTGGGCAACATGGCGCAAGAAGAGGGAAACGAAACGGGATGTCTGCGGAAAAGACGACGGGACTGGTGATTCGACAAGCGGACTTCAGTGAGTCCAGTCGCGTCGTCACGTTTTTTACGCGTGACTTCGGCAAGATCGCGGTCGTTGCCAAGGGCGCAAAACGGCTCAAGGGTCCGTTTGAAAGCGCCCTTGATCTGCTCGCGGAATCTCGCCTAGTGTTCCTGCGGAAGTCCTCAGGAGGACTAGACATTTTGACGGAATGCCAATTAATGGCTCGGTTCCGTCCGCCCGAACGCAATCTCAATAGCTTGTATGGCGGATACTACGTTGCCGAGTTGTTAGCTGGCCTGACGGAGGAGTACGACCCACATCCCGTTTTGTATGACGAGGCGGTGATCACACTGCGACGATTAGCCGAAGAAGCGGATTTTCGTTGGCCCGTGTTGCGGTTTGAAGTGATCACGCTGCGAGAAATCGGGCAGATGCCCGACTTTCGAGCGTGCCTTTCCTGCGGACGTGCTGTGGTCGATTACACCAACTATGTCTTCTGGATTTCTCAAGGAGGATTGCTCTGCCCGAACTGTCGCAAACCGGAGTACGCTGCTCACCCAATTCAAGGAATGACACTGCATCTGTTTGAACAACTCGCCGCCGAGACTGCTCCGCCGAATCCCACCGAACCGATCCCTGCCAAGTATCTGCAAGAACTCCGACATCTACTGACCGCCTCGATCTGCCAGCCTTTCGACAAACGCCCGAAAATGCTGTCGTATCTTCCCTTCTGATCTCATTTCGCACACGCTCAATTCGCTCGACTCCCTTCCGTTCTGATTTGAAATCTCAAATCTAAATTTCGGATCTCGCTTTGTTGCCGCCATTCCCCGAAGCATCAGCTAGATCTGTCGCTCCGACTGATGGATGACTCATGTCTATTTACATCGCATACTTCCCCAAGAGACGTTTAGCCGCAGCATCTACCGCGTGCTCGTGGCTCATCCTCTCGTTCTGTTTAGCGATCACCGGCTGCGCGACACTGAAGCAAACGGTCGCACAGAAACAAAAGCAGTCGCCCGTCACACTGGCTCAATGGAGTTGGGGCAAGAGCGTCGATCTGAAGAAGAAAAACTCCGATCCTTTCGTGAAACAAGACGACGAGCAACAAGCCGAAACGGACGACGTCACCGTTGTCGGTCCGGATGCGGAGCCGGAAGCTGCCACACAGAAGTCGAAAGAACCACGAAAGCTGTGGGCGTTTGGTAAGAACGCAAACCAACCTCCAGAACCGGTGAGACCCCAGGAGCCAAAGGAACCGAAATCAAATTCTTCATGGTTCACCAAGACGCCATCGAATACCAGCAAGTCCGCTCACACTCCGGTTGTTGTCGATGAATCCGAAGAGCGACAACGCAAGGCTCAGTACAGTCAAGCCGAAGCGTTGTACAAAGATGGAAAGCTCGCTGAAGCGGAGTCAGTGCTGAAGCCGCTGACCAAAAAGAAGAAAAACTTCTGGTCCAACTTGCGAATTTGGAGTGCCGATCCGGGTACTCGAGAAGAACACAATCGAGTTCGTGAGGATTCGCTCTTTTTGCTTGGTGAGAGCTACTTCAAACAAGAACGCTTCAGCGATGCGAAGGGAAACTATGAAGCGCTGTTGAAAGACTATCCATCGACGCGGCATCTCAACGTGGCCACGCGGCGCCTGTTTGTAATCGGCAAGACTTGGCTGGGGATGCCAGACTTCGCAACGACGAGCGATATCACGCCCGTGAATGTCGAAGACCCGCGATCGACTCCACAGCCGAAGAAGCAGAAGCCGCCGCACTCCGCGATCTTAGTTCCAAACATCACCGACAAAACTCGTCCCGCATTCGATACGCCGGGCCATGCTTTGGAGGCACTCAAGTCGATCTGGCTGTACGACCCACGGGGCCCACTGGCCGATGACGCGATCATGCTGACCGCCAGTCATTACCTGCGAGTTGGCAACTACCAAGAGGCCGATCGTTACTTCTCAATGCTCCGTGAAGAGTACCCCAGCAGTCCACATTTGCAGACGTCGTTCGTGCTGGGCTCGCACGTCAAGCTGATGAGCTACCAAGGTGCCGACTACGACGAAAAACAACTCGAAGACGCCCGCCGATTGAAAGAAAGCACGCTCCGCTTGTTCCCGAACTTGCCGGAACGAGAGCGACTCAAGGACGAACTCGCCCGCATCGAAGAGGCACGTGCGCAGCGTTATTGGGAGTTGGTTGAACTGTATCGTCGCAAGGGAAAGCCCAAAGCGATGGTTATCTACGCGGAAGACGTCTTGCAGAGGTACCCGAATTCCAGTTATGCCCCCAAAGCTCGCGAAGTGTTGGCGGAGTTGAGACCTGAACTGTTGGAAAAATATCCCGGGTCACAAATCAGTACTCGTAAGAAACCGCGTCTGTCAAAGGCTACTGATGAAGACGAAGAGATTTCTTCCGGTAACACAACGCTTTAAGTCCGTGGCGTTCGATGATCGAGTGTGATTCACAATGAACGGCTCTCGCAGAACTATGCTGAGGCTCGCGCTGCTGGTCGCCCTGACGACGATCAGCGGTTGCGGATACATGATCGGTACCACGCACGATCAACAGATTCGGACCGTCGAGGTCCCCATGTTTGAATCGACATCGTTTCGGCGAGGCCTCGATCTGCAACTGACTGAAGCGGTCCAAAAGCAGATTCAACAACGCACACCCTTCCGAGTCGTGAATGACGGGGGTGACACACGCCTGACCGGTCGCATTATTGACATGAGGAAGAGCGTCCTCGGGGAAACTCGCAACGACGATCCGCGCGAACTACAAGTAAACCTCGCCCTCGAAGTAGTCTGGGAAGATCTGCGAGCGGGCAAAGTTCTCGCTCAAGAACAAATCCCTCTCACTCCCGGAATGGCTGCACTTAGAGCACAAGCCGAATTCGCTCCCGAAGTCGGCCAGTCTCTCGCCACTGCCACTCAACAAGCGATGAACCAAATGGCTCGGCATGTGGTGGATCTAATGGAAACGCCTTGGTGATGATCGTTACCGCATCACTTTAGTCAGCACGATTCACACTTGCCCGAAACGCTAGCGAAGGATGTCCCCTGCCATCTCTCGCTTGTGCTTCAAGCTATTGTTGTCGCGAATAATCCTGACCAATCTCAAGACCTCAGATGCCGTTGAAACCAGTCTTTCGTTCGTTGCCACATCGCTTCGGAAAGTACGTGGCCGACTCCCTCTTCTACGAAAACCGAGAAGTTCTTCTCTGCGTGCATAGCAGCGTAGGCGTTCGTGATGGCCTTAATTCCTTCACGCACGAAGTCGATCGGACTGCCACTGTCCTTCTCGCCGAAGTTCAGCAACAACGGGCGAGGAGCGATGAGCGCCGCGATATCGGGAGTGTCGCCGTGAGCGAAGATGCCTGGGACGTAGTTGGGAAAGCAATGCAGCATGTGCTCGTGATGGATCGCGGCGTATGTCGGCAGACAGCAGTTTCCTACCAAACATTTCAGACGAGGCTCCCACGGGCCGACCATCCAAGTGTGGGTGGATCCCATCGAGTGGCCGTAGCATCCGATCTTATCGCTCTTCACTTCCTGACGACTGACGAGGAAGTCGATCGCACGTCTCATGTCGAGAATGTTTTTCCAGGCCATACACTTGCCCGCAACAACGTACCTCAGAAACTCGAATCGCTCGTAGTTTCCATCTTTCAGTTTGCCTGTCGAATCTTGCCGCTCTTCAAAGCAAAGTGCATCGGGACACAGAACGACGTACCCCTCGCGAGCCAGCGCCGCGCCCGTGTGGTGCATCGGATTGAATCCAAGTCCGGCAGGTTCAGACTTCCCTTTGTTCCATTGCCCGTTGTGCTGATGCCAAACCGCAACGGCGGGTGCGGGGGCATTAGCAGTGACTCCATCCGGAATGAGCAACATTGCCGGGATCGAGTCTTTCAGCTCCGCGTCGTAATACAACGATTCGATCCGGTAGCCATTTTTCTGAATCGTTTCTCGATGCCGCACATTGAGCGGGCATGGTTCGGGCCACGGCCCCCCTAAGCCAGCCAAAAGTTTGTCACGAAAGTCGGGTACGGCCATGAGAAGATCTCCATTTTGACGAGATGAGGTATATCCATTGTTTGCTCGCTCGGCGAGTGGCCTGCGTGTGACTTCGTTTCCGGCTCGCTACACTCCCGCCCCTGTCGCAGAGTTCCTTGGAGTCGCTCATGGGTCAGTACGTTGTTCGTTATGGAATTACCCGAATCGTTGGCGAGTTTTCGTCGAAAGGCGACGACGCGATCCCGCGTGGTACTCAAGTCATCGTCCGATCGGATCGTGGAGTCGAGTGTGGGGAAGTGCTCTGCGCTGCCAGTGAGCAAACTCGGCAACATCTCGGTCGCACCGATGAGTCCGGACGAATTTTGCAAATCGCGACTCCCGACGATCTGCGCAAGCGAGACCAAGTCAGGCAAATGGAACGCAAAGATTTCGCTGAGTGCCTGCGGTTCGTCGCGGAGCGTAAGTTGCAAATGGAACTGCTCGATGTTGAGCGGTTGTTCGGCGGCGAGCGAATCGTGGTGTATTACCTCGCCGAGAAGCGTGTCGATTTTCGTGACCTCGTCAAAGCAATGGCTGGTCACTTCCGCTTGCGCGTTGAGATGCGGCAAGTCGGCATTCGCGACGAAGCCAAGCTGTTGGCAGATTATGGCGATTGTGGCAAACCAACCTGTTGCAACACGCACCTTCGCGAAATGCCACCAGTCACAATGAAGATGGCGAAGGTGCAAAAGGCGACGCTTGACCCGACGAAAATCTCCGGTCGTTGCGGACGTCTAAAATGCTGCCTCCGTTATGAATACGATACCTACGAAGAATATCAACGAGAGCTTCCGCCAGTCGGAGCGACCGTTGTCACGAAGGCGGGGCAAGGACGAGTTGTGTCGCAAGAGATTTTGGCTCGTAAAGTGACGGTCGCTTACGACGATTCGCGCCGAGCGGTAGTTGAGGCCAGTGAAGTGCTGACAGTGGTCAGTAGTCGTGGCAACAACAAACAGTCAAAGGAATCGTGATGGGACAAACAAAGAAAGCCGTTCTTTCCACGTCAAAGTATCACCCCGCCGCCTATGAATTCGTGGATCACGCGCTGCACTTTACTCAAAAGAAGTTTGGTAAACACTCCGAAGTTCGCCAAGAACCACAAGAAGATTCGCATATCTCCGGCCCCCAGTTGCTCGACGGTATTCGCGAGCTCGCGTTGAAAGAATTTGGGATGATGACGATCCCCGTGTTTCGACATTGGGGCGTAAATTCAACAGACGACTTCGGCTGCATTGTGTTTGACATGATTGAACGAGGGCGGATGCGAAAGACCGATCGTGACAAGCTCAGCGACTTCTTTGGGGTCTATGATTTTGAAGAAGCGTTTGACAAGGATTATCAAATCGACACAACCTCCGCGTTTCGGCGGTAACGTCGGCCATTTTGGCAGACTTTTAGATGCGAATGGACTCGCCGCGAATGATGGACTCAACCGCAAACAGCCAACAAACTGCGATCGATTCGACATTGCCAGTTTCGCGCTGGCAGAGTTTGCTGTTTATCTTGGCTGCCGTCTCAGCCGTAATATGGATGATGTCGCTTCTGATTCTTTCAGTCACTTCCGCGAACCCCGTGACCTTGAACCGAGATCAAATCATCGGCTCAAGCGATGTACTGACGGCTCTGGTCAAAGACCCTGAGTCAGGCACGATAAAGGTCGAAAAATCCTGGAAGAACGTTGTCGACGAGCAGGAATTAAAGGTCACTGATCTTGCCTCGCTCGCAGTAACGAAAGAGGAACGCTTCATTATTCCGATTCTTCGCAACCAAGACGCATGGCATGTCGCACCATCCAAGCTGCCGAAAACCCCTCGGTTGATCTACCCTGCATCTGATGAAGCCGATCGCCAACTAAAGAGCATCCTCAAGACTGGTCATTTGCCATAGACGAAATCCATTGCCGCTGGGGCGCACAATCCGTGGCAACCTCGCTCAAGCTTTCGACAACAATTTAGTCGCTTCAAACTAAAGTAGCTCAGTTTGAATAATCTGTGCGGTAACAACTCTGATAAAGGATGAGCTAACCCGCTTGCAAATCAACCGCTCGATCCAGATACTTTTTCAACCAAGGGACGTCCTCACCGACAAACACACCTCTCACATCGGGTGGCAATGTTTTCGAGGCTTGGAACTTGATTTGCGCCCGTAGCTCAATTGGATAGAGCGTCGGACTTCGGATCCGAAGGTTGGGGGTTCGACTCCCTCCGGGCGTACTGCAACAAACTCCGGGGAAACATGGTTTTTCCCGGAGTTTTGTTCGTTTCTGGCGACGTACTCGGTTCAACTGAATTGGCCGAGAAGGTGACAGCCGTTGACTGCGAATCTCTCGAAAAGTCAGTGGGAACTGCCACCGTTACTGCCACGGGAACTGCCACGGCAGACGGGGTGAAAGTCTCGGCTCCCGCTGCCATGCGGTGCTTGTTCTCAAATGGTTCCAATGTCGTGGAAATCTGAGGGAGCGATTCAATCGCCCCTTGTACGTCCAACAGTCGCGGGTCAGTGTAGACGTTCATCGTTAAGTCGATGGAACTGTGACGCATCGCCGCTTGAGCCACCCTCGGCGAGACTCCGGCCTTGCTCAGCATCGTTCCGAACGTGTGCCGCAAGGCGTGAACATCAACCGTGCGGCCCCGGTCATCGCTCTTGGCGATACCTGCCACGGCTCGGTCACGTTCAAAGACTTTGCACAAGTCATCCGGGACGTTGAACAACTTCGCTGCCGCCGAGTTGTCGGAGTCACCCCGGCCAAACATCGACAGCACGTTGCGAGAATCGGCCCCCACGCTCTGCAACCACTCCCGCAGTTCGTCGGCAACTTCACTGCGAAGCGGGATCGAATTCCCTTTCCGGTTCTTTTCGTCGGCGGCGTTCAACCGGACGTGTGGGAAATCGCCGTCGAGGTCGAGTTGCCCAATGGTCAACGATGCGAGTTCGTTCTTTCGCAGCCCGGTCGTGACCGCCACTTTGTAAATCAACTCCCGCTCTTGGCCGAGCCGTTCCTGTTGAGCGATGAAATCGGGGTTGTCTTTCAGGCGTTCGCGGGCACGATCGACAGCGGCGGGGAGTTCGATGAACGTCAACGGCTTGTAGCTCCACGTCGCACGGCTGCGTTTCTCCCGCGTCGCGTTCGCCGGGTTGGTCTTACGGACGGTTTCGCGCCCGAACTCGGCCAGCGGTCGCAGGCGAGCCACGATCAGCAGTTTGGACAACTCCGCTTCGGTCAGTGCTCGACGTTGGCGGCGACGGTCGGAACGTTCGTCAGCCCGGTCGAGTTTCGCCAACGGATTGAACGGCAGCCGATCCCGTGAAACGGCCCAATTGCAGAAGCTTCGCAACGCGATGAGGTAACTATTGCGCGTCCGTGCGCCCATCGCAGGCTTGTCCGTCTCGGCCCGCGATTGTTGAGCAAGCCAGCGTTCGACCGCTTCGGCTTGCATGTCCGACAGTCGGCGTAGGCTCAATTCGTCAATCACTCGTTGAATCAGCCGCTTCGTTCCAGTGACGTGAGAATCGGCCCGCCCCGCCGCTTTCAACGAGGCGATATATTCGGCCAAGTGCTCGGTCAACGCGGTGTGCTGGTGTGCTGACATTCTTTCTTCGGATGTCGAGATGATGCCGGAACGAACTTTCTCCGCCCGCTTCTCAAGTCCGGCCAATATTGCCCGCGCTGCCGTTTCGTCTTTGCAACCCGTGGCGACTCGGCGGAGATACCCGCTCCCGTCGCGATAGTCCGCGAAGTAGGTCGGAGTCTCGACGGTGATGCGTTCCTGACCTGCGTACTTCCCATCGCTCGGAACGGTGACGGCAGCCGTCCGCGTTCTACCTTTTGCATCCTGCCACTTGGCGAAGCGTTGCCCCTTACGGACAAGGAACTCGGCTCCGACCGGGAGCGGTTTCGTTGAGGTTCGTTTGAAGACGGTTCCCATGATTCACCCTCGATAAATCTCTCGGCGGTGTCCAATTTTCACGACCAGGACAATGAACCGGTTGTCTTCAATCGTGTAAACGACGCGATAGTCTCCGGCGCGAATCCGCCAAAGGTTCTCGGCCCCGGCCAGTTTCTTGACTCCGTGCGGTCGAGGATTGGATTCCAGCCCTTCCAACGCTTCGGTGATGCGTCGCTGCAACGGCTTGGCCAATTCATCGAATTGCTTTTCGGCCCTCGGGGACAAAATCACGTCGTAACGTCGGGGCGTCATGCTATTTCATCCCCAAGCGTTTCTTGATGACCGCCAGCGGAGTCCCCTTTTGTCCCGTTCGCTTCATGTCGGCCAACGCTCGCTTGGCATCGCGCACGTCCGATTCGTCTTCCATCTTTTCCAGCAACGCCAAGTCTTCCATCGACACCAATGCGGCGATTCCCTTGCCACGTCTGGCCAAGACAACCCGCTCGCCCGCATAGGCCACTTTGTTGAGCGCGTCCGCCAAGTTGTCTCGAATCTCGGCAATGCCCACTTGAACCATGATGTTTCTTTCTGACAAACGTGATTTGTGCTCGCACCGTTCATGTACATCATCGGCACAATGCCGTTTTCGAGCAAGTCGCTTTCGATGATTCTCACACCACACCGAGATCGTGGGATTCAATCATCCTCGCAATCCGCTGCTCCCGCTGGTATGGCAACCAAACGCTCAAGACACCACCGATTGCTACCAGCACCAACGCACCAATCGCTATCCAAACGAAATGCCGCAGCACGAACGGCGATGCCTTCACGAGGTCGCGGGGAATCTCATCCATTTCGTCACTTCCCTTTTCGCTTCGGCTTCGTTGCCGGCCCCACGGTCAGCTTGAAGTAGGCGGCCAGTTTGTCGGCGATGTCGAGTCGTAGCGTTCGCGATCCGCGCATGAAGTGCATCATGGATTGCCGCACTACGCCTGTTTCGCGGGACAGAGCTTTGATCGACATGCCGCTCGACTCGATGGCTTTCTTGAGTGCTTCGGCAATTGGTTGTTCTTCGCTCATGGTGTGACAGATGTTACACAACCTTCGACCACCAGCAAGTTCATTCTGCAAACAATGTGGTCGAGTCGGCTTGTTTGGTCTGTGCCAAAACGCGGGTCAGACCGCGCCTTGGTAGAGGTACTTTTGGAAGTCCGAAAACGTGTCTTTGATCCGCTCTGGTTGTCCAAGATCGGCGATGGCATCGGAGATGGCGTTGTTGTATTTCAGCTTGAGCAGTGGGCTCAGCTTTTCCTGATTCAGTTCGCCCACGCCTTCCTTCACGTATTGAGCCAGCACGAAGTCGAGGAACGCTTGTTGCTTGCTGTCGAAGTGCGTGCTGATTTCGAGCTTGGCTCTGGTGGCTCGTTCTTCGCGGGTCAGGGGGGTCAACGCAAACGCGACATGCCCCAGCACGTCGAACAGGTCGCTCTTCTCGGCGTCGATGATTTTTTGCATTTCGGTCATCTGGTCGATGCCGAAGCCCTTGTCGGCCAGCCCTTCCAGCAGCTTTGAACGTGTATCGGGAGCACTCCAAAGCGAACGCAGTTCGGCTTCGTTCTGGAAGAAGTCGGGGAACTTGCCGTAGAGGCTTTCCATGAATTGTTGAGCCGACATGGGCGTTCCGTCCGGGTGCCAGAAACTCGTGGCCAGCATGTGTTGGATGGTTCGTTCCTTGCCATCGGCCAGCTTGATCTTGATGCGTTTCTTGGTCGGTTTGTCGCACACACACGGAGTCAGGCCACACTCTGAGCAGACTTTCGGCCCACATTCGCACGGACTCTTGCCGCACTTTGCGCACGGTGGCTTCGGCTCTTTGACGCAGACGCAGGGGTTCTGCCCGCATACCTCGCACGGGTCATCTTCGACCGGTTCGCCGTCCCATTCGGGGTCAGCGAAGTGGTGATGAGCCTTCACGAAGTCGTAGATCGTGAAGTAGTCCTTGCCGTCGTACAGGCGGGTTCCGCGTCCGATGATTTGCTTGAACTCGATGATCGAATTGATCGGCCGCATGAGCACGATGTTGCGCACGTTGCGGGCATCGACTCCGGTCGAGAGCTTTTGCGAGGTCGTCAGGATGGTGGGGATGCTCTTCTCGTTGTCTTGGAAGTCCCGCAGGTGCTGTTCGCCCAGCGCCCCGTCGTTGGCGGTGACGCGCTGGCAGTAGTTCGGCTCGTTGCTGGTCTTCATCTGGTTGATGAGGTCTCGCACGGCCAGAGCGTGAAGTTGTGAGGCACAGAAGACGAGCGTCTTTTGCCGCTGG
>JAPLNX010000348.1:0-3358 GCA_026400935.1 Planctomycetia bacterium | reverse complement strand
TCTTCGTAGCGTTTGCCGGTCTCGACTTCCCCTTCGATGAGTTGGTCGTCGGGCGTGTAGACGTACTCGTCGAGCGTCGTCTGAATCTGTTTCACCTTGAACGGCGTCAGGAAGCCGTCGTTGATGCCGTCCTTGAGCGAGTAAATGTAGACCGGCTCGCCAAAATACTTGTAGGTGTTGACGTTGTCCTTGCGCTTCGGCGTGGCGGTCAGACCGAGTTGCACGGCTGGTGCAAAGTATTCGAGGATGCCGCGCCACGAACTCTCATCCTTGGCACCGCCGCGATGGCATTCGTCGATGACGATGAAGTCGAAGAAGTCCGCCGGATACTCGCCGAAGTAGGGGGACGGTTCGCCGTCCTTCGGTGGTCCGCACATGAAGGTCTGAAAGATCGTGAAGAACAGGCTGCCGTTCTTTGGCACCTTGCCTTTCTTCCTGATCTCGTCAGGTTCGATCCGAATCATCGCGTTGTCTTCAAACGCTGCGAAACTGGTGAAATCTCTCAGCGCTTGGCCAGCTAAGTTGTTGCGATCTGCCAGAAATAGAATGCGAGGTCGACGCGATGCCTCGTTGCTCAAGTTCCAGCGAGCTTGGAATAGTTTCCAAATGATCTGAAATGCGATTGAAGTTTTTCCTGTCCCAGTTGCAAGCGTGAGTAAGATTCGAGTCTTTCGGGCGATGATCGACTCCAACACTCGCTGTACCGCGATGTCTTGGTAATAACGAACCCGCCAGTCATTGCCCTTCTCGACATAACCAACAGCGGCGAAGCGGTCGCGCCAAGCGTTCTGCTCGGCGAAGGTCCGATTCCAGAGTTCATCGGGAGTCGGATAGCGGGGCACGTCCCCTTCAGTCCCCTCGTCCATGTCAATGCCGTAGATGCCCTGCCCGTTGGTGGAGTAAGTGAAGCGGATCTTCAACTTCCCGGCGTAGTTCTTTGCCTGCGCGACTCCTTCGGTCAGAGCTTCATCCCACGCCTTGGCTTCGACGACCGCCAGCTTGGTGTTGCGATATTCGAGCACGTAGTCGGCCGCGAGTGACTTGCCGGGTCGCCCGTAGCCTTCGATGCGTCCCGGTGCGATCGGATACTCTCGCCGAATGCGACTCCCTTCGACGACTCCCCAGCCAGCGGCGGCGAGCGCGGGGTCGATGTGTTCGGCGCGGGTTTCGGCTTCGTTCATGGCGATCTTCCTATTCCGCCGGTTCGCGGTGTTTCACGATGCCGATGGTCAGCAGGGACAGCGAGAGGATCAGACCCAGTGCTGCGGGGAGATGACACAGTTTCACTACGGCTTCCTGCCAGGCAGTCGCCCCCGTTGCTCCGGCCTGCTTGGCCGCGATCGGGAGCATCTGGTTGGCCCCCCACCACGCATTGGCCGCCGCGGACAACGCCATGAGCCACGTCAGCCACGCCGACACCAACATCACCCGGACCGACCCTGTGCCGGCGCAGTGGGGCACCTTGAGCAGCACGATGGCCAGCACAACAAACA
Source organism: Planctomycetia bacterium (assembly GCA_026400935.1). Classification (GTDB taxonomy): domain Bacteria; phylum Planctomycetota; class Planctomycetia; order Planctomycetales; family Planctomycetaceae; genus SXKJ01. The sequence continues at coordinate 1,865 of JAPLNX010000348.1, read as the reverse complement.
ACATGCCGTTGGTGACAAACTGGATGTGCGCTCCGAGTGCGAGCCGGGGATACGGGGTCAGGGGCGGGAAAAAGCCCCAGACCAGCCCGGCCAGGATGAGGGCCAGACCATGTATCAGAATCTGTTTGCCGCCGCTTTGAATGCTCATGGTGTGATTCTCGGCTTAAAGTTGCCCGCTGAAGGCTCGGTGCAGCAGCGACTTTTTCAACTCGTCGAGCGCGGCGAGCTTGCGCTGGTAGAGGGATTCGAGGCGTTGGGTTTCTTCGCGAAGCGACTCAAGATGCCGAACAACATCCAATTGCTCGTCGAGCTTTGGGGCACGGACGGGCAGCAGTCGCAAATCTTCGATGTTGATTCCGACGTAGGCAGCACCCTTCTTCACACCACCCAACCAATTCTGTGTCGTACCAGAACCGATCAAATAGCTGAGGAATGCTGGATTGATCCGTTTGGAATCGACCGGAACTACGGCCACTTCCCGTGACACGTTCCAGCCCGCCATTTCTTCTTCGGCTACCGCGACGCCGCCGAGGGTTCCGCGAACATTCACCAAGACTTCGCCGCCTTTGAGGATCGTGCGTGAGTATTCGGACGAAAGTGCTGGCGTGATCCGCTTCATGCCGTCGGTTTCAATCCGAAGCCAACGAACATCGCTGGTGCGCAGGCACGGGACGCCGTTCGGGGTTTCATCACCGAGCTTGATGACACCGTATGTAATGACGCGCGTTGGATCGCAGAGTTCGGCGAGCGGCTTCTCCACCCATCCGTCGCCGCGTTGGGTGAAGACGGCTTGCAGGTGGCTTTCAAACAGAGCACGCGCCGCGTTGGGTGAAGACGGCTTGCAGGTGGCTTTCAAACAGAGCACGGGCGTTTTGGAGGTTCTGTTCGGCGTTGGCTTTGGCGGTGGCGAGGCCCTCAAACGCTTCGTCGAGAATCCCAACAATCCGCCGCTGCTCGGACAGTGGGGGAAGCGGAACTTGAAATTGAGCGAGAGCTTCACCGGTGAAGTGTTGAATGCCCGCGCCGTTGAAGTGGTTCTTCAGCGTGCCATCAAGGTCTTTCGACAGCAGGTAGTAAAGAAACCACTGGCTCCGCTCAGGCTCATGAAACCGCACTCGATGAAGTGCTTTCTGAAAGTAGATGGGTTCGTCTTGATACCAAATCGCAGCACGGCCTGGATAGCCGCCCTCGCAAATGAGCACATCACCTTTGACGGCGGTAAATTTGTCGGCCTCTTCGGGCAAGAAACGCATCTCAAGCACGTCGGACAAATCAAAGTCAAACCAACGGACGTTGAGATTACGGAGATAAGGTTTCGGCTCGCCTTTGTTCTTGGCCTTGTCGAGCATCTTGCCGAGCGAGTGTTTGGCAATCTCGCTGACCTTCTTGAGCTGCCATCCGCTTTTCATAGCAGCCCCCGGATGGTTTGCAGGACTTCGGCACTCTCGGCGTCCAGCGCGGCGATCTCGTCCATGATCGCTTCCGGGCTGCGGTGCGTCACTTCCTCGCCGCCGTTGGGGTTCTTCACCGACAGGTCGAACGTCGCCGGGTCGATCGTGGCGGCCTCCACGCTCCACGACTTCGGCGAGTCGGCGCAGGTCGGCTGCAACTCGATGAACTCGGCGAGGTCGTCGTCGTTGAGCGGGTTCGTCTTGCCCATGTTGCGGCCGGGGTCGAGCTGGTAGTACCAGACCTTCCGCGTCGGTGCTCCCTTCTCAAAGAACAGCACGACGGTCTTCACGCCCGCCCCCTGAAACGTGCCGCCGGGGCAGTCGAGCACGGCGTACAGGTTGCAGCTTTCCAACAGCAGCTTCCGCAGACTCACCGAGGCGTTGTCGGTGTTGGAGAGAAACGTGTTCTTGATG
>JAPLNX010000256.1 GCA_026400935.1 Planctomycetia bacterium | reverse complement strand
CTACACCGGCAAACCGACACAATCGCAGCCCGTAGCTCGGTTCTGCCCACCGCACCGGCGCATCACCCGCACCACAAAAATCCAACAAGCCGCACTCCAAATCTAATGGCAGGTTATTTCTTGGTCGTGGCACTAGTCGTGAAAAATGGCGACAAGTTCGGGCAGAGTGCTTGCACCAACCGCGAGGCAGGAGTTGAACCAGCAAAACCATGTACTCCGCTCCTGCATTCGCCAAAGTACTCCACGATTCAAAAAAGCCGACAAGAGTTTTGCCGAGACGCGACATTTTACAGATGTAGTCCCGGCGAGCATTCGGCCCTTGTTCGCTTTCCATTCGTTAGTTCCACCTTCGGGTCTGCGCGGTTAATCAAAACTGTCGGCGACGAGGATTTGTGAAACGGATTCCGGTGCTCTACCGCTGAGCTACGCCGCTCTTGCGAGTTGCGGAGGGACTCGAACCCTCGACCTTCGGATTATGTAGTTCCACCGGCATTCGCCGACGTTGGATTAAAAGAGCCGACAAGAATTTGTTGCTGAGACGTGACATGGGTAAATGTAGTCCCAACTGGCATTCGGCTCCTGTTCGTAATTAGGTCGTAGTTCCGCCTTGAGGCGTTCATACCAAATCGTGACGACGAGAATTGTAAAACGGTACTGCTCTACCAACTGAGCTACAGCCCCGAAGTTTGCACTCAAGTGGAGCTGATGGGGCTCGAACCCACGACATGTAGTTCCGACAGCATTCGCCACGTTTGTCGTCTTTCGCTCCGCGAAAGAACGTTCTTTTGCGGTACGAAAGACGACAGATCAAAAGTGATGGCGACGAGAATTTGTGAAACAACCGAGCTTTCGCTCGCCCGGCGCGAGTTGCCTCGCAATCCGGGTCCAAATATAGTTCCACAGGGCATTCGCCATCGTGTTTCAAAGTAGCCCTGTCGCTCCGCGACAGGGCTACGGGTTTTACAGTCGCATCTCTTCGATCACGCCGACCCAGTGGTTGGAGTGCAGCGTGTCTGCTGCGAAGTGCGACAGCAGATCGAATACTTGGTCTGAGAAGCCGCCGATGTTGAGGATGTCCTCTCGTTCGGAAGCTTGCGTCGTCGAGTACGGCTGGATGTCGAGACAGACCAATTTCGCATTCGGGTTGCGAGCTTGAAACTTGGCCCATTCTTTCATCGTTTCCGTCCGGCTTCCGCCGAACCGGCCGTAATGGGGCGAGTCGATCCACGACTCGTTGTCCGAGACATACACGATCAAGTCGCCGGTTGCGTGGCGTCGGTTCAACTCGGCCAGCGGGGCCGAGCAGTTCGTTCCGCCACACGGCAAGTTCGACAGCTTGCTCGCGTTCGTCATCACGCTGTCACGCGGGTTGAGGTCAACTCGCACGATGTTGCTCTCGAACGGAATGACTTCGGCGTGCGGGTTCTTCCGCAACATGGCCGCCGCGACCAAGGCCGCGATGTCCACGCACTTTACTGATGTCGTCGAGCCTTGCCGATGCCCCGTCACCGGCGACTGCATCGAACCGGAAACGTCCGGGCAGACAAACACTTTGCCTTTGACCGTCGGCACCGACTCAATCGCAATCTCCATCGCATCCTGCAAAGCCTCTTTGACGACTCGCGGGATGTCGTTGCTGGTGGCCGAGTAGGCCATCAGCAACTGGTACGGAAAGACTTTCGCCTTCGCGATCAGCTCACGATTCGCCAAACGGGCGGCAATGAGCTGAGTCACTTCGGCATCCTCGAAGACGCCGTGTCGAGCAAACGTGTTGAGGTTCATTCGCGTTTGCTGCCACGTCGCATTCCGAGCGATCCGCGTCCAATCCTGCTTCGACAACGGCAGCGATGTCAGCATTTGGAACGGCACGTCCGGAACTTCGAGCGATTCACCTTTCTTGAACAGCTCGAATTGCCGCACGGTCTCCGGCAGTAACGATTTGTCACAACCTCGACCGATCAAGTGCCCGAACATCGCGGCTCGCGCCGAGTTGGTCGGTTTCGGATGAACCATCTTGATGATGTCAGCTAACGACGGATCGTTGCCGACCGACGCTCGAAACAGCGCGACGTCGTCTCGCTGTTCAATCCATTGCTGCACCAACCGCTTCGGCAGCGTGCCGAGCGATTTCCGACCAACAACTCCCGATCGCATGATCTGCACAAAGTTCCGCAGCATCTTGCCGTCGTCGATGACTCGATCGAAGACCTCGGCCAACAGCCCCGGCCCTTTGACCGACAACACCGCACACAGCAGCGCCGGCATGTCCTTCATGAAGCCTTTCGTTCGAGCGAACAATGCTGTCCGAGCGATGAACTCCGGTTCGATTTGTTCGCACAACTTCAACACGGTTTCCAATTGCTGATCCGCCGCAGCATAGAACGTCCGATTCAAACAACCGGTCGCTGCGTACTGAGCCAACTCGTGCTTCGCCGACAGCTTGTAAGCCGGTGCCGATTGATGGTTGACCGTGTTCGTTTTCGGAATGAACTTGCCGATGAACGACTGAAACAACGTCTTGCTGGCCATGATCTGATCCCTTCCCTTGTCACTGAAGGCGTTCATTCGCATTCGAGTGATGCCAGTTGATCGCAGTCGATGTGCCAATTCGGCTAAGTTTTTTGGCACCTGCCGTAACTTATTGATACACCAGCAATATCGGGTGTTTTGAGGTAAGTATTCGCCGAAGGCGTGGGCAGGGCGCACCGAGAGCACAGCCCATCGGGTCACAAGGTGAGTCAAGGAATCGGGCGTCAATGGGGTGAAGTTCGGCAAGCGAGATTTCTTCAGGAAGTGTTCGACGGAGAGAGT
>JAPLNX010000594.1 GCA_026400935.1 Planctomycetia bacterium | reverse complement strand
TGACTGGTATGCGATGATTTGTTGACCATCCTCAAACACCACAAATCACCGAGGGATTTCTTTTTTGTGACTCGAACCAGAACCCTTTCCAGAAAAAGTTCGCTGGTTTCAGGATTAGAATGAGGAATGACCGAGTCCATCGTCCCGAAAACTCGTGATCACAATCTCAATGGAGGGTAATATGGGTAAAGCTTCGTGTATCCGAAGCCTGTGGTCTTCGCGATCTCGATGACGAATTCACGGATCTCACGCGGCTTGCGTTGACCACCTTTCGGATTCGGCTTCTTCTTCCCGGAGTCCGCTTCACGGCACCAGCGATAAAACGTGGACGGGGCGACCAACGTGATCAACTCCTCGATCGCTTGGCCCAGCGCCTTCCCCAGCTTGATCAGTCGGGATCGCTCATCCGGCTTGGAATGGATCTGACCGGGGACTCTTGCCCGCAGGATCTTGTTCTCCTCCTTCAGAAATTCGACGTACTTCGCGAGTTCGTTGTTGCTCGCCGAGGCGATCAACGACAGCAGTGGGTAGAAGATTTTGGCGGCCATGCTATTGTCGCAACTCGCTATTAAGGTGGAGTCTGACACATTTATTGAACAGCGCTATGTACCCGCTGACGTCGGTCAATGACCACCTTTCAGAAAGCGGTCGCAGACGTCTCTCGCCTCCTTGATTGAGGCGTTGCAACCCGCCAAACGGGGATCAGAATTCGCCCGGTTTTGAGGCTACCACTGACTACCACTTTTCCGTGGCTATACCACAATTCCACGCAACCCCTCGCACCGTCTTGCAATCATTCGCAAATCGGGGACTTTTTGCGTACCTACCACTTGCTGAATAGGTTAGGGCGAATTCCCCCCCTTCAAAACTCCGCCTACGGAACCGAAGGCCGAAGGGCAGTTATTTCTGCTGAACGACGGCGGAGAGTTGAGGACGTGGTGGCGTTTCGCGGGTGACGTCGGATGCGTCGGAATCGGTTGGAGGGTTGATTTGGCGGATGGCTCGCAAATGCTCGAAAGGGTCCGCGACCGCGAGACGCAAAAGAGCGGCTGCATTGGGTGTTGCCAGCGGGACCGCGAGTGTGATCCATGCGTGAGCAGCAGCGGAGGTTGAATCGTCGTTGGCTCGCACGGGAACTTCAGTGGGAAGCGAAAAGCGGTCCAACGTGTGAGCCTTTTGGGGGTCTGGGGCCATAACGAAGGCGCTCTGTGAAACCGGTTGGCGAGGCGAGGCTGGCCGCGTTGGATCGGATTCGGCCGCAAGGGCCGGGACGTCAATCACCGGTCGTCGCCAATCGGCAGGCAGTCGCTCCGCCGACAGTGCGGTCGGCGCACCGGGAAAGGCTCCGAGAGGCAGCGACCAGAGATGGGTGGGAACTTGGTCCGCTCCCGTCGGGCGACGAATGGCCGGCTGTTCGGTCGTGGGCAGAGGCGGAATCGAAAACTGCTGCGGAGGCACCAGTCGCTCCGGCAGGAGTTGGGCACTCGCCGTCGAGGAAGTCAGTCCCAGAGCAATCGCGGTCACGACGATCAGGCGAATTTGAAACATGGCATTCATTTTCTTTTCATAGAAGGGCGCAAAGGTCGCGGAGAATTCTCTTCTGAAGGTCCGAGGCAAGAGCCGTCGCTCGATTTTTGAATTCGTCAGCTGGTTTCTTTGCGTCCTTCTGTTCAATGCAGATTGAGAGGGATTGAAAAAGCGGTTAGGGAACTTGAATCACGAGTAGCACGTCCGTGCCGACTTCGGGCAAGACCTTGGCGTTGGTGTCGAGCTTGATGAGCGGCTCGTCTTTCATCGTGAGGTTGGTTTGAAAGACTGTCTCGTCGGTGACTGGGAAGATGGCGATCAGCGTGCCGGTGGCGTCGGCACCGTAAACCTTGTCCGGCTTGTTGGGGTCCGGCTGTTTGCTGATCGAGCCGGTGAAGGTCCACTTCAACGCGGGCATCGCTTTGCCCGTCTTGCGGTCGATGAGCACTTTCTCAATCGGCATTCGCTTGGAGAGACCTCCCGCGCCGGGGAGTTCGAGGAAGATTTTGACTTCGGGGCCGGCCGCTTCGGCACCTTCGCCTTTGGCCGGCTTGCCCGGCTTCAGGCCCAGACTTTCGAGCGCCTTGTGGATGTCGCTCGGCTTGGCATCGAACGTGACGACCGTCTCGTGAGCCTTCTGCCCCTTCGGTGCCGGCAGCGAGGCGATGACTTCGATCGGATAGATCTCGTTGAGATTCGGCAGCTTGCGCGGCGCGATCTTGCAAGCCAGCGTGACCGTCTTCTTCTCCTTGTCGATCTTGATCGCCTCGGCCGGTTTGTCTTGAGCGACAATCGGCGACACGAGTGACCACAGGATGGCGAGACTACCAAAACCCAATGACGTCCAACGATTCATGACTCTGATCCTCGCTTGTGAATTCTTCCTCTGTTCCCTGTCGTGTCGTCCCCTCGTTATTTCTCCCCAATGCACACCACGGCGGTGCTGGCTTTGCCGCCGGCATCCAACGCACACGTTGCCACGAACAATCGCCCGCCCGCGACGATCGGTCCCCCGTAAACCATGCCGGGTGATTTGACGGTGGGATCGGTTCCCAGCGAGAGCTTCCAGCGCAGATTCCCGTCGGTCAGGTTGATGGCTCGCACCACGGCCTTGAGATCCGCCACATAGACAACATCACCGGCAATCGCCGCACTGGCGAAGAACGGAGCACTTCCGTCGAGCGTCCATTTCTCCTGGCCGCTGGCGACATCGACCGCTTGGACTTTGCCATCCGTCGCGGTGAAGACCGCGAACTGATCCTTCACCGCAACCGCCGAGACAATGCCGGCGGGAAACGACCGTCGCCACTTCACGACTCCGTCTGACAGCGAGACCGCCACGACTTCGCCCTGACCACTGGCCAGGTCCTTGGGTTCGAGACGCACGTTGCTGCACCCGACTAGCACGAGGTCTCCCGCGACCGTCGGCCCCGCCCACGGATTGAAGGTGAGCGGTGTTTTCCACAGCACGCTGCCATCGCTGAATTTCACGCAACAGAGTGCTCGCTCGCCGGTCTTCTCGGCGTCGAGGAACGCGGTCGCGACGAGCACTCGATCGCCGACCGCCGCCACCGCCGCATCGACATGCCACTTGCCCGCTCCCGTTTGCCACACGAGTTTCGGACGCGGCTTTGGCAGCGAGTCCTCGCTGGGCGCGATTGCAAAGTCGGGATCGGTTTTCTTCTCCTGCTCATACTTCGCGAGCAGTTCCTTCCACTTCTTGTCGAGAACTGCCTGAGCCGACGCGGCATCAACTTCCTTGCCCTCCAGTTCGAGCCGCGCGGGATCAATACACAGCAATCCGGCATTGCCTCCGCCGATCAGAACTTTTCCATTCGAGATGCTGGGCGAGCCTTCCAGATGCACCAACTGACCGGGGACCGGCAATTGCCAGAGCGGCAAGCCGGAGTCCAGCCGCACGCCGTGCAGTGTGGCTCCGTCGGTCTGATGCATACCGTCACCAAACACGACCACGTTTCCAACCACCGCCGGAGCACACACGGTCGGCAGCTTGAGATACGGCACCGACTTCGCCCACCGCACGCGCTGTTTCGGAGCAGCCTCGGTGCTCAATGCTTGAAACGTGGAAGTATTGAACGCGGCCAACGCGGATACGAGCACGCTGTCTCCCGCCGCCACGGGCGCGGCGATGTAGTGGTCGCTCGACTTGTGGACCCACAGCACCTTGCCGGAACTTGGACCAGGGAGTCCATCCACGCAACCTGTGCGTGTGATGTTGCCACGGTTCGTTGGCCAATCGGCGGCCGATGCAATGACGAATGAAGAAAGACCCAATGACGAAAGAATGACGAAGCTCGAATGACGAAGGAATAGCTTTACTCGAAAGCGAGACTCCGATCGCACATTTCTTTCTTCGTCATTCGACATTCGGATGTCCTTCGTCATTCGGATGTCCTTCGTCATTGGGTCATTCGTCATTGGGTCATTCATTTCTGACTCACTTGCCCCACCGCCGTTGCAGCGAGTCGTCCCAAGAGGACCGTGGATTCCTGCCCTTCGTTATTCAGCAACAAGTCGGACGCACCGTCGGCATTGATGTCCGCGACCGCTAGACCGCGCGTGTTGTAGATCTGTTGCGAGAGGCCGACTTCGTCGGTGGCATCGATGAACTTGCCTTGGCCGCTGTTGCGGAAGTAGCGGTTCGAGCCTTTCAGGCAACCGACCACCAAATCGACTCGGCCGTCTTTGTTGAAATCGACCGCCGCCGCGCTAACGGCATTGCCCATCGGTTGAGCGACCGCGCCACACTGAGCCGTGATGTCCGCGAATCGGCCGGCGCGGTACGCAAAGATTTTTGCTGTTCCCGACTGCGGGACGAACAAGTCGAGTTGCCCGTCGCCATCAAGGTCGGCAAAGACGGGCCGCACCTTGCCGGCTTGAAATTGAACCGCGGGGTCTTTGGTTTCCACGAAGCCTTGGGCCGTGCTGAAGGCGAACAAGCCGGTGCCGGCGCTGTAGAGAAAATCGGATCGACCGTCTCCGTTCCAATCCGCGATCGCCAGATGATCCCCCTTGTGTCGTCCACCGACTCCATCCGGTCCCAGCTTGGCGGCAATCGTGGTGTCCTCGAATCCCGCGCCGGTGTTGCGATAGAGCCGCAGACCCAGAAAGCCGTTCGCCAGCAAGATGTCCGGCCGCTTGTCGCCGTCGTAGTCAAGCCACGCTGCCGCTGTGACGTTGTAGTACGACTCCTTCGGCAGGAGGGGGGAGTCGTCCTTGAAAGCGGCTCCTTGATTGGTCAGCAGCTTTGGGCCAGTCGATGTGGCGAGCAACAAGTCGGGTTTGCCATCGGCATTGAAGTCGGCCCAGTCGGCCGCGCGAGCTCCGCCGGTATGCGGCAGCGGCAGCTCGCTGAGCGCCGGGCCGTCCATCTTCAAGAGTGTCACTCGGCCTGATCCGTAGAAACAAAAATCCGGCTTGCCGTTGCCATCCACGTCCGCGACCGCGACTCCTTGAGCCTCTGGCCCGACGGAGGTGATTCCCGCGACGTGCGTGAAGCCGGGCATGCCGGCGATCGAGCGAAAGTCGTCGCCACCCCAGCCGGCGAAATCTCGCTGAGGGTTGTAGTCCTGCAACTTGAGGCTGGCTTTCAGCCGTTGAATCTTGGCTGTGCGAAGCTGCAAGGTCATCTTGTCGCCATCGACGAAACAGGGGACGACAACCTCTTGACCGGCCAGCATCGACTGCACGATGTCGATCAACTTGTCCGCCGAACCGGCGTAGCTGCGGAGCAAGTATGGCTCACCGTGGCTCATGTTCCACCACTCGCCGCCGGCGTAGGCTTGATACCAATAGTTGCCGATGCAGGTCTCGCTGGCTCCGCCGTTGTTGAAGAAGACGGCGGTCTTGCCCGCCTCGGCCCATTCCATGATCGCTTTCCATTCCCGCTCATGGAAACCGGCGCGGGCGATGTTGTGCTTCACGATCTCGCCGGGAAGCGTCCCCTTCAGGTCTTGCACCTTGCGGAACAGAATCAGGTTCTTCTCCTTGTCGACTTTCTCGACTCGCAGCACCGAGATCGACGTGGCTTCCTGAACCACGCGCCCCAGCGAGTAGGCTTGCTCGATGTAAGCCAGCGCGATCTTCGTGCCGCAGAGAAAGCCAAGTAGGATCAAGCACCAGACGGGGAATGACGAATGACGAAGTACCCAATGACGAAAGAATGACGAAGTCCGAATGACGAAGCTCCGCCAGTGATTGCCGCCGCGATGAACAAATTCGTGATTCGTCATTCGAGCTTCCTTCGTCATTGGGTACTTCGTCATTCGTCATTCACAAGGTCAGTCGCGTTTGGCCAACGGCAAGCCCACCAAGCGTTGTTCGGCCATCTTGGACCATTCGGTGTTGGGGAAATCTTTGCGGACTTTCTCCAGCAGCCGAGCGGCTTGTTCGGGTTGCTTCATTTCCAGGAACACGCGCGAGGCTTCCAGCAGCGCGACGGCGCTCCATTCGGGATAGTCGTAGGTGAAGGGCACGACCAAGAGTGCGTTGGCCGCTTCGGGCAGACGCTTTTGTTCCAGGCGGCAGAGGGCCAATTGGTACTGCGACTTGGCGGCGATCTCGGCGGCGGTTTCCTTGATGACCTCTTGATAGGCGTTGACGGCGTTGTCGAACTGCTTTTGATTTTGCCACGCCCAGCCGAGTCCGTAGCGCGCCTCCTGCCGCCAGATGCTCTGCGGGAAGCGTTGCAGTAGAACTTCGTGAGTCTGCCGGCTTTGATCCCAGTTCGCGGCGAGCGCGTAGGCGTGTCCCAGTCGCAGCAGCACGCGGTCGCTGAGTCCGGCGACGTTTTGCAACGGGCCTTGATCGCGGAACGGCAGCCATAGTTCGATCGCCTTCGGCCAGGCTTTGAGTTGCATCTGGCACTCGCCCGCGCGAGCGCGAGCCTCCGGAGCCAGCGGACTCTTGGGCTCAGCCGCCACGGCGGCGAACTGCGCGAAGGCATTCGCGTGATCGTTCTTCGCGACGAGGCAGACGCCCAATCGCAGATGCAATCGCTCTTCGACATCTGGTGCGGGCTCCAGATTCAGAGCCTCGTTCAGCAACGCAATCGCCGGATCGAACTCCTCGCGCCGAGCGAGCAGCTCGGCCAACTCAAGCCGCGACGTGATTGCCAGCGGCGAGTCGGACTTCGCGGCGATCACGGCTTTGTATTGATCGCGGCCGAGTTTTTCGGACGGCTGCAACGGAATTGTCGTGATCGGGAACTGCGGGACGCGCGCGTTGACGACACCCACCAAACCGACTGGCTGTTTAGCGGCGTCCTCTTTTTGTTTCTTGATCGCCTCTTCGACCAGCTTCGCGCGAGCGGCATCGACTTCGACATCGCCGACCCACTGCCCGCACCACGCGGCTTCGTAGAGCATCCGCTGATGAATCTCCGAGCCGACCGCCTTCGGTCCCAGCGCTCCGGCCTGAGCGACGAAGTACGCGCCAGTTTCCGAAAGTTGCTTGAGGCACTCGGCCACTTGCTGGTTGGCGGCGGTGAGCTCTTCCGGTTTGGCATCTTTCTTCAGCAACAGTTGTCGCGCGGCGGCCAGCTTGGGAGCGAACTCTTCGCGGCGACATTGACCGGCTCGCCATGTGGCGTCAGCGGCTTCGGGACTGGCCGCGTACTTCTGTTTCAGGCTCTCGAATTGTGTCCGTGCTTCGCCGAGCTTCGCGACGTCCAGCTTCGCCGGGTCTTTGTAAGCCAGTTCCTTGATCGCCAGCGCGTGGTGGTAGTGCAGCAGCGGAGCCCAGGCGGCTCGCGTTGGATCGGCAACCAACGCGGCTTCGTAGTTGCTCCGAGCTTCCTGCAACGCGGCGGCGGCTTCGGTCGGTTTGTTTTGGGCTCGGAACAGCGTGGCTTGTCGCAGGTACGCCAGCGGCGCGATCGAGGATTGCTTGAACGGATCGACTTTGAAGCGATTGAGTTCGTTGATCGCGCCGCCGACGTCGTTCATCTCGACCAGACAGTTCGCTCGTTCGAGGGCTGCGGTCGGAGCGGACGGACTCGTCGCGTATTGCTGGTTGATCCGTTCAAACGCTTGCCGAGCGGCGTTCAGTCGGTCGGTTCGCTCCTTGGGTTCGGCGATCTGAGTGGCGACTCGTTGGTAGCAGTAGCCGAGCTTCAGCAACGCATCGGGCGTTTGCGGCGCGGTCTTGGCCGGATCAGCGCCTTGGCCGCTGACGAAATTCTCCAGTGACTTGATCGCTGACGACAGCACGACCAGTTGCCGGCCAGCCGCGAGCGCGTCGCTGGTGTCGGTCGGCATCGTGCGGAGCAAGCAATCGGCCAAGTAATACGGCACGACGGCCATCTCGCCCGATTGATCGGCTTGCGGGACGGCGCTCAGCGTCTTCAACGTCGCCGCGTAGTCGCCGAGCCGATATTGGCTCAGCCCCAGGCGTCCGCGAGACAACGAGGCGTAAGTAAACTCCGGGTACTTTTCGAGAACAACTTGGTATCGCTTGATCGCTTCGCCGAACCACTTCGGGATGTCCGGGTTCTTGCTGGCCGGGTTGTTCGGTTCGATGGCCGCGGCGCGGACGTAGGCGTTCTCGGCCGAGCGGAACAACACTGCCGGCAACAGCGTGCTCTTTGGATACGTCTGTGCGAACTGTGCACAGACTTGATCGGACAGATCGAACTGAGCCGCGAAGTGCAGTGCCGTCGCTCGGCGTTGCAGGAATTGTTCGTTGCGTTCGGGAGCGTGATTGTCTTTGAACGCCGTTTCGTAAGTGGCCGCCGCCTGCGGGTACTGCTTGGCCAACTGCTGATAGTCGCCGAGATCCAGTAGCACTTCCGCACGACGCAGCTTGGCGTCCGGGTCGTTCGCGATCTGCTGATTCGCCTTGTCGGCCGCTTGGGTCAGAGTGCCGATTGCCGTTGTGAGTGCTGCCGCATACGGCTGCGGCTGCGTCGGATCGGCGGCTCCGAACTGAGCACGTCCCAGCCAGAGCAACGCGCGGTCGTTCAATTGCGGATGCGCGGTGAGCGGTTGCAACAACACGATCGCCGGTGCGAACCCGCGCAGTTCGACCTGACACATGCCGGCGCGGAGTTGAGCTTCCGGCAACAGCGGCGACTGCGGGTATTTTTGATTGAACTCGGTGAAGCGCGTGAGTGCGTCGCCGGTCTTCTTCTGCTCGTACAGCAACACGCCCCAGTAAAAGTGCGCACGGCTGACGTAGTCCGGCGGCGACTTGATCAACGCTTCCAGGCGAGCTTTTTCCTCCGCCTGATTCGCAAAGGCGGCTTGGTTTTGCAGAGCTTTCTGCGAGTCCACCTTTTGCTTGTCGTAGCCTTTGATGACCGCGTCGTAGAGGGCGGTCGCTTCTTCTCGCTCGTCGGCGATGTGATGCACGCGAGCCAGCAGATACCGCGTGTGAACTCCGAAGACCGGGTTGTCGAACGGCACAAGCTGGCTCAGCGAACGACCGGCGGTGATGAAATCTTTCAGCAAGAAACTGGCGTGGCCGTGTAAGTACAACATCTGCGGCCGGTACTTGCTCTTGGCGAGCGTGGCGTCGGCCAGCAGCGGAGTCAGCAGGTCGCTGGCCTCTTTGTTCTTTTCGATTCGCAGCAGCATTTCGGCTTGATCGCAGCGAGCTCGATTGGCCCATTCCAGATCGACGGCCAGCTCGTTGGCGGCGGGCGGCGGAGCGGTCTTGGCTTTGGCGAGGAATGACGTGATCGCTTCCTCGAAGCGTTGATTCGCCTGCGCGAATTGGTCCTTCGCCGTGTTGCGATGCTGAGACGCCTCATTCGGCTTCGCGATCGCCTGAGCCAGCGCGTCGTGCCCCTGACCGCGATAGGCCAACGCGAGGTAGTACAACATCAGCGGCCGGTCGGCAAACTCCTGCACGCCGACGACTGGGTTGAGCATTTCGATCGCGACTTTGAAGTCTTTCTGCGGCTGCTCCAGCACGCTCAACGCCAAGCCGAACCGAGCCAGCGTGGCGTCCTTTTGGTTGCCGTGCGTCTTCAGGTACTCGCGATACCGTTCGATGGCGACGGGAAATTGCTTCTCGTTGTACGCCTTGTTGGCCGCGTTGATGACTTGGGCCGCCAGCTCTTCGGGCTTGAGCGTCGTGTTCTGGGCCGAGCACGGTACCTCGCGAAAGGCTGCTCCGATCAGCGTGAGTCCCAGAAGAATGATTCGACAACCGCGTGCGGACCAAGCCAATCGAATCCAAAGCATCTAAAGTCTCCGAGGTCGAAATTCGTTGTGTCGAGCGCGTCGTGACCGATCAGCCACGGCTGATGCAATGCTCGCCCAGAATAGGAAGGTCGGAATCGCCGAGTCAATCAACAGTGTCACCGAAAATCGAAATCGGAATTCTTCATCCGCAGGCAGTCTCCGAAACTCAGACTGCC
>JAPLNX010000230.1 GCA_026400935.1 Planctomycetia bacterium | reverse complement strand
GTTGAAGCTCATCCCGCTCCTCGTCCGTCAATCGAACCACATACTTCTTGTGCATAGACCACCTCCTTGTGGTCCACATAGAGTCGTCGAATTCTCGATAGGCTCCAACCCGAAGTTTTAGCCGTGACGCGGCACTAGCCACAAGCTTCCAGCTTGTGAGCGTTGTTGACATCTTCGCAGCCTCCCCAAAATGAGACCGCAGAAGCAGGCAAGCAGGCAGCTTGCCGTTACGAGTGATTCGGCTTCTTCGGCAGCGCGACGGAGTACAGCATCGTCACGGTGCCGATCGACATGAGGCTAAAGGCCATCCATTGCGGCGGATTGAAAACTCGTTGACGGTTCTCGTTCATCGTCACATAGAAACCACGGAATTCGGGATCCCGTTGCACGATCGGTTCGACCTTCCACGAGAACGTCATCTGGTCCACCATCAGGAACGCGATGCCCCACATGGCGACGAACACACCGCAAGAAAACCAGAAAGCTCGCAACATGAGGTCGCTCTTTCGGAAGAGAGGCCGACGGCATCAAGCCGTCCGAAAGTGAATTCTCTCGGTCTATCGGGTTCTGCATCGGACGCTCACGATCTTCACCAGCGAAAAATGCCGGTTGCGGCCGAACCATTGTCTCCAGCGACGATTGCACGCGGATCAGCGAACGCGACGGACGCTCAAGTTCGGCAAGTCGGCGCGACGAAGCCGAAAGAAACGGATGCGACGATCAGGGCGACCATGATCTAAATTCACAAACGAGCTAAACGGAACTAATTCAAACCACGCACTCGAACGAATCGGAAGCTGAGCACGATGAAATCGTGCTTCAGTTCAACGCATCGGAGTCGGTAATTCCGGAATCGTGATCGAAGCACTTCCCATCAATCGCTCGACCACATTTCTACGAAATTCGAAGATCGTACTCAGATCGTGTGACACAAATAACGTGTGAGCCAAACGACCGAGCCATCCAAACGGGAGCGAATAATGGATCTCGTCAGTCATGAGAGTCTGCTCACCGATCGCCTCGAAATTGTGTCGATGATGCCACATCACATAGGGCCCGCGTAGTTGCACATCAACGAATTCAAAGGGCGGCTTCCAACCAGTGATCGCTGTCGTCCATTGAACCGGAATACCATGCAATTTCAATGAGTATTGAATGATCGCGCCCGTGTGCATCTCGATTGGCAACGGAGTCAAAATCTGAAAGTTCACCCGCGGCGGCGTCAGCGTTTCGAGATTCTGTGCATCGGCAAAGAACTGAAAGACCTCGTTGATCGGTTTCGCAATCATTTGCTCACGAAAGAGTCGGTACGGCTTCATTCGGGTGTGTTTCCTCTCATTTCAGAGAGACCGTTATCGCCGCCTGCTCTTCACACACAATTGTTTGCCAATCTCAGCCAGCCGACGTCACCCGATGATCACTCGCGGTTGTTTCAGCGGATCTGGTTCTGCCTTCTTAATTAGCTCGCGGACCAAAAGTGGAACGTTCCCCTCGCCAAACAAAACGAATCGCAAATTCATTGAGAGCGGATTCTCGTCTGACCAACCGAAGTGCAATTCCGGCGGCTTACCGGTCTTAGATAACTCAAGCGCAATTGCCGCCAAGACGTGAGCAATCGACACGCAATTTGAAACACGGATGATGAAGCGACCTTCTTCGTCTGTCACTTCTATGAGTGGCGTTTGATAGAAGTCACTTGCATCGCCGAGATGTGCTTCGACGAAAACAATTGGCACGCTCGCGTCAAGATGATGCACGTCTCGAATCTGCTCTTCCTTTTGTGCGAGCGAACGAGCGCCACCTTCGCGGTGCGGTACGAGCACAGGAAATTCCAAATGTCGGAGCGCGTCCCACAAAAATCGCGATTCGTTGCTCACAAACTGAAAGCTGACAAATCGTAGTTCTGTCGTCCGCATCATGCGCGAGATGAACGACGAAATGAACACCGTCGCAATGAAGCAACTAGCAATCGCCAGACCTTCCGGCTTCTCAAACAAGATCATCGTCGTCACGTAGAAAAACACGACGGCGATCATCACGAACGGCCACGCAATGCGACTCGCGATAGAACCTTGTCGTTTGCGATATTGATCGATCACCGTTGCCACGCACGCACTGGAAATCAGCATCATCACGCCTGTCGCATACGCACCACCCTGAGCTTCCACGTTGGCCTTGAAGGCGACCGTCACCAGTAAATTGATGAACGTGAAAAGCACAACCATTGGACGCAGCGCAGAAGCCCATTCCGGAGCCATGCCGTATCGCGGCAAATAACGGGGCACGAGGTTTAGCAAGCCCGACATAGCACTCGCACCGGCAAACCACAAAATCGCGACTGTGCTTAAGTCGTAAATCGTTCCAAAGACATTGCCGAACATCGAATTGATCGTGTCGGAATTCTGACCGTGCGCAAGGTACGCCAAAGCGCGGTTCGCTGCGGTTCCCCCTTTTTCTAACTCAGTGGCAGGAATCAACGTCGTGACCACCATTGCCGAACCGAGCAAGTAAACCGACATGATCACAGCGGCGGAGATCAACAACTTCCGTGCATTTCGAATCCGGCCAAGCGGGTTTTCAGGCTTGTCTCCGTGATCACCTTTGATCAAAGGCATTACGGCGACCCCGGTTTCAAATCCACTCAGGCCGAGTGCCAACTTCGGAAAGAACAAGACGCAGACAATGGCAATCGCACCCCAACCGGTTCCATCAACTGGCCTCTCAGCCAAAGCCCATTCGCCTGATTGGACCAAGCTCCACCAATGAGAAACCTTTTCGGGATGTTGCACGAGGTAACACAAACCGCTGCCAATCACGATGGTGTTGAGCGTCAGATAGATTGCAACCAAGCCGACCGCGATACCAATGACTTCGCCAAATCCGCGCAAGAAGACACCGCCGAGGACGACCAACAGAAACATCGTCAGCATCATCTGGCCTTGCAGCCAATCGGGGGCATTTTGCCACAGTGGATTGTGAATCAGATGCTCCGCAGCATCGGCTGCTGAAAGCGTCTTCGTGATCACAAAGTCCGTCGCCGCGAAGCCGAGCAAAATCAGCACGAGGAATTTCCCACGCCAGCCATGCACTAACTTTTCGAGCATCGCGATCGAGCCTTGCCCGCTGAACGATTGCCCGGCCACATAACAATAAACTGGCAACGCACCGAACAGCGTCACCAATACGAGCAACACCGTTGCCAATGGCGCCAATCGTCCGGCGGCTTCAAAGGCCATTGAAGGCTGATACCCCAGCGTGCTGAAGTAATCGACGCCAGTCAAACACAACACCCACAGCCAAAAGCTCTGATGTTCGTGATGTCCTGAATCGCTTGCAGAAGAAGACGAGCCTGCCTCATGAACCGGGGGAGCGCCTGAACTCGCCGAGTGCTGTGTTTGAGAAGAGTGGTCTCCAACTGCTGAAGACCCAGTTTGCATTTCCTGCGGGTGTGAGGATGTCGCACCACTATTTATCGCGGACATGGTTTTCCACCACGACCGGCCAAGTCTGTTGATGCTCTATGCGAGCGGCTCACAAGCAGAGGACTCAGCCGAACCCTACCGGAGAAGGTCGGGACGCTAGCAGGAGCGAGGGGACGCTCGCAATGGTCGCCGCGTCGTCTGCTCAGTGGAACATTCACCGCAA
Source organism: Planctomycetia bacterium (assembly GCA_026400935.1). Taxonomy (GTDB): domain Bacteria; phylum Planctomycetota; class Planctomycetia; order Planctomycetales; family Planctomycetaceae; genus SXKJ01. The sequence continues at coordinate 12,170 of JAPLNX010000230.1, read as the reverse complement.
GATCGCAAATCATGCCCGCAACGATGTTTCCGCGCTGACGAGTTCATCTCCAAAAGATGATCACACGGAGTTAGCAATACGACCGCTCGCCGAATTACGACAAGATCGAGTGAATTGCCGCCCCTTCACAGATCGTCAACGGACGATTGAGGTTGTCCGGTAACTGCAAATGAGGATCGATTCCCAAACTGTGATAAATCGTTGCCGCGAGATCTTGCGGCGATGTCGGATTCGATGCCGGATAAGCGGCAAATCGGTCGCTTGAACCATGTACGACACCGCCTCGAATCCCTCCGCCAGCAAGCACAGACGTGAAACAGCTCGGCCAATGATCGCGGCCATCGCTGCCTGCACCCGCTCCGCCGACGACGCCTTGACCGACACGCGGTGTGCGTCCCATTTCGCCCGTCCAGACGATGAGCGTCTCGTCTAACATGCCTCGCTGCTGAAGATCGTCCAATAACGCGCTGAAGGCTTGATCGGTCACCGGGCAAAGTCGCGTCTTGAGGTCGATGAAGTTTCGATTGTGCGTGTCCCAGTATACGCTGACATTCGTGATTCCGTCGTTCGGCCAGAAGACGGTCACGAACGGAACTCCGGCCTCAACCAAGCGGCGAGCCTGCAAGACAGACTGCCCATGAATATTCATGCCATAACGTTCGCGAACTTCGATTGGTTCACGAGACAAATCAAACGCTTCAACCGCGCCTCGTGATGACAACAGCGAAAATGCTCGGTCGTAATGACCGCGAGTCGCAACAACTCGAGCATCTCCTTCGAACTTTTTAAGCTGTTGATCAATATCGTTGAGTAACTCTCGGCGGCGATTCGAGCGTGCTTCCGGCACGTCTGCGTGCAGCGAGAAATCTCCGACTTTGTAATCCGGCTTGCTCGCATCCGCGTCAATTCGCATCGGATTAAAAGTTGGACCCAGCCAACCTGCTCCTTGGCCATGTGATTCTTCAACGAACCGAGGAGCGCCATTCGGAACAACTGGCATCATCGAAATGAACGGGGGCAACGGTCCTCGACCACGCCCAAATCGAGAAACAACGGCACCGATGCTCGGCCAATCTTCCGCTAACGGAGCACCCCGTCTCGGTGTCGCGCGACCTGTCAAAGGAAAATGCGTCGCCGATGTGTGATCGACGTCTCCGTGAGTCATCGACCGAATGACCGCCAATTTGTCCGCCCGCTGAGCCAACATTGGCAAGTGCTCGCAGATTTGTAGGCCGGAGACGTTGGTGTCGATTGGCTGAAACTCACCCCGATACTCGGACGGTGCGTTCGGCTTCAGGTCCCACGTATCTTGATGCGCGGGCCCGCCCCACATGAATAAAAAGATGCACGACTTTGCGCGCGGACGCTGTCTCCCACTGCTTGTCGATTCCGCACGCACAACTTCTCTCATGTGCAACCACTGCGGCAGATCGAGTCCCAAAACACTGAGTGCCCCCGCACGTAAATATTCACGTCGTCGCATCGGAGCGGCAGAAAAATAGCTTCGGCAAGCGGTCTGTTGTGCTGATGTCATGATGCAGACAATCCTAGATTCCGGTGCGACGACACAACACTGAGTCCTCGGATGAATTGAACGATGGCTCACAGTACCGTTCGGTTTTGACGGCGATCAAGCACGATCAAGATTGTCTTCGAATCAGTATTCGCGTGAAATGCCGTACCATGGCGCACACGAATTTGAAACTCGACTTACGGAATTTTCGATGTCACTTCTTGACCGTCAACATTGCCTCGTCACTTGTTTGATTTTTTCGTTGATCGGGCTCACCTCCAAACAGCTCATCGCTCAAACGCCGAATCCCGAATTCACGCACGCGTTGCCGATGGCCGTGCAACGAGGGGCGACGACTGAGGTCACCGTCTTTACGTATCCGGGGCAGAAGAAAGGTTTCGATGGCGCGTTCGCGATTCTGTTTCAAGGCGAGGGGCTCAAAGCCGAGATCATCCCACGCGGCGAAAAGGAATCGGTCGATCAGCTCAAACTGAAAGTGGCCGTCGATTCGACCGCAACCTTGGGCGTGCATGAATTTCGAGTGGCGGCAGCCAGCGGCGCATCTACCTGCGGTCAATTGCTCGTCATCGACGGCCCAGTCGTCACGGAGCAAACGGAACCACACGCCGATCGCGAGAAGGCTCAAACGGTACAGATCGGGCAGACCATCTCAGGCATGTTGACCGCGAAGGAACAAGTTGACGTCTACAAAATCACGGCTGCTGCCGGGCAGTCGGTGACATTCGCGATGCACTGCTTTCGATTCTTCTACAAGCGACACAATCAATTCGATCAACTTGATCCAATCGTTGTGATCAGCGACGCGACCGGTCGCGAACTCTCTTCAAACGATGACTTCCACTTTGCCGACTCACTGGTGAACTACAAGTTCGAGCAAGCGGGGGACTTTTTCATTACGGTGCGCGATATCGACTTCAACGGCACGGCCTCTTTCGCATACGTGTTGCAAACGACCGATCGGCCTTTCATCACCGCTGCGTTTCCGCTGGTCGTTTCTCCGAGCGGGCCGATGACGTTTCAAGTGGCGGGGTTCAACATCGCAAATCCCGCTGCTGAACTCGTCGCCAATTCACTGCTGAACCCCGCGCCGTTCGGTCGTCACTCCGTGCAATTATCGCCCGGAGTCCCCGCATTCAATCCGGTTTTCGTTGAAGTGACCGACTTGCCGCTCGTGGCAGATGTCGAACCGAATGACAAACTTGATCAGCATCAAGTTGTGTCTTTCCCACAGGGAATCAACGGACGCATGGATCAGCCGAACGATGTCGATAGCTACGCACTGACGCTCAGAGCGGGCCAGGCCGTCCGTTGCGAGGTAAAGGCGCGTCGGATCGGTTCGAGCCTCGATTCCACGATCCGGGTATTGAACGCACAGGGAGGAGTGCTCGCCGCAAACGATGACATTCATCCCAGCACAAAGGATTCGCTGCTGGTCTTCACCGCACCGGCAGACGGAGTCTACACGCTGCAAATTCGCGACCTGCTGTATCGTGGCGGCCCGTCGTTTGGATACTTCCTGTCGGTCAAACCGGACCTGCCCGACTTCACCGTGCAGTGCGATGAAGACCGAGCGGGACTTGGACCCGGCACGAACATGCCGTGGTATGTAAAGGTCACGAAGTCGGGCGGCTTCAACGCGCCGGTCGAGTTCCGCATCGAAGGTCTTCCCGCCGGAGTCACGGTCAATCCGCTGACGATTCCCGCTCACGCGGCCGACGGCGTGCTGATCTTGCAAGCCGCCGCAGATGCGAAACCGATCGCGTCATTCGTGAAAGTTTTCGCGAAGGCAACGATTACCGGACCTGACGGCCAGCCGCGTGTGATCGAAAAACTCGTTGAACCACTCACGGAAATGGAAATGCCCGGCGGCGGTCGCATGATCTGGCCGGTCGAGACTCACATTGTTTCCGTCTGCTCAAACTTCGACATCACCACCGTCAAAGTGATGCCGACCGAAATCACGCTGAAGCCGGGCGAGAAGGCAACGATCGAAGTCGAGATCACTCGCCGCGAAACCTACAAGGATCGGCTGACGCTTGATGTCATGCTGCAGCACCTCGGTCAAGTCTTCGGCACGTCGCTGCCGCCAGGAATCAAGCTCGTCGAGGCAGGCAGCAAGACTTCACTCGACGCGACCGAAACGAAGGGTCGAGTCATCCTGGAAGCGGCGGTCGATGCTAAGCCGTTTGACCGAGTCCCGATCAGCATCAACGCAAATGTGTCGATCAGTTTTACGCAGAAGCGACCGTATGCCAGTCCGCCGATTTGGCTGACTGTGAAGCCGTGATGAGCACGCCAAGCGAGTATTTTTGGTTTGAACCACATCTTCCCAAAGCCATCCGAAAAACGTCCAAAACCTCGCGTTCCCACGTTTGTCACTCGCGACTAGACTGCCGCCTCTGTTCATCTCTTGATACACGTCTCGAAGTAACGATCTGGCGGGTCCAAAGGAGTTTCCCATGCGGCTTTTTCCCTCAAAGTGGTCTTGGTTGGCGATGACGGCGTTGTCGTTGGGTCTGGTTGTGGTTGGAAGCCAAGGGAGCCAGGCGTGGCAAAACTCGAAGGCACAGCGAGCGTTTGATGAAGACGGAGACGTTGAATCTCAAACTCAGCGCGGTCCAGGTTGGCTGTTGCTGAATAAGTGCCACATCAAGCTGGTCAACAGCGTTGTGTTAGGAAGCGACCGCCCGGGCGTGATTGCCTATATGGAGCCCAAAGAGGGTGACGAAGTCCGCGCACAGCAAAAGATCGTCGGTATGTTGGACGGTGGTGCTCAGGCGGCATTGAAGATCGCTCAGCAGAAAGCGGAAAACGAAGTTCAAATCAAGTTCGCCAAAGTCTCGGCGGAAGTCGCCAAAGCGGAATACGACAAAAATCTTGAAGCCAACCGGTCCGTAAAGGGGACCGTGACCTTTGTGGAATTGGAACGTGCTCGACTGAATTGGCAAAAGGCCGTTCTGCAGGGCGAAAACGCCGAATTCGAGCAAAAGATTGCCAAGCTTGAAGTTGAAAAAGCGACCGAAGATTTGAAAACCTTTCATATCGAAGCTCCCTTCGATGGAGTTGTCCGAAAGATTCTCAAGCAGAAGGGCGAGCCAGTCTCGCAAGGGACTCCCATTTTGGAACTGATCAGCACGCGCGTAGTCAAAGTCGAAGGCTATATCCCGATTGAAGACATCTGGAGCGTCAAGAAAGGGGACACAGTCGAAGTGCAGATCGACATTCCGAATCGTGACCTCGAAATTGAGAAGGAAGTCTTTGAAGGAAAAGTGGTCTTCATTGATCCGACTGTCAGCCCGGTCACTCATGGTGCTCGCGTTTCCGCCGAAGTCATCAACAAGGGAGACCGATTGGTTGAAGGTTTGTACGCCAAAATGAAGATCAAGCACGGGCAACGCGGTACGGATAAGGGAGCTGATGCGCGGCCAGTAACCGGCATTAAGCAGACGAGCGGCAGTCGCGTGTTGCCTTAGTTGCTCGAGCATCGAACAAGAGTTTCTCGCTCACCCCACTGAACTTGTCTCAGTGGAATCGGGCTTTTGCACTACGGTGTGTTTCACTAGGAATCCAAGTTTGCGTTGTGCATAGGCCCAAAACCACTGAGGCAAACTCAGTGGAGGGCATTTTGTAAACGGTTAGCACTCTCCGCTTACAAGCCCAATGACCAATCCCCGCACTTCGTTGAGTTCTCTCTCATGTCCATCGCCGGTAATCCGTCTCAGTCATCGCTGACACCGTCGAATCGGCGGCCGATTCCGTTGCAGGTAAGGCCCGATTTGCGGATCGAACGCATCGAGTATCAAGGTGTGGCCTACTGGGTCGTCAAAGAGCCGGTCGGGTTGAAGTATTATCGCTTGCAGACCGAGCAGCATGAGGTGCTGTTTCTGCTCAACGGCGAACGGAGTTTGGAAGAGATTCGCGACGAGTTGCTCCGCATTATGCCGACGGTGCGACTGCAAATGAGCGACATTCAGCATCTCATTACCGACCTGCATCAAAAGGGACTCGTTCACAGTAACCGTGCCGGACAAGGGGCTGCGCTGCTCAAGCAGAAGAAGGACAACGCTAAGAAAAAATTCTGGCAGACGCTGAAAAGCTTGCTGTACTTGCGACTGCCAGGTTGGGATCCAGAACGAACGTTGACGTTTCTCGATCCGATTGCCGGTTGGTTGTTCAAGCCGATCGGCTTGATCCTGATGACGCTGTTTGCGATCACATCGTGGATCGTACTGGGAATTCGCTTTCACGATTTCACCGCGCAAATCCCCGAGTTTCGGCAGTTCTTTGGTTGGCCCAACATGATCTACCTGTGGGTCACGCTGGCCTGCTGCAAGATCTGTCACGAGTTCGGCCACGGGTTGAGCTGCAAAGTTTACGGCGGGGAATGTCATGAGATGGGGGTGATGATGCTCTGCTTCAGCCCTTGTCTGTATTGCGATGTGTCGGACAGTTGGACGCTGAAGAACAAATGGAAGCGAATCATGATCGGCGCGGCCGGCATGTATATCGAAGTGATCATCTCCGGCGTTGCGATCTATCTGTGGGCATCGACGAAGACCGGCCTCATGCACCACTTGTGTTTGAACATCTTCTTCGTGACCACGATCACCACTGTTATCTTCAACGCGAATCCGCTGATGCGGTTTGACGGCTACTACATGCTGTCGGACTTTCTCGAAATTCCCAACATGCGTCCGAAAGCAGACAAGTTGATGCGCGAGAGCTTCGCGTGGTACTGCTTGGGGATCGAATCGCGGCCAGACCCGTTCATGCCAGAAACCGGACGGTTTTGGTTCGTGGTCTTTGCCGTGACGGCCAACATCTATCGCATCTTTGTGATGTCGGCGATCTTGACCTTTTTCTACACCGTCCTGAAACCGTATGACTTGCAGAGCATTGGGATCACGATGGCCGTGTTCTCGTTCTCCGGCATCATCTACTCGATGTTTCAAAACCTGTATCAAATCATTACTGCACCAAGGGTCGAACCCATGAGCCGCCCGAAGATCATCGCCACTTGTTCGGTGCTGATTTGTGTTCTCGCAGTCGGACTGTTTATCCCCATTCCCTGGCACCGCGAAGCGACGTTCATTGTCGAACCGCACGACGTGCAGCACGTTTACACAACGACTCCCGGTTTTCTCCGCGTTCAATACGTTCGCGAAGGACAGGCCGTCAGCGAAGGGGAAACTCTGGCGAAGCTGGAACTTCCAGAAATGGAAGACAAGCTGATGGAAATGTACGTCCAACGAAAAGTGGTCGAGCAAGACATTCAAGTGCATAACGCGAACAACTCGCTCGCGGAGTTGTCTGTTGCCAAAGAAAAACAGCACACGATTCTGGAACAAATTGCGGACTACGAGCAGCGTTTGGCGGAACTCGAACTCATCGCTCCTTGCTCAGGACGCATCGTTTCTCCACAGGCGAAGCCCGAACCGAAGCTGGATGAAACCCAGATGCAGTTGCCTCAATGGACGGGAACGCCCATGGAGCCTCGCAACATCAACAGCTTCCTCGAAGAACGAACTCAAGTGTTGAGCGTGGCTCCCGACGACAAGTTTCAGGCAACGCTGCTGATCGACCAGTCGGATCGCAACGACATCAAAGCAGGAGACAAAGTTGAGCTGAAATTCGATCATCTGCCAGAGCTAACCTACCACGGCAAGGTTGCTAAATTTTCGGACGAACCGCTGACATTTGTGCCGCCGCTGCTGTCAAACAAATTGGGCGGTCAAGTCCCAACTACCAGCGATGAACAAGGTCGCGAACGGCTCGTCAGTCCGGCCTATCAAACAACCGTTGTGCTCGATCAAGACGTCTCGATGCTCCGCACTGGAATGCGCGGCCGCACGCGATTCTTGGTTTCGCACCGTTCCTCCTGGGAATGGATTTGGCGATACCTGAAGACGACGTTCCACTTCCGTCTGTGATTGTGGGGTGGCTAAAAGTGGCACAACCCCACTGAGCTTGCCTCAGTGGTTTCGGGCTTTTGCACTATGCAGTTAACCTCTTGCGTAGTGCAAAAGCCCTTTTCCATCGAGGCAAGCTCGAAGGGGTTTATGCCATTTGACCTCTTGCAAAACACCGCACCAAGGATGCGATCAGATGCGACGTAATTTTGCGAATTGTTCGCGGACGGCGTTTGCGGCGTTCAGCTTTGTGGTTGCATTTTGCATTCAACTCTCCGCCGTGAACGGAGCGACTGAATCGCCGACTGTGACGCGGCCAAACGTGCTGTTCATTCTTTGCGACGATCTCCGCTGGGACTGCTTGAGTGTGGCCGGACATCCACATTTGAAGACGCCGCACATCGACCGGCTCGCTCGCGAAGGGCTGTTCTTCAAGAACACGTTTTGCACGACATCACTCTGTTCGCCCAGCCGTGCGTCGATCTTGAGCGGCTTTTACGCGCACGCTCATGGCGTGACGAACAACTTCACCGAATACCCTGCGGATCTCGACGGCTTCCCACGTTTGTTACAGTCATCTGGCTACGAGACTGGATACGTCGGCAAGTACCACATGGGCGAAGAGAACGACGAGAAGCGGCCCGGCTTCGACTACTTCGTGACTCACAAAGGACAAGGCAAATACTTCGACACAGAGTTCAACGTCGATGGTCAGCGAGCGACTCTTCCCGGTTATTACACGCACGTCGTGACCGACTTGGCCGAAACGTGGCTGAAGAAGCCGCACTCAAAACCGTGGCTGATGATGCTTGGCCACAAGGCTCCGCACAGCTTTTATTTCCCCGAAAAGAAATATGAACGTGCCTTTGAGCATGTCGATGTGCGATACCCGCAGACTGCGTTTCAACTCGATGGCAAACCAACCTGGATCAAAGAGCGTTTGCCAACTTGGCATGGAATCTACGGCCCACTCTTTGACTGGCGCAAGAAGTTTCCCGATGACAGCCCTGCCGCAGTCAAAGATTTCGCAGCGATGACGCGAGCTTATTGGGGGACGATTCTCTCGATCGACGACAGTGTTGGTAGGCTCTATCAGATGTTGGAAGAGAGCGGCCAGCTCGACAACACAATCATCGTCTTCATGGGAGACAACGGACTGCTCAACGGTGAGCACGGGATGGTCGATAAGCGGACGATGCACGAGCCGAGCATTCGGATACCGCTCATTGTTCGGTATCCGAAGATCGTCCCGAAGCATTGTCCGCGTGTTGTTGAATCACTCGTGTTGACCGTTGATATGGCACCCAGTCTGCTTGAGCTTTGTGGCGTCGAAGCACCGAAAAACATTCATGGCCGCTCGTGGCGAAAATTGGTGACAGAAGGTGATCCGTCTTGGCGACGTTCATTCCTCTATCACTACAACTACGAAAAGCAGTTTCCTTACACACCCAATGTGCGTGGGGTTCGTACCGACGAATGGAAGCTCGTCCGTTATCCGCACGGCGACGGCAGCCCTGATCGTCACATTGGCGAACTGTATCACGTTGCCTGCGATCCCGAAGAACGCTGCAACCTTATCGACGATCCGCGATGTGCGGGCATTGCCGTTCAATTGCGAACCGAACTGGGCCGCTTGATGAAGGAGGTCGGCATCACCAACGACAAGATGCCGTTGGATGCCGGTGTGCAACAACAACTGCCTGACCAGAAGATTCGGTGACAAGCTCTCGCCTCAAACTTGCGACGCCGCTCCGCCCGACTATACTCCGCACCCCAATACGACTTGCGGTCGTGGCGAAATTGGCAGACGCACTAGCTTGAGGTGCTAGCGGGGGCAACCCCTTGGAGGTTCAAATCCTCTCGACCGCATTCAATTATACCGAACCGAGTTACGTTACCTGACGACGTCCGTCAGTGCGGCTGAAAACCTAGGTTGGCGGTGGTAGTAACTACCACTTTCCAAAGGGAGGCCGCGTTCGATGGTAACTTCATCTCGTTTTCAGGCTGGCCGGATTCCGGCCTACACGCTCGACAAATCGACCGGACAAGCGCGAACTCGCGTTGCAGGCCGGGACTATTACTTGGGCTTGTACGGCTCGGTCGAGTCTCGTCAGAGGTATGGCGAACTCATCGCGACGTGTGTGTCAGGCGTGGACATCACCCACGACAAGCTCAAGTCCGGCACGAAGATTGATCCCGGACAGTTCACGGTCAACGAACTCTGCCTCGCGTTCATGCGGCACGCCGACCAGCACTACCGCAAAGACGGAGAACCGAAAGACGAGATCGACTGTTTCAAGTCAGCGGTTCGTCCGTTGGTTGACCTGTACGGTCACGAAACGGTCAACGACATGGGACCAATCAAGCTAAAACTCGTCCGCGAGAAGATGGTCGGAAAGGGATGGTGTCGGAAGTACGTCAACAGGTCCTTGAACCGGTTGAGACACATCTTCCTTTGGAGAGTCACGGCCGAACTGGTCGAACCGGCCACACTGCAGAAGTTGGAAGCCCTCGCGCCGTTATCGATCGGTCGAACGGAAGCTCTCGACCATCCCCAGCGGCAAGTGGTCCCGCAGGAACACATTGATGCCGTCAAGCCACTCGTTTCACAACGATGCTGCGATTTGATCGACTTGCAACTGCTGACCGGACCCCGGCCCAGCGAGTTGCTGATGCTCACCGGAAGAATGATTGATCGGTCGGGCGAGGTTTGGGCGGCAGAACTCCGCGAGCACAAAACACAGCATCGCGGCAAGACTCGCCGGTTGGTGTTCGGTCCGTTCAAGTGGCCACGTTGATCGGATGATTGAAAAACAAACACAGGCTAGACCGGCCAGTCGAAGAGCGGACACCCATCCGTCTGCCCGTGCTTTTCTCTTGGGACCGGAGGGACCGACATCATGGCGAAGAAACGCGATAACAAGACTCCACGCAAAGGCCCCGGCACAACGAATCGGCGGTAACAAAGCGACTCGGCTCATCGCTGAAGCGGCCAATTATCGGTAATCGGAGGTCACTCGCGATGGGGGCGTGCGTCTGACTCTCAGTAATCGGAGGTCAGTTTTCGCACCGCCCGTTGCGAGACTCTCAGTAATTCAAGGTCACTCTCTGAAACGCTTGGTGGGCGTGTCGTAGTCGTGAGTGGCCAAGAGGAGATGGTTGTGAGGATCCTTCCTTCGCAGTGCATAAAAACGAATCTGGCCTTTGGTCAGATCGACGTCGGCGCGGACCAAGCGGTCGATCCAGACCGGACTGACGTTGAACGTGTTTCCCAGCACGACCGCCTGGCCCTTGACGTTGGTTTCTCGGACATAGATCGCGGTTCCTGTCAGCGGCTGTTGCAAGTTCAGTCGCCAGTTCTTGAGGAACGGTCTGCGATCGGGAAGCATCTTCGATTCGTACCGAGTAGCGTCGCCGATGACCATCGACAAAGCGGTTCGATTGAGCCACCACCTCGTCACAATTGTGGAAGTGAAAACGCGACCAAACCGCATCTTGCCAGCGTCGGTTGAAGGCTTCGATGTCGGCTTGAAATCTGCGGCACAACGGCGGTACGAACATCGGGGTGACTTTCAGCGACAAGCACATCCGAGTGATTCGTCGCAGGCTGTCGGGCCACCGATGAGTTCCGTGAAAGACCGTGCCGTTATCGAACTTGGCGTAGCGGGGAAGTCCCACCTCACGCCAATGTTCGAGCAAGCATTCGACCGTGAATTTCGCGATGATTTGTGCGTCAGGCCAAGCCGCACACAGTCCGCCGTGCAAGCTGATTCTGGTCAACACATTCACGTCGATCCCACCGCGAATGACCAAGTCGTCAATGGCGTCGAAGTTGTCCATCTCTCGACACGCTTGGTGGTCAGTTCCACTTCCAACCTCTCGGCCACGCTGTCCCGCGCCGATTGAAACGACACCAGCTTGGTCGCCGGCGGTGATGCACGGTCTTGTGCATCACCGCCGGCGACAAGTCTTCGTCAACGCTCAAGCCCAATGCTTGGGACTGAGGGAAAAAGCCTTCCGAGATTGGGGAAGGTAGGCCTTGGGTTCTTTCCATTGCACGGCTCCGGATTCGGTTTCCAGCGTTCGATCTTCCATGCCGATCCGCACCGCCGTCTGGCCCGACGGCAAGGCCAGCGACGAGTCGGGTAAGTGCTCCGTTTGCTGCTGGCTGACCTGCTCCATCAGCAACCGAATGAACTCGTGCCCGACTTCCTTGGCGTCGGACTCGATCTCTGCGAAAGACGTCCCCCACTCCGGAGATCGCGGCTCACCAGACACCCACTCGCGAGCCTGCTTCGCCGCCGCCTCCAACCGCTGCCGAATTTCCGGCGTCAACTTCGACTTCCCATCCACTCGCTTCGCCATCCTTGGATCTCCCGAAAAAAGCCGCTCCCAAAATCGACCTCCGTCGATTTCCGCCCAACGCCTTCTAACCCAATAAACACGACGCGCAAAGTGCGTCGTGCGCCCCCGCCTCGCCGAGTGCGGAACGGCGTTTGCGAATTTTTGTTAGGCGGGGGTGAGTCGGGATCTGGCGTGGAGGCCGGGGCGAGTTTGCTGGCGGGTGGTCCAGAACGTTTTTGAGGGCTGGCTGCCGCTCAGGCGGTCGGAGCGGAGTTGCAGGAGGGCTTCGGCTCCGGGTTGGCTCCAGAACTTTTCGGTTCCTTTGACTCGGTAGTTCAGCTCCTTCATCGTCAATTCCATCACGCTGCTGGTGATGGGCAGGC
>JAPLNX010000109.1 GCA_026400935.1 Planctomycetia bacterium | reverse complement strand
GGCACAAGTCGTTTTGAGCTATGAATAGTCCAAGCTAGCTCCCCGCAGTTGATTGATGCGTTCCTATACGAATGGCGGGGAGCCCGAATCTTCGTTCTGAAACCGAGTCGCCAACACTAAGGTACGGTTGGGGAATCTGGTCTGTGAATTTCTTTGAGGGAGCTTTGCGATGCTGCGTATGTCCGGTTTTTTGATTCGTGTTCGACTTTGGATGACAATCGTTGTCATTGGCGGATTGGTCGGCTCGGAGGCCACTTTTGCGGCTGACGTAGATCTTGCGAAAGCGACTCCTAGCGGGGCGGTCTTCTTTGCTGAAATCTCTGGACTCGAACCGTGGATTGAGAAACTTCAGAACTCACCGATCGTCGCCAGTCTGCCATCAAATCCACAGGTGCAGGCGTTTTATCAATCGCCGCAAGGCAAGAAGGCGGATGCCGGACGAAAGCTGATCGAGACACAGCTTGGCATGGATTTATGGACGTTGGCAAAGACCTTGTTTGGCAATCGAATGGCGGTGGCGTTGTATCCTCATGACGGACGCAAAGAGCCGGATGCAGTCATCATTGTTCAAACCAAAGAGGCCGCGTCACTCAATCGAATTCGTGAAAGGCTTGATCCGTTGCTCGTCCTGATTGGCGATCAGACTCAAGCCTCACAAGGCCCGGCCGGTTCCGCGTTGAGTAACTACGACGGCAAAGTGTTCGTTGCCGACAAAGACAACTGGGTCGTGCTCGCCAGCACTCAGGATTTGATGACGAGCACCGTTTCACTGCTCGCGGGAGTGGCTTCCGAAACAAAAAAATCGCTGAGCCAAGACGCCGCCTTTGTGACAATGACCCAACAAATGGGCGATCAGCATTTGGTTCGCAGCTTTTTGAATTTGGAACTGATCGCGAAAGCCAAGGGCGGACGACTCGGTCCTGAAAAGCTGGATAACCCGCTCGCCTCGCTGATCGGTGGCGGTCTGTTTGAACTCGTGAATCACAGCCCGTTTTTTGGCTCAACACTGGATTTGAATAACGAGCGATTGCTGCTCACCAACGCGGTCGCCGGGAAGCCTGAATCACTGGGCGAAAAGTATCAGCCGCTCTTTGCCGCGTCTGACAAATCGGACGCAGCGCGATTGCCGACTGTCCCGAATTTGATTGGTGGCTTCACGCTGCATCGCGATTTCTCCGGTTGGTACAAGCGACGCGAAGAACTGTTGCAAGCAAAAGTGTTGCCGGAGTTCGACAAGTTTGAAACGGGATTAGGCAATCTGCTGCCCAGCCACGACTTCGGCACCGACATCCTGCCGACATTCGGTCGCAATCTGACATTCCTCGCCGCGCCTCAAGATTACAGCCACTTGCAAGGCAAACCGGGGATGCAGTTGCCGGGGCTCGCGTTGATCTTTGACTTGGCCAAACCGGATGAGGCGACGGAAATCTTGAACCTCTTCTTTCAGACAATCTCGACGATCACGAATCTCAATGCGGGACAACAAGGTCGTCAGCCGTGGGTGCTCTCATCGGAAAGTTACAAGGACGTGCAAATCACCTATGGCAAGTACGGACAGAAGCCAAAGGGTGACCGGTTGCCGGTAATCTTCAACTTCATGCCGGCTGCGGCTCGCGTGGGTGACAGGTTTGTGATGACATCGTCCGTCGATCTCTGTAAGCGACTCGTCGATGTTTACTCCACGCCAGCCACGACAACCGCGACACACAAACTCACTCGCGACGATTTTCTGTTTGAACTGACCGGCGAATCACTGGCCAACATTTTGGAAGTGAATCGCGGCCTGCTCGAAGCTCGTTCTGTCGCTCAAGAAGGTAAGACTTCCGAACAAGCTCAAACCGACACGACCACACTTCTGCAACTTGTCCGAGCCATTCGCACTTTGCGGATGACGAACGGCGCCGAAGGGGCGGGATATCAGATTCAATTGGAAGCACGTTGGAAATAAGCGTTTTGTTCGTCGATGGCCTGAGATGTTCCACTGAGACGCGCTTGGTGAGCTTGTCTTAATGAGGTTAGTTCGGTGCTCTGCCGCGAAGTCGTTTCACAACGGCGACGACCTCATGAGTCGCTGCTTCGATCTCGGCCTCAGTCGTGTAGCGACTGAGGCCGAATCGCAGGCTTGCGCGGCTGAGCGATTCGCTGACCCTCATTGCTCGCAGCACATGGCTTGGTTCAGGTTCGGCGGTCGAGCAGGCGGAACCTGAGCTGACGGCGATGGTTTTCAAACTGGTCATCAATGCCTCTCCATCAACTCCTGCAAAGCTGACGTTGAGGTTGTTTGGCAGTCGTGCTGTGGGATGTCCGTTGAGTGACAAGTCACTCAGTTCGCTTTGTAGCCGTTGCCAAAGTCGGTCGCGTAACGAACTCATTCGCTCGGCGAGCGCAGACATCTCGGCTGACAATTCGCAAGCAGTTCCGAAGCCGACGATCAACGGGACCGGCAACGTCCCGCTGCGAAGATGTTGCTCGTGCCCACCTCCATCGAACAGCGGTTCGATTGGAATCCGCCGTCGATCGCGTCGGACGACTAATGCGCCAACACCTTTCGGGCCGTGAAGTTTATGAGCCGTGAGGCTGAGCAGATCGATCGGTAGCTCCATCAGATCTATCGACAACTTGCCAAACGCTTGCACGGCATCGCAGTGCAGCAGGATGTCTCGTTCGCGGCAAATATGTCCGATCGCTACGATCGGGTTGAGCGTCCCAACTTCATTGTTTGCAAGCATCGTTGAGACCAAAACAGTCCGCGGCGTGATCGCGTCCGCCACCTGCTGTGGATCAACTTGGCCAAAGCGATCGACCGGCAGCAGAGTCACGTCGATGCCGTTTCGTTGCAGTCGCCTCGCGACGTCGAGTACCGAGTGATGCTCGGCAACGTTCGTAATGAAGTGCGGCGTGTTTTTCGTAGCCCGGGTTTCCAAACCGGCGACGTCCTCCGACGTCATCAAAGTCGATGATTTGAACGGCTTGGAAAGCTGTCCAACGATGCGGCACGCACTCATGACTCCTTTGATCGCAAGATTGTTCGCTTCCGTCGCACCGCTGGTGAAAGCGATCCAATCGGCTGGACAGTTCAACCGTCGTGCGACTTGCTCACGAGCTTGCTTGACCGCATCAGCGGCTTGCCAACCAAACGCATGATTGATGCTCGCCGCGTTTCCGTAGTTCTCGGTGAAGTACGGCAACATGGTTTGTAGTACTTCAGGAGCGACTCGTGTCGTGGCGTGATTGTCGAGATAGATCATGTCACATTTCTGCTTGCGTCAGCCGAATTTCACCGGGTCGTTTTCGCTCTCGCTGGCCAGTACAACAAGCTCCGGGAATCGAGACTTCAATACCGTTGCGAGCTGCCGCATTGCGGGACGTTCCGTGGCATAGTGACCGGGAAGAATCATCCCGATCTTGGCCGCTTCCGCTTCGAGACATGAATGAAAGCGAGCTTCACCGGTTAGAAATGCTTCGCAACCACAACGAGTGGCATCGGTCAAAAACTCGGCGGCCGCTCCGCAAGCGATCGCTAAGTTTGTCACAGTGCGATCAAGGTTGCCAACATACTGCAACTGCGAGACGCCGAGCACCGTCTTAGCCTTTTGAATCAATTCACTCATCAAGACCGGTCGAGGCAATCTCCCGAAACGCCCCGATCCTACCTGTTGATTGATGCTCTGAGCATCGGAACTGTCTGTCGTTTGAGACTCGATACGACGCGGTCGAAGTGGCTGAATCTCCAGCAGGTCGAACGATCGAGCGAGTTGCTGATTGATCCCGTCAGCCGCACTGTCATAGCAGGTGTGTGGACTGTAGACGGAAATGCCTGCTCGGATGAGTGAGAGCAGCATTCGGCCTTCCGTGGTCGCCGTCGTGAGCAGTTTCACCGGGCGAAATAGGACCGGATGATGCGTGACGATCAATTGTGTCCGACGAGCAATTGCTTCTTCGGCGACGTTGGGAGTGAGCGTCAAACAGGTCAACACAGAAGTGATTTCACTGGCCGTATCGCCGATTAGCAGACCGACGTTGTCCCAACTTTCCGCCAGATCCGGCGGCGCGAATTCACTCAGAAACTTGACGAGTTGTTGCAAGGGAATCACGGATCAACCTTTAGAAGTGATTTGCAGCAAACTTAGCAAAGAGGCACACTCCGCTCGTTGTTTGCGTTGATGGATCGAACCTGATCACTGATACGAGTGGGTTTGAAATGCCTGGGACAAGGCAGACTTGTCCTCTGTTTTCTTCTTTCCTCTGTGGTGTGGATGCTCCTTAGTCTTGTACCACAGAGTAACGACGAGCACAGAGAACCCAGACGCCTTTCAAATCTCACCAATCTCTTATCGGGATTCATTCCGAGTGTCCCGACAACGTCGGTAAGGAGCAAGTTTGATGATGCCGTTTCGTTTGGCTGTTGCGTCGCACTGTTTGTCGCAACCGGTTCGCAAAATTATTCGCGCCGCCGTGGAGATCGGTGCTCAAGGAATTCAATTCGATGTTCGCAATGAATTGAGGCCATCGGATCTGTCCGAGAGTGGACGACGACAGTTGCTGCATGAAATGGAAGTTGAAGGAGTGACAATCGCCTCGCTCCAACTTCCGACGCGTCGCAGTTTTTACGACCTTGAGCAACTGGACGATCGAGTCACGGCCGTTAAGCGAGCGATGGAGTTTGCCTATCAACTCCGAGTTCCACATGTGATTTCGCGCGTCGGGGCGATTCCCGCCGACAAAGAGTCAAACGATTACAAGGTGCTTGTCGATGTGCTCAACGACATTGCTCGGCACGGCAACCGAGTTGGAGCGACGCTTTTGATCACACCCACTCGCGACTCGGCTGCGGACATGAAATCGCTCATCGATGAAATCAAAGAGGGGCTCGTCGGCATCAACTTCGACCCTGCAATTTTTGCGATGAATTCCCGCAACTCCATCGAAGCGTTCCGACTGCTCCATAAGCACGTGCTGCACATCACCGCGCGCGACGGTCTACGAGACATCGACGGTTCCGGCCAAGAGACAGTTCTAGGACGCGGCGAAGTCGATTGGATTGAATTGCTGGCACTGCTTGGCGAGGCGGACTATCACGGTTGGATCAACGTCGATCGGACCTCTGGCGAAGACAAACCGGGCGACGTCGCACGAGCAATTCAGTATTTAAAAAACGTCGGACTTGAGCAGTGAGTATTCAGCGACTTAGCATGGTGTCGCCCTCTTCATCTCTGACTGATTTCTGAAGTCGCTGCTTTAAGCCACAACGAATCCAATTCGGTCGTCACCATGAAATCAGAAAACCTGACATCTGGCCGTCTTGATTCTCGATTTCAACCTCGCCCGAACTTCTGGAGAAGGAGTTTTGGCACACTCATTCAATGGCAAATCGAGATAGCCTGCGCTGCCATTGCCTTGCTGCTGAATACAGCAACCGCCGATGAGGCTGACGTCAAAGAGGCAAAACCAGCAGTGAAAACTGTGGAAGCGAAGCCAGTCGATGCCAAGCAAGTGCTCGAAGTGTTTGAGGCGTTAGGCAATCTCATTGACGATGTTGCTGCAGTGGCTGCAGGTGTGCCGATTATGGCTGATCCGTTGGAGCAGCAGTTTGCTCCGCAAGTTCAATTGGTGCTCAATACCGAGCTGCACTTTGTGCGCAAGGTTTGTCAGCCGACAGCTAAACAATACGAGAGTCTCAAGCAAGCGGGCGATCGAGCGGCCAAAAGCACGGTCAAGAAGATTGCTCAGGTGCAAAAGCAGATGCAGCAGGGAGTTCGTCCCGGCCAGCAATTCGATTGGCCCGATCCGCGCGGCGCGATTGCTGAAATTTTAGTGAAAGAAGTTGCCATGCTGATGTCGGCTGAGCGAGCGGAGCAATATCAATTCGAATTGACCAAGCGGACTGAAGCTCGCAAGCGAGTCGCGCTGCTCAATCTGGTTTCCAAAATTGATCGGGACTTGCTGCTGACCACAGAGCAACGAACCAAACTGTCAGAGTCGCTCACAACAAATTGGAAGAGCACTTGGGCACAACAATTGGAAGTCTTCGTGTACGGCGACCAATTCGCTCCGATCTTGCCTGACGATCAAGTTCTGCCTTTCCTCAATGAAAAGCAAAAGACGATCTGGAAAAGTGCCCCGAAAAATCAGAACCAGATTTGGGGCTTTATCGGATTCGGCATGATGCAGGGAGCGGCGATGATCGAAGAGGTCATGGATGTCGAAGCGGCCGCCGAACAGCAGGCTGAGGAGAAAGAAGACAAGTCTGACAGTAAACCTCAAGATTCGAAGAAGGTGGAGGGATCGTGATCGCTCCTTATGCGACTTCCGAGAATGTGAGTTCTATCGGTCTGTCGGAATTCATTCAAAACCGGCGGCTTAGGAATTGGTCATCAATAACTTCCGTAGTAGAAGTCGTAAGACTTCTGCGAGAACTCTTACGTGTTCTGCTACTCCGGGAAGTTGTTTCGAGCCAATTCCTTAGTTTCTTGCTGCTGCCGCTCATGAGCTTGCTGGCGATTTGCGTCAGCGGTCCGATCACCTTGGCCCAAGACGATGAGAACGTGGCGGTTGGAGAAGTTGACCAACTTCGGTTTACGCTCTCAGAGCAACAGTTCGATCAAACGGTCTTCAATGTTCGTAGTGCCGTCGTTTTCGCCAACGGAGGACGGTTGAAACAAGTCGTCGTTGCACAATCGGCTCCAGTTGAGCAAGCCAAGAGCCAGTTGGAAACGCACCTCAATGCCGAGATCGCGACGATCGACTTGCGTTGCAAACTGACCGATGCCCAAAAGAAAAAGTTGCGGCTGGCTGGACGTGGCGACATCGCCGATTTCTTCGCGCGAGCGATGGAACTGCGACGGCGTGGCACTTCTGGGCCGATGACTCAGCAGGAATTCACACAACTCCATGCAGAAATGCAGGGGCTAAGTCTGGTGATTCAAATGGGGTCAGGCAGTGATTCGACGTTATTTCGCAAGACACTGCGCAGACTACTCACCGACGAGCAAGCCGGTCTTTACCGAGCGTTTGAACGTGAACGCCGCGTTGCCATGATTACAGAAACTCTCGCGATCCAATGGGGGCAAAACGCGAAGCCAGTGAGGTTGACGGCAGAAACTCAGCAGAAGTTCGCGAAAGTCTTGCTCAAACATGGCCGCTTACCGACGAATCAAAGTCCTTATCGCCAATTCCTGGTGCTGCTCGAAATCGACCGACTGGAAGACCGACTGAAGCCGTTGTTATCAGACGAAGAATGGCAGCAATTCCAAGTCCCGCTCGGTCAAGCCAAACGAGTGGAGCCGTTCCTGCGGACTTCAGGTCAATGGCCGATCGAAGCGACTGACGACGAGGCCAGTGCAGACGCTATTAAAGAATAGAGTGATGATGTCGAAGCGACTTCCATTTTTGATCTGCCCCCCACAAGCCACGCTGACTCAGCCCCCACCGAGCTTGTCTCGGTGGATGCGGGCTTTTGCACTACGTGTCAGTGAGTGCGGAACCTCTTTGGGCGTAGTGCAAAAGTCCGGTCTCCACCGAGGCAAGCACATTGCAGTGATGGGAGTAATGTTTTGCCTCGGCAGCTTGCTCAACGTGGTTGCCGCTCAGAACGAAGAAGAGGACGAGCCGGTTGTCGTACAAGGGCAAGTGCAGTGGGAGATGCAGGAGAATCAGTTTGAGTCGTGGGTCTTTCAAAATTTCCCGACGGTTCAGGCAGCGCGGACGAAGCTCGATCAAATGCTGGTGCTACATGCTGAGGACGTTGATCGTGGTTGCTCGCTGACGGAATCCCAGAAAAAAAAGCTGCAACTGGCAGGGCGAGGCGACATTAAAAAATTCTTTGAAGAGGTCGAGGTCGTTCGCAAGAAGTTTTTGTTGATCCGCAAAGATCAGAACAAGATCAACGAAATCTGGCAGGACATCCAACCGTTGCAAACGAAGTTCATGAGCGGCCTGCACGGGGATAAGTCGCTGTTTCACAAAACTCTGATAAACATGCTCAATGCCGAGCAACGCATTAGTTACGAGACCTTCAGTGGTGAGCGGCAGAAATTTCAGTTTCGAGCGAAGGTTGAGTTGGTGGTCGCGATCCTCGAAAATGGCTTGCCGTTGCGCGATGAGCAACGACAGAAACTCATCACACTGATCGTCGAAGAGACGAAGCCGCCGAGGTTCTCCGGGCAGATGGATTATTACCTCGTCATGTGGAATGTCTCGAAGCTGCCGGAAGCGAAGCTCAAACCGCTGTTTGATAACGCGGAGTGGAAGACGTTGAATCAACAGTTCGTACAAGTCCGAGGTATGGAACAATGGTTTCAACAAAACGGAGCGTTGAAGGACGAGGCTGATGAGGAGTCGGATGGAGAGTCCGACAAAAAGAAAAAGTAAGGCGAGCGTGGGGCCAAATGAATGACAGAATCCCCACTGAGCTTGCCTCGGTGGGATCGGGCCTTTGCACTACGAAGAGTCTCCTTCGCGTGGTGCAAAAGCCCTGTGAACACTGAGGCAAGCTCAGTGGGGTTTGTGTCGATGCGCGAAGGCAAACAATCACGAGGTGTTCGATGACTCGATTAGGAATTTTGGTTTTGGGATATCTGCTCAGCGTGAGTGCTCCGCTGATCGCTGTCGCGCAACCGCCGAATGCGCGGGTGGGCGAAATTATCCCGCGTGATGTGCGTGAGATGTACGATCGGGGCTTGCAGTACCTCGCGACGACGCAGTCGGAGAACGGCGACTGGGTGAAGTCGGGGGGGCAACAAGGACCGGGCGTGACGGGGTTGGGCTTGATGGTGTTTCTCGCTTCAGGAGAAGACCCCAACTTCGGGCTGTATAGCAACCATGTCCGTAAGGCGGCGAGAAATGTCATCGCCGGTCAGAGTGCGAGCACGGGGTTCTTTGGTAGCAGCATGTACGACCACGGTTTCGCGATGCTTGGTTTGGCGGAAGCTTACGGAGCCGTCGACGATCGCTCGCTTTGGCCGGAAGGGAAGGGGAAGGATCAGCGTTTAATCGGTGCGGCGTTGGAACTCGCCGTGCGAGCGGCGATTACTTCACAGAAGAAGAACTCAACCGGAGCGTGGCGGTACTCGCCAGATTCGACCGATGCGGACACGTCGGTGGCGGGTTCGGTCTTGGTCGGTTTGCTCGCAGCTCGCAATGCGGGAATCGAAGTGCCGGATGAGTCGATCGACAAAGCGGTGTCGTACTTCACGAAGATGACCGCCGCGTCCGGACAAGTTGCTTACTCCGGCGGCTTGGGTGGTTTTGACGAGTCGATGGCACGCATCTCAATTGGAACGCTGGTGTATGCGATCGGTCGGCGGAAGGACTTGCCGCAGTACAAAGCAACGTTGGGATATCTCACTCAGCGGGTCGAGCAGCCGGGGTCGCCGGGGCACGGGGGAGTTGAGTACCAGCGGTACTATCAAGCGCAAGCGTTGTTTCAAGGCGATGTCGAGGCTTGGCAAAAGTGGAACAAACTGTTGATTCGGCAACTCAAATCGACTCAGCAAGCGGACGGCAGTTTCAACGGCTCATATGGAGCGGGGCTGAGTACGTCGATGTCGCTGCTCGCGCTCGCGTTGAATTATCGGTTCTTGCCGATTTACGAACGGTGATGTTAGGGAAGCGGCATGCGTTTCCTCGCCAATTTGGTTGCGGCTGTGCAGCGATAGGTGCCTCTCATGAAATCAGTCTCTCTGTTGATCGCTCTGATCCTGGCCTGCTCTGTCGCTTCAAGCGCGGACAATCCGGTGTTGCATTTGTCGGACGGCGGGTTCGTTCCAGGCGAGTTGATGAAGTCGGCTACGCCCGAGGTCGTTCGCTGGCAGGCAACAGCATTCACGCAGCCGTTTGAGTTTTCACGCGGAGCGATCAGTGCTGTGCATTATCCACGTGCGACTGAGACTCCGAAGCCGGTCGGAGAGTATTGTTTTGAATTAGCGGCAGGTGATGTCTTGTTCGGTGATTTGATCAATCTGACCAACGACCACGCGGAGTTGGATGTTGCAAGACTCGGTCGCATTCATGTGCAGCGGGAGCACATTCGCCGTATGTATCGCTGGGGAAGCGGTGCGGACTTGGTCTATCTGGGGCCAAATGGACTGGTCGGCTGGAATGAGCCAGCCACGATCAAACAATGGCACGATGAGGGGGGCCAGCCGCAGACGGACAAGGAAGGGAGTTACATCCGAGGTGATTTTGGCATCCCAGCTCAGGCCGTGATTGAGTTTGAGCTCTTTTGGAAAACCAAACCGGACTTCGTGATGGCGCTCGGTGTTGATGACAGCGAAGACGAAGCGACTCTCAAGCGTGCGTATCGTTTTGAAATTTGGGATAACGAATTGGTCTTGCGCTGTGAGCTTGGTCGCGAGGCAGATGTGGATACCGTTCAGTCAATCGCGTCAGGTTCGGGGCGAGTTCATTTGGTCGCGTATCTCGATCAAGAAAAAGGACGGATGCTGGTTTACTCGCCGAACGGAAAGCAACTTTCGGAGATCAACGTCAAACCGCGCAAGGTACAAACTCATCCAGGAATTCGGCTGACAAATCGCAAAGGGGACGTTCGGTTGGAACGTCTAAGAATTACTCGATGGGACGGAGTTCCGCCACGCGAAGTGCAACCGGACAAAGTGCGACTGCACCGCACTGACGGCTCGATCGTTTATGGACAAGTCACTGGCTTCGATGCACAGTCGAAGCAATTCACAGTGACTGATGACAAACAGGAAACCAAATTCGACGCGGCTCAACTGGCGAGCGCGTTTTTGTCACCACCGAGTGAGGACAAACCACGAGCGTTTCGAGTTGTGTATCAAGATGGCACGCGACTGAGTGGAGAGTTGACGGAGATCGGCGATGCTCACTTGCGGCTAACAAGCCTCAGTATTCGTGAACCGATGACGCTACCGGTCGCCGCTTTGCAGTCGCTGGTTGTACTGACTCACGACAGCGACTCGTCCGTCGAAACGCCAGATGGGCGTTCTGGTAAGCTGCACATGGGCGGCGTGTTACTGCACGGTCGATTGATGAACGGTCGTGAGACGTCGGACGCGAGTTGTCTTGTTTGGAATCCGGACAACAGTTCGACGGCGAGCCCGTTGCGTGTCGGCACGACTGGACGAATCGTTTATCGCGAACCACCGCCACCACAACCGAAGCCGACTGCACAGCAGATTCAGGCTCAGCAAATGCAACAACAGCACGGGGGCGGATTCGCGAATGCATTCTTGAAAGCACTCGCAAACGGCCCGGTTCAGCCGGCAGCAGCAGGCGGAAGGCGGCTGATGCATTTGCGCAGCGGTGACACAATTCCGTGTGACTTGACGCAGATCAACGAAGAGGGAGTCACATTTAGGACGTCGATGTCCGACGCAACCTTTGTGGCGCATGAAAAGGTCAAAGCCATCGAATTGCTGACGGGGTTGTCCGTTCCAAAGCTCAACAAGCTGAAACAACAACGTCTATTAACACTGCCTCGCATGCAGAAGGACTCTCCGCCGACACACTTGGTCCGCTCGAAGGACGGTGATTTTTTACGGGGTCGAATTCTCGACATGGATGACAAACGACTGACAATTGAAATCCGGCTCGAAGCAAAAGAGATCCCACGCGATCGGATTGCTCAGATTATTTGGCTGCATCCGGATGAGTTGAAAAATGCGGTCGATGACTCAACAAACGAATTAGGTGTTGTTAGCCCTCCGGTGAGTTCGTCAAACGAAACAGGGGATGGTTCATCGAAATCAGCATCAGAAGACTCATCGCCGAAAGACCGAACCGCTGATGCTGTTTCGTTAGCCAAGAACCCAACGGCGACTCGCGTGCAGGCACTCCGCAGCGACGGCATTCGGCTGACGTTCTTTCCAGAAATTCTCGCCGACAAAACACTATCCGGCAAAAGCGATGTGCTCGGTGCTTGCCGAACGGAATTGGCTCAGGTCGATCAATTGCTAATCGGTCGTGAGATCGAAAAGGCTGCCGCCTCGTTGGCTTATACTAAATGGAAATTGCATCACGCGATAGAACCGAAAATCGCTCAAGACGTCGATGGGCAATCTCCAGATGGTCGTTCCCCAGGTTTGGACTCGCCGCTAGTTGGCAAACCGGCTCCCGATTTTGAACTGCCTTTGTTGGGCGGAAATGGCAAGAAGTTTCATCTGGCCGACAGCAAAGGACACATCGTCGTCCTCGATTTCTGGGCGACATGGTGCGGCCCTTGTTTGCAGACAATGCCGTTGGTCGAAAAGGTGATCCATGAGTTTGCTGATCAAGGAGTGCAATTGGTCGGCGTGAATCTGGAAGAGCAGGCAAAGCAAATCACCTCGACGATGGAACGCCACAAGCTGCAACTTACCGTCGCGATGGACCAAGACGGCGTTGTGGCTGGCAAGTACGAAGCAAACGCGATCCCGCAAACGGTGGTCATCGACCGTGAAGGTAAGATCGTCCGCCTGTTTGTCGGCGGCGGCCCGCATCTGGCCGAGCAGTTGCGTGAGGCGCTTCGTGAACTGCTGGATGCCGACAAGACCGCTCAATAAGGAATTGGCTCGAAACAACTTCTCGGAGTAGCAGAACTCGTAAGAGTTCTCGCAGAAGTCTGACGACTTCTGCTACGGAAGTTATTGATGACCAATTCCTAAGCAGGTCAACTCAATAGCGCGGCGAAGCCGCTTGTTCATAAACAGATCGGCTCGCTATCTTTCGCCCCTTCCGTTTCTGACCTCTGTTCTAACGAGTGATCTACGCCCATGACGTTCGCGTTTGTGCTCTCGATTCTGCAAATCATCCTGATCGATGTTGTTCTCTCCGGTGACAATGCCGTCGTAATTGCGATGGCGGCCCACAAACTGCCCGAGCATCAACGCAAACGAGCAATTCTTTGGGGCGGAGGTATCGCGATTTTCATGCGCATCATCTTCACGATGATCATGGCGTTTCTACTGATGGTTCCGGGCCTGCGAATGTTCGGCGGACTGTTGTTGGTTTGGATTGCCTGCAAGCTACTCCGTGACGAAGAAGAGGAAGACGTCACGGCCAACAACACCGAACGCAGCACCCTAGCGGCAATCAAAATGATCTTTTTGGCCGACTTCGTTATGAGTCTCGACAACATGCTGGCGGTGGCCGGCGCGAGTCATGGCAACTGGAAGGTTTTGTTATTCGGCTTGCTGGTCTCAATCGGCATCATCATGACATGTAGTTCATTGATCGCAAATTTGATGAACCGTTACCACTGGATCGTGACGCTCGGTGCGGCGATTCTTGCGTTTACGGCTGGTGAAATGATGATGAACGATCGTGAGTTCGCCGGATACGTCGTTCGGAACCATCAAGTCAGCCTTGATCGGCATTGGGAAAACTACATGGTCTCTCATGCGGACGTGCGTGGCTTTGACGACGCCCCTGAGATGTCAGAGGGACTCCGAGACGTCGTGAAGTACGTAGCCGCGGCCGACGAAAAAGACCCTGGCAAGCTGACGTTTTTTGGCCAGATGAGCGTTGAGCAACGGGACCTTTTGTTAAAGCACACTTCCGACAAAACGGCGATCGACGATCTCTACGAAGGGACAAGAGTCCGCGAAGTTCCGAAATGGATTCCCGAAGGTTGGCGAGGCAGTGTCGAGTCGTGGTTCCAACTCAAATGGCCTGCCGCGAATTGGCAGGCGATTCAGGGGCATAAGCATCATTATGTCTCGTGGATTTTTTGTGGCTGCATCATAGGTTTCTGTCTGACTTCACCGCGCTGGTGGCCAGGTGTAAGAAAGAGTCACGAAGTTGCTGCCGAAACGCCTCCGCAAAGTTGAGCGGTATCACCCACTCCCCGCGAGCCACTGAGACAAACCCACTGGGGGCGTTGGCTTCAGGACCACAATCGAAGGAATGTCATGTCTGATCGTTGGATCGCCGACCGAATGCACTTGATTGACGCATCGGGAATTCGCAAGGTGTTTGACCTTGCCGCAAAGATGAAAGACCCGATCAACCTGAGCATCGGGCAGCCGCACTTCGACACGCCGCAATCGATCAAGGACGCGCTTTTTGCCGCCGTCAATGCGAGTAAGAATGCATATAGCCAAACTCAGGGGATTGCTCCGCTGCTCGCAAAGCTGCAATCGAATGTTGATGCGGAGTTCGGCCATTCAGATCGCAAGGTATTCGTGACGAGTGGTACTAGCGGCGGGCTGATGCTCGCGTTACTCGCGCTTGTGAATCCGGGTGACGAAGTTATCACCTTCGACCCATACTTTGTGATGTATAAGCACCTGACTTCCGTGGCTGGAGGCAAAGTGGTGCCGGTCAGTTCGTATCCCGACTTTCAGCTGGATGTGAATAAAGTCAAGGACGCGATCACTCCACGCACAAAAGTTATCCTCTGTAATAGCCCGGGCAATCCGACCGGTTACGTCGCCAGCGAGCAGGAATTGCGCGATCTCGCAGAACTTGCCGCCGAACGGGACATCGCGTTCATCAGCGACGAAATTTATCGCTCGTTCTGTTACGACGTGCCGTTCGTCAGCCCTGCAAAATTCAATCCGCAAACGATCGTCATCGACGGTTTCAGCAAGTCCCACTCGATGACCGGTTGGCGACTGGGGTGGATGCATGGCCCCGAGAACTTGATGCAACAGATGATTAAGTTGCAGCAGTTTTCGTTCGTCTGTGCCCCGCATCCGGTGCAGTGGGCCGGGCTATCGGCACTCGATGTTGATATCACAGAATCCGTGGCAGAGTACCGTCACAAGCGAGACTTCATGCTCAGTGAGTTGAGCGGCTTGTACGAAATTGCCCCGGCTGGCGGAGCGTTTTATCTGTTCGTGAAGGCTCCCTGGGGAACCGGAACAGAGTTCGTTACCGAAGCCATTAAGCATGACCTACTGATCATTCCAGGCAACGTTTTCAGTTCGCAAGACACGCACTTCCGGATTTCCTACGCAGCGAACGATCGTACGTTGCAACGTGGTGCTGAAGTGCTCAAACGATTGGCCAAACGGTAGTTTAGCTTGGTGAAAAGTGGTCAAGGGAGTTGGGTTCGTGAAGCGTCAGAACAGAAATGCTTGCCCGAATCGGGCTGAGCCACGTTCTGTTGGAAGCGTTCCCCATCCGCCATGATCGCGCCGACCGGCCCGTCGATCTTGTCCATCAACCGCAACTGGGCGACTTGCTCCGCATCCCGATCACGCTCCGCCACACGCCGATCCGTTCCGTGACACGCTCGATTCGCATCCGCCCGATCGTCACCCCAGCAACTGGTCCACCGCGCTGGCCGCCTGCGGAAACGACTTCAGTAACTCCCCCGCCAGCGCCACCTTCTCCTGCAAGCGGGGGGACAACTCTTGATTCACATCAACGCCGAGTGCCTTGGCCTGAGGGAATCAAGTTCGCCCGCCGACCGATGAGGGAGGAGGAAGGGCGAACGCGATAGTCATCCACACCAGCGAGCTTTGCTCAAGCGGGTCTTGGGCTGCTTCCACTGAACCTCGCCAGCCGTCGTTTCCAGCACCGACGACTCCGTTCCAATCACGAAGGCCGGCTCCCCTGAATCCGCCTCCTCCAAAGTGGACGACGGGACTCGCTGGGATTGCTCACCCACCGCCTGTTCCATCATCAACCGCGACAACTCCCGCCCCACTTCCAGAGACTCCGCCTCAATCTGCGAAAACTTCGTCCCCACTCCGGACCCCCGTCACTCCCAAACAGGAGCCGCCTCATCTGCCGAGCCAAATCCACCAACTCCACTGCCACTTCCGACGACACGTTCGGATGATTCCGAGCCATCTGCGACATCCTTGTCTGGAACAACACGGGACGATTTCAACCAACTACCAATAACACACCTCCCCCCCGTGCGCGAACACTGTTCCGCACTCGTCTGCTTGGGCCGGTTGGAAATGTGATTGACCTTCTCGTCGAACCGTTTGTAAAAGCGGCCCACCACTGAGCTTGGTGGCTCTTTTGAAGCATGCCCCACGGAAGAAATGAGCATGGGAAAAGTCGAATGCCAGGAAGGCAATCCGTCTCTCGCGGCGGCGTATCTTAAATTTGCCGCGACGCAGTTTGGAGCGACGAAGTCTGCGGCGAACGAGCGATATCTGAGTTGGCTTTACGAACACAATCCGTTTGGTGGCCAATGGTCTGATTCCTTGATGGCGGTCACTGCGGCAGGGGATGTTGTGGGTTGCGTCCATGCGATGAACGTGCCGTGGCGAGTTGGGCAAGAGCGAGTCGTTGTCCCTGCGATTCATAATCTGATGGTGGCGCCTGAGCACCGTCAGGGGATCGGCATGAAGATGGTCATGAAGACGCTTCAGCAACATGATTTGTCGATCATTCCCAGTGCCGTCGAACCACTGGGCATGTTGTATCGACGGCTGAAGTGTGTGCCATTGGCATCAAACTGGTATCGCCGTGTATTGAGTCCGCTGAAAATCGGCTGGCAACTGGGTGCTCAGAAGGTGATGGGCTGGAATCCAACCGCGTGTCACTTTCCGCAAGGCGTTTCGGCGGTGCGTCTCCCGTCAGCACACGGCGCCGCGTGGTGGGCAACGGTTCCGACTGATACGCAACTCGAACAACTGGCAAACGTGTTCAATGCCGCTCGCACTACAGCGAGCGGGCCAGAATTTTCACCGGAGTTCTTGCGCTGGCGCTTCTTTCATGAACTCAGCCCTCGACATGCTGTTGTGTGGCTGGAAGAGAACGGGATCATTTCGGATTCTGTCATCTTGTCGCTGGGGCCGAGACAGGGCTTCAACGTCGGTCGGATTATTGCAGCACAGGCAAGTGAATCGGGGCGGTTCGCTGCGTTGGTGAAACTGGCAGAGCATCTGATTCAAAAACATGGCGGGACGTTGTTGTTTACATTCTGCGCGTCGCCAGAATTGAATCAAATCTATGCTGATATGGGCTGGAAGCCGCAAGTCAACGGGCCGCAGACATTCCTCTCGGCTCGCAAAGGGACGCTGCCGACAGCAGTTTCGCTCAATGGCGAGGCGGTAGATATCGGCTTTGAAGCACTGCCCGCTGCGGCGTGATTTTACAACAATCGTAGGACAGGCGTTTCGCCTGTTTCAGCGTTGTGACAGACTTAGCAGGCGAGTTGCCTGCTCAATGGGCAATAGACGCGACTAGCAGGAACACTCTCATGGCAACACTTCCCGGCGTCTTCACGATGTCGTTCGATTGCGAAGGCTTGTGGGGGCCATCAACGCTCACACCGTCGTTGCGGCAGCAGATCACTCAAGAGAACCTCGTGGCCGCTTATCGCGGCTTGCGTGATGCGCTCGATGAGCATGAGTTGCGTGCGACGTTTGCGTTCGTCGGTGCGTTCGTGCTGACGCCTGATGAAGTGCGACAGCATGCGGAATGGTTTGAAACGATCTCAGGTCGGCAGTGGCCGCGCACGCAGGAGTTCTTGGACGCCGTCGCGAATGGCCGAAGCAGTGGCTGGCTCAGCCCAGAGTGCTTGGAAATCATTCGTGAAGCGGGCTGCCATGAATTGGGGACGCACGGCTTTCAGCACATCGCATTGCGGGATCACGCGTTGACTCGCGCCGACTTCGAGCGGGAGTTGTTGCTAGTCGGAAAAGTTGGTCAGTTGAAAAACTTCACGTCGCGCACGTTGATCTATCCGCGCAATCAAGTCGGCTTCTTAGAGACGCTGAAGTCGGCAGGGATTGTTGGCTTTCGTGAGTACATCGGGATGCGGCGTCTGGGTCTGCCTTTGCCAGAGTCTCTGCAAACACGCTGGGATGCACTCGCTGCATTGGGACGTGAGCTCAAGCTATGGCAAAAACCGCAACCACAACCAGAGTCGGTGACCTCATTGGATTCCAAGGCGGACGCTGCGACAGCGATTCCGGCTGGCTACTTTCTGAATTGGCGAGTCAATTTGCGACGTCGGATTCCGTTGAAGCTGAGCGTCGCACGTTGGTCGCGAATGCTGGCCTGTGCTGCGAAACACGGCGGCATGGTCCATCTTTGGTCGCATCCCCACAACTTCATCACAGGAGATCGCCAACTCGAATTCTTCGGCGCAATTCTGCGAGAAGCGGCCGCCTGGGTTCGCCGCGGCGATCTGCTCAATTTGACTCAGGCGGAGTACTGCGATCGTTTTACAGAACCAACCGCACTCAAGATGTCAACTCGGCGAGCGGCTTAGTTGGAACTACTCAAGAGCCGATGCTGGCGCTTCGTGCTAATGATTGGGGCTTATCGGTGCGGCAATCGCATTGAGGACGCACGCATGTCGTTTGCGGCCAGGACGCTGGCTGCGATCATCAACACGCCGTATTGGAAACTGACACACAACACGGTCATCACACACAGGGCCAGCATTTGAGCGGCTAGAAAAATCGCTACGTTGTAGTCTCGCTGAGCCCATAACGTCCCGACGATTATCAGCATTCCAGCAGTGACGAGTGCCGCTGCGGGGTAACCGGCGATGACCACTAAGCCAAGGTAGAAAACGTGAACTGTGTTACCGGTCGATTCTGAGATGAGGATCATCGTGCCTTCGGTCCCAAAGCCCAACAGGAAACATTCTTTCGACTTCTCCAAGGCAATTTGCACGAGATTGGTTCGCTCTTCAAACGAATTGTCGGCTCCGTCCCAACGGGCTTGCGCGGCCTCTTTGACTAGTTCCCACAACTGCCATACATCGGTGCTGGACTGACTCAAGAATCCCAGTCCGATGAGGCTGACGACCAGCGCTGAAAGTAAAAACTTTCGCTTCTCTGGTTCACGCCAAAGAAAATAGAACAGCATGCCTGGGATCGCGAGAACGGCCGATTTCGACACGGTCGATGCGTAGCCCATAATAATCATCAAGCAGGTGGCGATACGTGGCCAAACGCGCGGAAGATACGGCAACAGCAAGAAGCAAGGCGTCAAAGACATCGCTAGCGCGTTGCATTGCAGCATCAAGCCGGCGGCTCGCTTCAATGAGCCTTTGAACTGAATCACTTTCTGAGTCGGCAAATCGGGGATCAGTCCGCCAAACTGTCCAATTGCAATCAGCGAACTCAAGACATTAGACGCCAGCAATAAATAGGCAATCCGACGCACAGGAATATTTACGAACGCGCACCAACCAAAAGGAACGAGGAATCCCCAGATATAGCAAATTTGAAAGACAGTGATCAGCTCACAGTCGGGGTCGAGCAAGTGCGAAAACAGGAAAAGCGGAAAGGCGAGTAACAGCGGAATCTGGAAAGCGTATATTTGCCGAAGTGCATAACCCAAATTCATCAGGATCGCTGGCACCAAAAAAAAGTCAGCCAGCGTGATACTCGTGGACGTGTACTTCAACGCCGGCAGTGGTAGCAGAAAGATCGCCGCATGGGCAAAAAACAATTGCAGTGTGTTCCCCGTCGGCATTGCCTGCGGCGACGCGACAACTCGCTTCGCCGAAGCAAACCGCGCACGCGGCTGTGGTGTGAAGAGTGGTAACGTCTGAGAATTCACGGAGTCATTCCATAGCGAAGTTGGGGTTGCTGGCTGTTGGTCTTACGTAGCCAGCCGATCGCTTCACAGAGTTCGCTTCCTCAAAGATCAATTGCTCTCCAGAGACGGGTCGCTGGGGAGCGTCCGACTCGTCACGCGGAGCGTGACGGCTACGTAGTTCATTCATCACGCGGCTCGATTCATTTTTGGAACTTGATCAAAACTGCGATCCGACATCTTTGCCGTTTGTGCCGTGGCATTTCTTTGCAAGTTGTGGGCGAGCACAAACAGGCTCCACAACGGCGCGGCGTATTCGTCGTCGCCGCGTTGAAATTGAGCTTCGATCGCATCGACTCGCTTCAGGTCGAGCCAGCCGCATTCGCGAACCGCTCGTTGATGCAGCGTTTCATGAACCGTGTTGCGAAGCGGTCCGCGTAGCCATGATCGGAGTGGGATCGAAAAACCTTGCTTTTGTCGTTCAAACAATGTTCGTGGGACGTGCCGCGCGAGCAGATCGCGTAAGACGCTTTTCGGGCCGCTGCGATATTTCACAGACTGCGACAACTCGGCTCCCCACTGTGCGACTCGCACATCCAATAGCGGGCTACGAACTTCGAGCGCGACTCGCATGGATGCTCGGTCTAGCTTCACTTGTAGGTCTTCCGGGATGTAGTACGTCGCATCGAAACAGGCCGCTTTCGACAGCGAATCGCATTTCATGCGGGCAAAGAGATCACGCACGAGTTGTTCTGGAGCGGTTACGTTGCGGCTGAGTTCAGTGGTGAGTGGCAATGATTGTGGACAAGTCCAACTGTTAATGATGGTCGCGTACAAACCGGCTTCATCGCGTGTTTCGAGTAGACGCTGAATGCGGAGTCCGCGACGACGATCAACCAGTGGCGCGATACGACGGAGCAACGCTCTCGCGACAGCAGGGATTTGTTGCCCGCGTAGTGCCTGTCGGAACCAGTCATAACGCTGATAGCCGCCAAAGAACTCGTCACCACCATCGCCACACAAGGCAACTGAAACATGCTGTTTGACTGCGTTGCATAACAACATCGACGGCAAGCCTGAACTATCGGTGTAGGGCTGCTCGTAAGTGTCGTGAAATTGATCGAACGAACTCAGTAACTGGTCGCTGTCGAATGGCAAAATCGTGTGCGATAGATCGAGGTGCCGTGCTATTTGCGCCGCAGCGGGTGCTTCGTTCTTTTCCGAGATTGCGACAGTGAACATTGGCAGATCACGATGTCCGGTCGCTCGCAAATAAGCGGCGACCAGCGACGAATCGATTCCGCCGCTGAGGAACGCACCGATCGGCACATCGCTGAGCGTTCGCCGTTTCACCGCGTCAGCGACAAGGTCATCGAGTTCGTTGAGACCATCGACACCGACTTCTTCTGTGCTCTTCGTTCCCCAAGCCCATTCGGTGAAGTCGTGATATTTTTGTCGCGAGATAATCCGACCGTTTGCGATGACGACGGACTCACCTGGACGGAGTTGCGTTGTTTTTTTGAAAAACGTCTGCGGTGCGGGAAACCAGCCGAAGTGAAAGAAGTACGGCAACTGCTCAGGATCTGGCTCGAGGCCAAATGAGCGTAGCGTCCGCAATTCTGAGCCGAACGCAAGGAAGTCCTTTCCCTCAAACAAAAACAACGGCTTCTTTCCCATCCGATCACGAACGAGTGTCAGGCGACCGCTTGCAACGTCAAGGAACGCGGCGGCAAACATGCCGTTGCACTCTGCGAAAATCGTCGTTCCGTGTCGCTCAAACGCTTCGAGAAAAACCTCGGTGTCCCCCGTCGTGCGCAGCGATACTCCCGGTAAAAATTTCGCGGTCAGTTCATCGGTATTGTAGATCTCGCCATTGAAAACAACGGCTGTGTGACCGCTGGCCGAGACCATCGGTTGATTTGCACGCGGATCGAGATCGCGAATCGCAAGCCGTCGAAAGCCGAGCCAGGTCGTCTTTCCGGGGTTTGCAAAATGACCATCCGAATCGGGACCACGATGCCGGATCGACGCGGTCATCTCCTGAATTCGAGGTTCGGCCCATTCGGTCGGATGCGGCAAAGACAATCCGGTAATACCACACATCAAGCGGCCCTCCGCAGTGATGAGGATGTTGGTTCGACAGCCGTCGTCTTCCTCTCGTAGGCCGACGCGGCATGAGGAGAAATCTCGCGCGTTGCATAAAGCAGCATCGTGCCGCCAATAACGATGTATGGGATTTTGCAGAGCACCATCGACATTGATGCGCCCCATAGTCCGTATTCTGGAACAAGCCAATAACAGGCTGCGAACGCCGAAACCAATGAGATGCACAGCAACGGTAGCTGTGGTCGAATGCAGCGTGTTGTGACCAAGGCCGACGAGATTGTGCCGACCAAATACGAGGCGACTGCGGCCTGCATGATCGTTTCCAGGACGTCCGTATGAATCGCATATTCCGCCGAAAAGAGCAGCGTCAGCAGCGGTCGTCCGCCCCAACGAGCGACCCAAACACCGGCCACTCCCAGCAGCAAATAAACCCCCGCCAACTTCAGCAACAGCCAGCGAAACTCACGATAACTTCTCGCCGCGTGTAATTTGGCCAATCGTGGCATGCAGCTTTGATCCAATGCTCGCATCAGCGTGATTCCGGTCATCATCAATGCGGCCACTGCACAAAAAATTCCAAGTTCCGCTTTGCCCAATTGGTCTTCGACAAAGTAGCGCGGGATGTTGGTCTGTAACGACGTCAGCAAACTCACCACGCCCATTGGTAAACCGAGCATCATCAGCGGTCGCATCCGTGCCCAGTCCCAACGGGGACGAATCTCCGGCAACACGGCGACTATTCGTCGCCAACGTGACGATTCCGTCGTGTCACTTTGAACCCGCAAAATCCACAACGCACTGGGGACGTCGTAGGTCGCAATAATTACCAACTGCATCACGGCGTCTGCCAGTACGCCCCACAGCACGTTGCCGGTTAGCCAGACTCCCAGGCAGAGTGCCAACATCGACGAGGTCGAGTGCAGGATATTCGACTTGGTAATGCGATCGAGTCGCTCGTGCTGTTGCAACAATCCATAAAACGTTCCGGCAATCAGTTCGCAGACTTTGCTAAAGCCGACCAAGCTGACAACCAGCATCTCTTCGACATTGACCAAACCTTCGTCGTTGTGGCTGTCCCACCAACCGACACATGAGGCGATCAGCCAACCGAGGCCGCTGCTGATTAAGACCAAACCGAGATAGTCGCCGAAGCGAAACTCACGTTGGCTATCAGTCGCCTGAAACTTCCGAAGCTGCAACGAGGCAAACATCATGATCGGCCCAGTGACCGCCAAGCCCATCGCGTACTGTCCGACGATGATCGGGGGGCCGATCTTCGCCAGCACCACCAACACGCCCCACTGACATAACGCGGCAACGACGTTCCCCACGAACGTCCAAGCGACGTTCTTCTTCAATGACAACGGCCGCAGTTTTGCACCGGAATCCGCTTCATTATGGGCAAAACAGGATTTGATCAATGGGGGCTTCCTTGCCTCGATTTTTTGGGCGGCAGCGTCAGCGGTTCACTCCCTGAGTCGCTGGGACCGATCAAAGTGTGACCGATCTACGCTTGCCTGTCGCGCAGTCGCGCGGCAACTTCTGAGATCGCCAGAATCCTGTCAAGCTGGCTTGGTTCGTATTTTCAGCCGCAGGCTAGCTGATGGCGAGATTTTGGTCCGATGCATCAAGCTATTCGGTATTGATTTGCGGCCTAAAACTGTCGGAAGTATTGCTGTGGATCAGACTCTTCAGCAGGTCGAGTGATCCAATAGGTTTTTGCGGTGCGATCCAGCTTTTTACGCATCGGGTCACGGCCGAGGGCCCGTAGAATCAAGCCGATCGGAGTCATGACGCCGAAGAAGATCGTGGCCAACAAGACGTGTGAAACCACCCAGCCAATTGGCCAGACAGCGATCATCCAAACGACATAGACTCCTCGAATTGCCATGGGAATAGTGAGGCCAACCAGCCCGATGGCGCTCGCTACGCTCGCCATCACGACTGGTCCAGTCGTTTGACCGGAACGATACCGCCACAGTCCGGCGATGAATCCGAAGAACAGAATCAACAAGCCCGCAAACCAGCGGAGTTCGCGTGCGGAAGGTTTCCAGTTGATTGGTAGCATCTTCGATCAATCTAAGTAGACGAAATCATTCAAGCTCATCAGTACTTGTACGAAGTCCGCCAGCGCGAGTTCACGACCGTTTGGCTTGCCGGTGGTTTGATACGAGGCCGCTTGTTGTTCGAGGAATGCGACCGTTTCCGATTGTTCGTCAGTCGTGGGCATTCGTCCGACCGCAGACAAGTACCCTTGCTTGACTGCATCGGTGAGCGATTTTTCTGCGATCGGCAACAAACGTTTTGCAAAGTTTTGGGCGTAGCTGCGGACATTTGGATTATTGAGGAACATCAATGCCTGCGGCGCGATCGTTGTGCTCGGGCGTTCGCCCACGCTGACGAGTGGTTCTGGAGAATCGAAGAGCTGCATCATCGGAATCAGTCGGCTCCGCTTCACCATGAAGTAGATACTGCGCCGCTTGTGCGACTCTTCAAGCGTCCCCGGTCCGAACATCGTCGGATCGAGCGACCCGCTGAAGGCGAGCATCGCGTCGCGAATCACTTCAGCTTCAAGTCGTCGTGGTGAACGTCGCCAGTGAAATTGATTCTGTGGATCGACCTTTGATTTGCTCGCGTCGAATGCCGTGCTCTGCTGATACGTCGCGCTGAGCATGATCAGCTTGTGCATCGCCTTCAGCCGCCAGCCGGCTCCTGCTTCAGGATTGAGCGAACCAGCGGGCGTTCCCTCTTTCACCGGAGCCATCAACGTCGCCGCGAGCCAATCGAGCAATTCGGGGTGCGTCGGTCGTTGTCCCATCGCTCCGAAATCGTTCGGTGTCCCGACGATGCCGAGGTGGAAATGATGCTGCCACAGACGATTCGCCATCACGCGTGCCAGCAGTTGTCCCGGCCCTTGTTTCGTATCGGTCAGCCAGTTCGCCAGCGAACGACGTCGGTACGAGGTCTTCGCTCCGGCAGGTGGAGCTTCGATCCAAGTCTTCTCACGCTCCGGCGAATTCATCAGCACTTGCAAGAAGCCTTGAGCCGCAACGTCCACTTTTTGAACCGTGTCGCCGCGATACAAGAAATGAGTCTGCTCGAAGAAGTCGGCCCCTTGCGTGTGATGCCGAATCGGCTTTACTCCTTCGCTGCAAACCATGACCTTGGCGAGCTTCGGCTTCGGAGCTTTCGCCAAGCTTTCTTGCACCGCCTGATTGAGCTTCTTCCAGTCGGGATCGAGATGCTTGAACCAATTCAGCAGCGTTTTCGTCTGCTCTGCCGATCGCTTGTCGGCAGACAGCGCGAGTAACTCCGGAATCCCTGCAGTCTGAGCATCGCCGTCCAAACTGATTGGGCCGGGAGTGGTCGTGATCGACAAGCGAGGTCGCCCAATGTTGTGTCGATTGTTGCCGTTGAACGAGAGCGTGATCGTCAACACGCTGCCGCCGACAGAACCAATCGGTACTTCCGGCTCGAACACCGCCGCGTGATCTTGTCCGAACTTCGGATCGAGCGCCCAGCCGGACTTCTTGTCGCCGTCAATCGCCAACTTCACTGCGAGATGCGGGCCTTGCTCGTAAGTTGCGATTGCGTTGATCAGCTTGATCTCTTTCATTTGCTTCGCATCCGCTTTTGGAGCGAGCGTCACTTTGACATCGGTCAGATCAATGTTGCCGTTCTCTGCGCGACCGGGTCCGCTCTTGGCCATGCTCGGGTGAGCGAGCGCTTCCAAACGAATCGCTGTGATGCCGGTGACGTCGGTGTTCGCGACGAACGTGTAAGTCTCGAAGTCCGGATTCGTGCCCGTCGCCAGGATCGAGCCGTCCTCTTGCTTCGTCAGCGTCGCTCCGCCTGCAGACTTCATCTCAGCCACATCAAGGATCATCCACTTCGCTTTGATCTGCGATTTCCCTTCGGCTCGCAACGAGGCTTCGCGTTTTTCCCAGTCAGTAAATCGTTTTGCGAGCTGATCGCTTTCGAACTGCGTCAGCGATTCTGCGATCGGCGTATGAACGATATC
Source organism: Planctomycetia bacterium (assembly GCA_026400935.1). Classification (GTDB taxonomy): domain Bacteria; phylum Planctomycetota; class Planctomycetia; order Planctomycetales; family Planctomycetaceae; genus SXKJ01. The sequence goes on along the minus strand of JAPLNX010000109.1, from coordinate 13,209 downwards.
AAACGCGGCCTTTTCTTTTTTGTAAGTCGCCGGATCGAGATCGAGATCAACCTCACTCCGCACTGTCGTCGTGAATGTGGCCGTCATGCGGTAGTAATCAGCTGCCGGAAATGGATCGAACTTGTGATCGTGGCAGCGAGCGCATCCGACAGTCAGTCCTAAGAATGCAGCTGTTGTTGTCGAGGTCATGTCGTCGAGAGCGTCGTACCGAGTTCGTTCAACTTCGTTCGCGGTGATCTGCGTCGGGAACACGCCCGCGCCCAAGAACCCGGTCGCCATTTGCGCGAGCGGAGTATCAGGAGCAAACTCATCACCTGCCAGTTGCCATTTCACGAACTGGTCGTAAGGCATGTCTTGGTTAAACGCCTGAATGACGAAGTCGCGGAAGTAGTACGCGAACGGCCGGTCGTAGTCCTGCTCAAAGCCGTGGCTCTCGGCGAAGCGTGCGACGTCCAACCAGTGTCGGCCCCAACGCTCCCCGTAATGTGATGACGCCAGCAACTTGTCGATCACTTTCTCAAACGCATTCGGAGCCGGATCGTTCGCGAACGATTCAATATCGGCGGGTTCCGGCGGCAGGCCGATCAAATCAAAATACGCTCGGCGAATAAGAGTCCGGCGATCAACGACAGGGTTCGGCGTTAATCCTTTCTCTTTCAACTTCGCGCTGACGAACTGGTCGATCGGCGATCGCGCCCACTTCGCCGAGTCCCCATCAACGCTCGGCGGAGTAACCACTTTCAACGGCTTAAACGCCCAGAACTCACGGTCGTCAGGGGATATCTCTCGGTGAATCCAGGCCTTCGGATCTTTGACGTCATCTTTCAGTGACTTGTCATAAGGTGCTCCCAAGTCAATCCAGCGAGCGATCGCCGCAATATGCAGATCAGACAACTTTGCGCCATCTGCCGGCATGTGCGGCTCTTCTTCTTGTTTGATCAACTTCATGAGCAAGCTCTCTTTCGACTTGCCCACGATCGCGACAACTCCCGTTTCGCCACCTTTCAGCAACGCTTCTCGAGTTGTGAGATCGAACTTCCCTTCGACCTTTTCGCCGCCGTGACACTTCACGCAACGTCCGACAAGCACTTGTCGAACCTCTTTGCGAAACAGGTCTAAGCCCGCCGCTCGATCTTTCGCATGTGCGGGATCAACTGCGGTGTCGGCGGAATTTGATTTCGCGGCGGGTTGATCGGCTGCGGGAATCATTGCCGCTCCGACCAAGACAGCGACTGATGTAGCGAGTAGAGCGAGGCAGTTCAGCCAGCGAGACCGAATCGTCATAGCGGGAATCCTTGCGAACATCACAGGTGAGACAGCCGCCGAAGCGATTAAAGGCAAAACTGTCCTAACAATTGAATGACAGAGGGGCAATCTAACACTCACGCACAACATCGCCAAGAAGTGGGACAACGAAGAACACGGCTGGATAGAAGTTCGATTTGAGTTGAGTTTGCAGGTATGGGTGGTACGACCCTGACCATCGGGCAGGGCGTGGTTTTCAGAGTTGATCTCGATTCCCGCGTTCTTCCCGATGGTCAGGATGTGCCACTCAAATTCACAAATTGGCCAGCCTTTCAATCAAGAATACCGGCTTTCTCGTTCGTGGTACTCTTTCTGAATGATCGAGAACATGCCAACCTTGCCAGCGGCATTGGACGTCAACACGAATATCAAACACTTCTGATCGACGAACTAAGAACGATGTCACTTTCAGAAACACTGACGGTTTGCACGATTACCGAACTCGGTACCAAGCTGCGTGCGTGCGAGTTCACGTCGGTTGAATTGACACAGTTCTTTCTCGACCGACTGGATCGTATCGGCCCCAAGTTGAATGCCGTCGTGACGGTCACTCGCGACCGCGCCTTGAGAGAGGCGACTCAAGCCGATGTTGATCTTCGAGCGGGACGAGATCGCGGGCCGTTGCATGGAATTCCTTACGGTGTCAAAGACCTCATCGCCGCCAAAGGATTTCCGACAACTTGGGGGGCAGCTCCGTTCAAAGTACAGACAATTGACTGTGACGCGGCTGTTGTAGAAAAACTTCGTGATGCGGGAGCGGTTTTAGTCGCAAAACTGGCGATGGTCGAAATCGCTGGCGGGCTGGGATACCGACAAGCGAACGCCACGTTCACCGGGCCAGGACTCAATCCATGGAACATCAAACGTTGGGCCGGTGGATCTTCGAGCGGTTCAGGTGCTGTGGTTGGCGCTGGACTTGTACCGTTTTCAATCGGGACAGAAACGTGGGGCTCGATAATGACTCCCGCCGGATATTGCGGAGTTACCGGATTACGTCCGACGTTTGGATTGATCAGCCGTTATGGCGCAATGACTCTCAGTTGGACGCTCGACAAGATTGGGCCGCTCGCTCGGACGGCTCAAGATTGCTGCCTCGTTCTCAATGCACTCGTTGGGAGAGACATTCGAGATACGTCGTCCGCTGAAGCCACGAGGCTCGTCGACTATGCCTATGCGTCAAAATTCAAATTGGCCGTTCTGAGTGACGCGACCACTCACGTTCAACCGGCAGTCAAAGCAAACTTTGAAGCATCGCTGAAAGTACTCGAACGGTTCTCGACAATCAGTGAAATCAAACTTCCGGACTTGCCGTATGGGGCTGTCGCCTCATTGATCATCTCGTGCGAAATGGCGGCGGTATTCGAGGATCTCGCGAAGAGCGGCCAAGTCTGGGAGATGACTGCCGACGAAGATCGCTGGGGACTGTTCTCAGCCTTGACGATTCCGGCGAAAGACTACATCAATGCCATGCGCATTCGAGGGATCATCCAACGCGAACTCGACGCAGCACTCGCGCCTTTTGATGCTGTCCTCTGTCCGACGTTGCCAACGGTGGCCTATCCAGTTGATCGACCTTGGGACGAATATCGCAAAGGGACCACTGGCTCGCAAATCGGTGGAGCGAGCAATATCGCTGGAGTTCCGGCAATCACCGTCCCGAATGGATTCGGTGAAGAAGGACTGCCGACCGCGATCCAGTTTTGCGGTCGAGCCTTCTCCGACAATCGCTTGCTAGCCATCGCAGCGGCTTATCAACACGAGACCACATGGCATCGCCAACACGCAAAATTGTGACACCGCTCGCTGACGCCGACAGTCGATAACTGAAGTAACTGACTTGCCTCAATAATTTGGGTCCGTCAATCTCCGACCTGCTTGGGAATCGACGAAGGTGGTCGTGAGTTGGTGAATTGCTCAGGGAGGGATAGGCATGTGTGGGATTGCAGGAGCGGCATGGTCGTCGGAGGGAACTCCGGTGTCGGCCGCGACGCTCGAACGGATGACTTCTGCAATTCGCCATCGCGGCCCTGATGATGCAGGAACGTATTTCAGCAAGGCGGACACTTCTGGTTCTCCGTTTGATTCTCATCAGCCAGCAACGTCGCTTGGGCCCGCCGCCGCGCTCGGATTTCGGCGCCTTTCGATCATTGATCTAAGCACCGGGCATCAGCCGCTTGCGAATGAAGACAACAGCGTGTGGATTGTCTTCAACGGCGAGATCTACAACTACCGCGAACTGCGGGCGGATCTGGAAGCTCGCGGCCACACGTTTCGCACGAATACCGACACCGAGTGCATCGTCCATCTCTACGAAGAACTCGGCCCCGATTGCGTGCAGCGGTTGCGGGGGATGTTCGCGTTCGCGATCTGGGATGATCGCCGAAAGCGCCTGCTGCTGGCACGCGATCGAGTCGGCAAGAAGCCGCTGTTCTATCGGCTGGATCGAGGCCAGTTGACTTTCGCCAGCGAATTGAAAGCGCTGCTGTTGGTTCCCGGTGCTCCGCGGCGCTTGAACGTGCGGGCGATCGACTCGTTCTTGTGCTACCAGTACGTGCCGCATCCGGATTGCATGTTGCTCGATTACCACAAGCTCCCGCCGGGACATGTGGGGGTGTTTGAGAATGGGATGCTGGAAGTGCGAAGGTATTGGGAGCCACCTTTCGAGCCGGGTGTTGGAGCACGTTTTCAACGTGCTCCAACAGGAGACACTCAAGAACAAAAGGCGACGAGCACGTTGGAAACGTGCTCCACATGGTCCGCTGATCGGTGGCGAAAAGAATTGCGGAGCACCCTGACCGAAGCAGTGCGTCTGAGAATGCGGAGCGATGTGCCGCTCGGCGCGTTTCTGTCCGGCGGCATCGATTCAACAATCATCACCGGCTTGATGCAGGAGCACTCGGAGCGGCCGGTTCACACGTTTTCGATTGGGTTCCCGGTCAAAGAGTTCGACGAGCGATCGTTCGCGCGGGAGGCGGCGGCTCATTTGAAAACCGATCATCACGAGTTGGTCGTTGAGCCGAACGCGCTCGACATGTTGCCGAAGCTACTGTGGCATTACGACGAGCCGTTCGCGGACAGCTCGGCCATCCCGACGATGTATCTGTCGGAGATGACTCGGCAGCATGTGACCGTCGCGCTGTCGGGGGACGGCGGCGACGAGATGTTTTGCGGTTACACGCGGTATCTGGCGGTGAAGCTCGCGTCGCGGTTTGATCGCCTGCCGGGAGTGCTCAAGAAGCTGTTGACCGCCAAGATCTGGCAGAAGATTCCGTCGGGCGCGGGGAAGATGTCGTTACGCCGCCGAGCAAAACGGTTTCTGCGAGCGCTCGGTCAAACGCCGGAGCAGCGTTATCTGCGCTGGGTCGGCATCTTCGAGGAATCGCAACGTCAAGAACTCTACACGCCGGAGTTCGCTCGCTCGTTAGGGGATCACAACGCGGGAGATTTCTTGCTCGACGCGTATGCTGCTTGTCCGAGCCGCGACTTCGTCACACGGACGACCTGCGCCGACATCCTCAGCTATTTGCCGTGCGACATCCTGACCAAAGTGGATGTGGCCAGCATGGCGTTCAGCGTGGAATGCCGCAGCCCGTTCCTCGACCAAGAAGTGATCGAACTCGCCGCGCGGATGCCGATCGAATTGAAGCTGCACGGCAATCAAGGGAAGCAAATCCTGATCGACACGTTCGCCGATCTGCTCCCGCCGTCGATTCAACGCCGCCGCAAAATGGGCTTCGGTGTGCCGCTGGCCAACTGGTTTCGAGGTGAATTGAAACCGTTCCTGCGTGACGTCTTGTTCGATTCACGCACGCAATCGCGCGGCTTCTTCGAGCCTGCCGCCGTACAACGTCTGTTCGACGAACATCAGCAACAGAAGACCGATCACTCCCACCGTTTGTGGGCGCTGCTCTGTTTGGAATTGTGGCAGCGAATGTTTCTCGACGCCGTCGAACCACCGGCGAATTTGTGAACCCGTGGTGCACGCGGCTCGCGTGCGTTGATGGTGTCGAACGAATCGCGCGAGAGCCGCATACGCCACAAAAAACAGAGGCCCAGCTTTTACAAAGCTGGGCTTCTGGTGTTTCAGACTAAATCAGTCGATTCAATTCGAATCGATTTAGACCATGTCCTTCAGGGCCTTCATCGGGCGAACCTTGACGACATTCTTGGCCGGCTTGGCCGGACGGTCCATCAACTCACCTGGCTTGAAGGGGTTCGGCACACCTTTTTGGGCTTTGGTGGCTGGCTTGCTGATGCGGACGATCTTCAGAAGACCAGGAATTGCGATAAGCCCTGGACCCTTCTTACCGATCTGAGCACCAATCAGGTTGGTCAGTGACTCAAGCACTGCCGAAACCTGCTTACGGTTCAGCTCCGTGTCTTCAGCCAGCTTGTTAAGGATTTCGGACTTGGAAATTGACTTCGCAGCTTTTTCCGCCATGTGACTCCCTTTCTTGAACGGTCAGCGGGACGAACAGATAACCGGGTCACGGAACATTTCTTGGTGTTTGTGCCCGACGTGAAATACTCAGCTTTTCGCGAGGAATCCCGCGAACAGGGCCGGAAATTAACGGTGCCTATCTATGAAATCAACCAACGTATGCCGACAGTTTTGCTATTTTTCCCGAGAAAAATACAGGGTTCGATTTCACGACTCACGTCACGTTGCGATATCACTCAACGTTTCTGCGGTGTGAAGCCGGTTGCTTCAACGGCTGTCAGTCGTTGAAACGTCAATGTTTGCGTGGTCTCTGGATCACTGATTGTGATTTCCAACTGAGCCACGCCGAATGGAATCTCTTCGCATAACCACAAGTCGCAACGATAGCGCAACGGATGGTCGGCGTGTTGCGGTTGAAACAAAGTCTGAGCAGCAGCTCGCTGACATCGAAAGGCTTTGTTTGATCGCAGTGGTGTCTTGAGATATCGAATGTGTCCGGGATGAAACTCAACCGCTTGAGGCAGTCCAGTGGCGAGTCGTTGCAGTGCGATCAATTCATCGCGTTGCAACGGCGTTGTGGTGGATGAACGCAGAAACTCGGATGATTTCTTTCCAGAGTTGAATGCCGCCACGTTTACGGAAATGACAGCGGATCGTTTGTTTGTAGTCGTGCTCTCAGCATTCCAAATGAACTGAATGCTTTGAATTCCTGCGAGTGCAGAATCACCGTTTGGATTCGTCGATAAACTAAGATCAAACTTTCCGACGGTTGATTTGTCGAACGCTGAATCCGGAGTCAACAGGCTTGATCCAGTCCCAACAAACTTCACGAATGACGCCTCTTTTGCCGTTGGATCGCCGAGCTTCGGGAACCATGACCACAGCTTGTGCTTGAAGTTGAATGCAGGAGCAGGCTCGGTGTAGTCGATCCAGCCCCAGCGTTCCATCAGCGTGAAGAGCCACGGATGTTGCCACGGATTGCCTCCCGGTAGACTGGCCGATGTGATCGACGCGATCAGCAGCACTGACGCGAGACATCGAAACCAACGCCGCGTGCCCCATGCATCCAAGACCGGGATCATCGCGATCAACCACAGCGGCGTGAGCCACAACATCCAACGCAAGGCGACGCTGTTGCCGCCGTAGTTGTAGTGCTGCGTTTTCGATAGATAGAAGCCGAGCACAATCACCGTCATCGCCGCACCGACGATGAGCATTGTCCGTTGCCGACATTGTTCCCAGCGGTTCCAACGCAGCCAGCCAATAAATGTCAGCAAGAAGACTGGCGTCAGCGACAGCAGGCCGTGATGCCCGACAGTGCAATGCACGAAGTACAGCAGCGGAGAATCCAGGTTGCGGTCGAGTCCTTGCGGGTTCGACCAATAGCTCGGAACCCCTTCGTGTTCGTAAACGTATTTGTCACTGCCGTAACTCGAATAAAACGGCATTGCTCCACCGGTCGCAAGCCAATTCGTCACGGCGAAAGCGGTCATCGGAATCAAGGCCGCAGGAACAAAAGCAAACAACGTACGACGGGCATCAGCCTTCAACAACAATGCTCCGAAGACTACCACCAACAGAGCGGCGGGCAATTCAAAGCAAAACGTGCATCCCGCAAAAACACCGGTGATGACAAAGAACCGTACCCGCCGCTCACCGTCATTGAGAATTCGCAATGCAGCAAACATCGTGATCAGTGTGCAGACTGCCGCCGGAAAATGATTGTTGAGTGAAGACGAGAACGGACCCAGCAATGTTCCCCAACTGGCGACCGTTAACACGAATAGCTTGCTGATATCGCGCCGCGCATTCCATTCGACCAACATCGAAATCAGGATCAGGGAAAGTACTCGCGGCAACCAATTGATGATCAGCAAAATCAGACGGGAAACTTCCGCCGTGTCATGATCCAAGTTCCAACCGGTGACTCGCTTCACACACCAATAGACGCCCGCCACCAACGTGCTCTGTAACGGTGGCTTTGACGAATAAAAGTGGCCCTCGTGCCGCACTTTGTCGATCGTTCCCCAACCGGGTCGTGCATCGATTTCATCAATCTGGAACGTACCACGCTCAACGAGCGACCAAACTGTTGCCCAGCGTGACCGATCATTCGCGCTTTGCAACGGTTGTGAATTTAGAATTTGTACCAACGACATGACCGAGGCCGCGACCACGATCAATCGCATCGCATATCGCCGCACATCGCGGCTTTCATCAATAACGTCATTCGATGAGTTCACGCACGATTCCGTCACGGCAGCTTGATCCTGATCTCATCGCCAAGGTAGACGACTCACGCTTCATTCCCAGAGTGCAAGACCCTAGTGATGCAGTGACCGGTCTACTGTTGCAACGTGTTACTGCTTGTCCTGTGGCTTGCTTGCGAGGTCTGGCAGGTTGAGCGGACTGACGCTCGTTGTCTTCGGTATTCCCGGGAACTGGAACTCGTCATAGTACAGGCGATTCGCCATTTGAAAGAACGAGATCGCTGAGCGGAGTCGTTCCGGAGTCGGGAGCTTTTCAGCCTTGAGTGAAAAGTTGTTCTTATCGAAGTCATAGACCCACGCTTGGCGACGCGCATCGAGAACCACAAGTTTGTTGTCGGCTGTCAACAACGCTACATCGTGGTTGTGTTGCATCAGCGCGTAACCTTGTTCGGGGGGCAGGTTAAGAACGTCGCGACCAAAGAAGACCGAACGATAATCTCCGCCGAGCAATCCCATGATCGTTGGAGCGATGTCGAGCGATGACGCGAGCGTGTGACATCGTTTCCCTCCACTGCTGTCATCGGGCCTCAGTAGCAGAACTGGTACGCGATAAGACTTCATCGGGAATTTCTGGCTGCCGTAAACTCGGGCTCCATGATCTCCCATAACGACGAAGATCGTGTCCTTCTTCCAAGCATGATCTTTGGCTTTGTCGAAGAACATGCCAATCGACCAGTCAGCGTACTTGACCGCGTTTTCGCGGCTGAGTTCCGACGAAGGTCGGTCAATGCGGCCGTCGGGATAGGTGAACGGCCGGTGGTTCGAGACCGTTAGCAGCATCGTGAAAAATGGTTTTCCTTCGGCATGCAGACTATCGAGTTCTGTCAGTGCGCGATTGAATAGGTCTTCATCCGAAACACCCCACGCGTTGACGAACGCCGGGTTCACGAAATCTTTCTCTTCGACAAAGCGATCGAATCCGTTCGCGGTCATGAAGGATCGAACCCCGTCAAACAACCCTCGTCCGGCATACATGAAGGTGCGGTTGTAATCTCGTTCTTTCAAAGCATGAGCCAATGTGAAGACGTGTTGCGAATGATCTCGCTTCAGAATGGATTCCGTTGGGATCGGCGGCAGTGAAGTTGTCACCGCTTCGAGCGCTCGAGCCGTTCGATTGCCTGTCGCATAAAAATTGTCGAAGAGCGTTCCTTCACGCGACAGCTTGTCAACGCAGGGAGTCAAACCACGCTTGTCTCCCAAAACACCAACGAAGTCAGAACCAAAACTCTCTTCCAAAATGATGACGACGTTCCAATCCTTGCGAGGTGCCGCTTGATGCACAGTGCGATCAAGCGGATTCGCGGACTCTTCATGCACGTCGTCACCGGAACGTACAAGGTGCTGTCGAACCTCATGTGCCGCTTCGGATTGATTGATCGTTAGATAATACTGCTCGTAATCGAAATGACAGGTCCAAGCGTGGTACACGAACGTGTAAAGCCCGTTCCCCGCACATTCGTTTGAAGTGCGATCCGGCGTAACATTCATGGTAGCCATGCCGCTCGTTGCCCAGAGACCAACTATCAGAGCCCATGTTCCGCCGAAGATCGCCAGACGATTGGGCAACGGCATCTGATCTTCCAGTCGTTGGACGAACCGACGTCGGAAGAAAAAATACGGCCCGAGCCCAAACGCCGCGACAACGAGCAGTAATTCGACAACTGGGAACGATTGCCAAATGTTGCAGCAAACCTCGGTCGGATAGACGAGATATTCAAACGCAATGTAATTCAGACGCCCATCGAACTCTTGGAAAAACAATGCTTCGATGATCACAAACAACGGCACAAACAAGAACACGACGATCCAGCAGCCCTCCATGAACCACCGACTCGTGCTAGTCAGCAGCCGTTGATTTCGACAGAACGTGAAGTGCCACAATTGAAGTTGTACGCCCAACAGCGCGGCCAGCAGGTCAAATCGCAGACCGGTGACGAAGACCTTCAGTACGTCGATTAGGGAGAGCTGTTTCCAATCGGCAAACCACAGAAAATAGCCAAGCCGTGACAGTGTGAAGCTTACGATCAAGATCGAGACAAGTTCAGCCAGTATGCCGTATCGTTTGAGAAAGCTCAGCGAAAAACCGCTCCATGCTTTCGCTCCAGCGGTCATTTTTCGATGAACCGGGACCGCATCGTCTGCAACAATAGTCATCGACATTTTACAAACATCCTTGTCTGTCAAAATTCGTTACACGCCGAACACGGCTATCAGTCTGTCATTCAGTCTTGCGATGTCGATTCAACCCCCATCGAAGCTTGTCTCGGTGGAATCGGGCTTATGTACTACGAGTTTTTAGTCTCGAAACGAGGGGTAGTGCAAAAGCCCCAAAACCACCGAGACAAGCTAGGTTGGGGTGAGAAAACACGGTTTGTTTGAAACGACACTGCCTTCCTGGCGATCGTTTCGGTACGCCGTGTAACTCATTTCGAGAACGGCGCAAACAGGAGAATCACTGTCATGGATTAGTGTTTGTAGATTTTGTGCTGTGGACGGCCAGAAAGAATTTGTTCTTTGCCCCAGTTTGTCACCGCGCGGAAAGCCTCGCTGCGAATGAATTCTTGGAAGGCGGTCTCGTCTGACCACTCGCTGGTGATGAGATACGAAGCGCTATCGCTGACGTCTTTCCAAAGCGTTGAGTTTGTGTGTCCAGCAGCGGCTCGCAGAGCGTCGATGACTCCCGCGAACTTGTCTTCAAAATCTTTTTGCTTCCCTTCGATGACGTGATAATTCATGCCGACTGTAACCATGCAGATATTTCCCATTCAAAAGTAGTGAGTGTGATAATCGACTTGATCATCATGCGTAAAAGAAAAACTTCTCCGCCGTTTTGGCGAGCAACCATTGCTTGTCCTCCGCCGACACGAAATCGAGTCGATCGCGGACGAGGCTGATGGACGCCTTATAGTTGTTGGCACCCTGAATTTGATACGGACAGTCGCTGGCCCACATCAAACGTTGAGGACCAAACGCTTCAAACAGCCGCTTGATCATCGGGATCAATTCGTCGTGTGTGGGCTTCTTTTGCCCGAGCGCGTAATACGCCGAAAGCTTGACACTCGTATGTTTGTGACGCGCAAGTCGACAAAGATTTTTGATCTCTTCGGCACGCAGTTGGCCATCAGCCCCGATACGCGCGAAGTGATCGATCACCACCGGCGTGTCAGGATGTTGCTCACACATTTTATCGGTGCTCGGCAAGTCCGACGCGTTGATCAGCAGGCACATTGCCTGACGCGTTTCTGCACAGGTCTTCCACATTTCGATCATGCCAGGAGTTGTCAGCCAAGCCGGTTGGTCCTTGGGTTCGCGAACAAACGGAGTGATCCGAAACCCCGTAACGCCTTGCGGCAAGAGCTTCTTCATCGTTTCGCCCGGATGTGGTTGCTGGTCATCGACCATGCCCTGCACTCGGAACATCTTTGGATGTCGTCGTACCGCGTCGATCAAGTACGAGTTGTCGAACAAGTGATAGACCGAATGCTGAATCAATACGACTCGCCCGACACCTTCAGGCCGAGCAATCGCCATCAGTTCGTCGTCAGTGAAGCTCGACGGATTGAGATCCTTCTTCGTCTTTCCTGGTGCGAGCGGAAATTTGTCAGTCTCCGGCGGCCAGATATGCGAATGTGCGTCGATCCACGGTGTCTCGTTCGCAGGCTTTGTCTGCGCGTGCAACGGCGAAGAAGTATTCAATGCAGTCAGACCAACCGCAGCACCAACTGCAAGAGCCTCTCGTCGAGTCATCATTAAGTCCGCTGGGTACATGGAAGGATCTCCAAATGCCGTTTGTCAGAAAGCCGTGATGAGTCCAATAGCCGTTTTCGTAAGCCGCACCGTCATGTCACCCAAAGCATCGGCGAGGGCAATCAGTTCGTGAGACACTCGATTCACGGTCGCCTTATGCGACCGCTCTCACTGACGTTTTGGGTGACAAGGTTACTTTGGGGCTTGCGGTTTGTAATCTGCGGTGGTGGAGAAAGTCACTCTCGTCAATGTCACTGCTTAGGAAGAACCAAGATGTTCGATCTCCCCACCTGTGTGACCGACAGCAAGTTGCTCAATGAAGAGGTCTTTCCTTGGGGAACCCTCAAATGGCTCTGTAACGCCAAGCTTTCTCCTGGTGCGATGCAAACAGTTGGAATTTGCAACATCCCACCGGGACAGCGGAACCCTCGGCATTATCACCCGAACTGCGAAGAGGTGTTGTATATGCTCAACGGGACGGGGCAGCACAGCTTTGACGATGACTCCGTTGAACTCACCGCAGGCATGACCATTCGCATTCCTTCCGGCGTCACACATAACATGACCAACAACGGTAGCGAGCCGATCGTTTGCTTGATTGTGTTCTCGACCGGCGATCGCGAAACGGTGTTTCTATGAGCCAACCGTCGCGATGCTTCCTTCTGTCCGCAGAAACTCAAGATGTGATGTTGCTTGAGTCGGACAGCTTGCGTGTTTTCGCCGCTGTAGTCGTGCATATCAGCGGCTACAGCAAGAATGACTTGCGATGTGTTGAGCAACACCAACGTTCCGTGGTTGTTAGTCAGTCACTAACTCGGCCACGGCGACCGGCGGCGGAGCCGGTTTCAGTCCGAGCAGGACTGCGGTTTGATCCAACTGAGCAATGACTTGTTTCTCAGCGAGAGCCTCAGTGGCTAGACCGACTTTTGTCATTTGTGGAACCGTTGTTTTCGCGCACCATAGAAGACGTTGTCGTGCGGGGTGGTCACCGTCAGCCGTTTTTTCCAGTTTCTTCACAATGCGATCAGCCGCTTTGTCCAGTTCGTCTTTGAGTTGCGGGAGTGATTTCGGATCCTGAGCACGTTTCGTTCGGACTTCGGTAATCAGATTGTTGAGTTCGTTGTAAAGCGTGACGTCTCCGGCATTGCTCTCTGGCATCGAAAACCAACCGACAACCAACAGCAGGCCGGCTGCGACAGGCAATAGTTTCAATATGGCGGGGTCTTTCAACTTCGCCAACACGGAACTGTCGCTACGTGCCGGCTTGAATCGCGGAACGGGTTTTGACGGCGCAACCGGTCGTGGCGTGCTAGTGCCACGACCAAGAAATAACCTGCCATTAGATTTGGAGTGCGGCTTGTTGGATTTTTGTGGTGCGGGTGATGCGCCGGTGCGGTGGGCAGAACCGAGCTACGGGCTGCGATTGTGTCGGTTTGCCGGTGTAGG
>JAPLNX010000238.1 GCA_026400935.1 Planctomycetia bacterium | reverse complement strand
GGCCAGGAAGGCCGATTTCATGCCGCAAGCGAATGTCAGTCGCCGGCTCAAAGAGCTTGAGGTTCGTCGTATCTGTGTGATTAAACCCAGTGCGTTGGGGGACGTAGTCCAAGCATTGCCGCTGCTCCCGGTGCTGCGAGAACGTTTTCCCACCGCTCGTATTTCTTGGGTCATCAACCAGGAACTGGCTGAGTTGCTTGAAGGGCATCCGCTGATTGCGGAGTTACTGGTGTTTCGGCGGCGCGGTACGGCCCGAGACTACTTACACCTGCTGCACGAATTGCGGCAGCGCGAGTTTGACCTCGTATTTGATCTTCAGGGCCTGATGCGATCCGGCGTCATGGCCGCTGCGACGCGAGCTCCGTTACGGATTGGCATGGAAACTTCGCGCGAAGGATCGGGGCTGGCCTGTCACGAGACAATTCCTGGAACAGACCGATCCGTCCCTGCGTTCCAGCGTTATTGGCGAGTCGCCCAAGAGTTCGGTAGTACGGGACAATCGCCGCAAACGACTGTCCCAATCAATGCGGCTGACCACGAATGGTCTGCAGACCAACTCGCTGGGCTGAGTGGTCCTGTCTTGGCCATTCATCCGGGTGCCCGCTGGATTACTAAACGTTGGCCCGTTGAGAAATTTGCAGTCGTCGCAAACAAGGCTATGCGTCAGTATGGCTTCTCTGTGGTGATTCTGGGGAGCAAGGCTGAAATGCCTGTTGCGCAAGAACTTGAAAAACTGTTGCAAGGATTCGTGCCGTGGAAGCCGGTACTCAATCTCACCGGCCAGACGACGCTCAAGCAATTGTCGGCCGTGCTTTCGGCTGTTGATATTGTGCTGACGAACGATTCGGGACCGATGCACCTCGCTGCGGGGCTCGGTACGCCGGTCTTAGGCGTTTTCACTTGTACCAGCTCCGTGATCTCCGGGCCGCCTGGTCCTCAGCACGAATTGGTGGCAACTGAAGTCACCTGCGCGGCGAGCTACAAGAAACAGTGTCCTCATCCAGGTCGCAGAAATCTTTGTTGCATGGATGAACTTGGCACCGAGCGTGTCTGCCAAGCACTCGTTCGGCTGATCGAAAAATCCCAACTTCGACGAGACGCCGCGTAAATGCGGAAGCTGCATAACGTGATCGTCACGGGGAACTTAAGTTTGGAAAACATCGTCCCGTTGACGCTCATGGCCGCTGGTGAGTTCGGCCAAGTAATCCAAGTTGATGGCTCCGGGGATGTCGTCCATCGCTTGGCGGAAATGGGGCTGCGAGAGCAGGCATTCGTCCGCATGGTGCAACCAGGGTGTCCGTGTATCATCGCACTGAACGATCAAAGGCTGAGTTTACGAACTGATGACGATGTAGAGATTCTCGTTTCGCTCTCACAGTTGTGATTGGGGCACAAATCCGACTCCGATGTTCTGGCTCCGACATCTACCTGATTCCCTTCTGGCTCGAACAAACTCATCTAACGCTCAAACGCAGGCGGTCGGCTCACCGATAATGACCAAGCACCATTGCCCTTCAGCCACATTCTGATACTTTGGCAGAGGAATTTTCAGGTACCAACTCAGCCGAGGACTTGTCATGCTCGACATCGTAGGACGCGGCGTTCGACTTTGTGATGGTGTGAGCCGTCGAGGTTTCTTACGGATCGGTTTCCTGGGGGCAGCCGGACTGACGTTGCCTGATGTATTGAACGCACGGCAAACGAATGCGGTGCAGGATCGTCGAGACACGGCGGTCATCCTCTTCTATCAAGCGGGCGGTGCGTCGCACATCGACATGTACGACATGAAACCCGCGATGCCGCTGGAAGTTCGTGGGCCGTTCAGTCCTGTCGCGACCAAGTTGCCGGGATTCGATGTTTGTGAATTGATGCCGCATCATGCACGGGTGGCCGATCAGTTCGCAGTGATTCGTTCGATCAAGCACAACCTCGCGGTCCATGATGACGGAACTCACTGGTTGCAAACTGGCTGGCCGTTGCTGAATGCTCGGCAAGCTGGGCAACGTAATCCGGCTCAAGGATCAGTGATCTCGGCACTGGCAGGTCCACGTACTCCAGGATTGCCCGCGTATGTCGCGATTCCCGAGGACTATCGTCGTCATGCGGGCTTTTACGAAGGCCCAGCCTTTCTGAGTTCTCGTCATGCGGCGCTCGATGCGGGCGGCGATCCGAGCCTTGGAAATTATCGTCCTCCCGAATTCAAACTGCCGGCGGATGTCGTGATGTCTCGGTTGGATGATCGCCGCGGATTGTTGCGTGAGTTCGATCAACTGGCTCGTCGGTGCGAGACCGAACCGCAGTATCAAGCGTTGTCCGACGTGCAACGCGAGGCACTCGAACTCGTCAGTGGTTCGACAGCTCGGAATGCGTTTGATCTGTCACAAGAACCGACAGAGCTGCGCGAGCGATATGGTAAGCACGCCTACGGACAATCGGCTTTGCTCGCGCGTCGATTGATCGAAGCGGGTGTGACGTTCGTGGTCATCAACCTCTATGAAAAAGATGTTGATTGGTGGGATGACCATTACACGATTGAGAAAAACCTCCGCAAGCGGCTTCCTGCGTTTGACCAAGCGTTTGGGACACTGATCGACGATCTTGCTGATCGAGGGCAGCTTGATCGAACTCTCGTAGCCGCGTTCGGTGAGTTCGGACGCACTCCACGCATTGACCAGCACGCCGGTCGCGGGCATTGGCCGGGGGCGATGTCCGCTGTGTTAGCTGGCGGCGGAATTCGCGGCGGCCAAGTGATCGGTTCCACCACATCAAATGGAGGCGAACCCAAAGATCGACCTCTCGGTCCCGGCGATTTGCTCGCCAGCATCTACCAAGCCGTTGGAGTCGATCACCAAGCGACCGTGCGCGATCGTCAACAACGCCCGATTCCCATTTTGGAATCGGGCCAGCCGATTGCTGAGTTGTTTTCGTGATGACTATTTCAAAGCGACCCCACTGATTTGAATCGCCCACTGTTGCAAGCTTATTGAGGTTGATGAGGCTCTCGACTGACTCATGAAGACAACCTCATGGCAATGAACTCTTCTATCGACCGGCTTTCTCAACGGGTTCGTCCTGAAGGTGGAGTGGCGGGATATCAGACATGGTCGGACTTGTCTTTCATTCATTGGCGAGTCCCTGCCGCAACGCTGCGACCTCTGTTGCCGACCAACGTTGAGATCGATGAGTTCGATGGCTCCGCTTGGCTGGGAGTTGTCCCATTTCACATGTCGGGAGTCCGACCCTGGTGGTTTCCTGCGGTTCCGGGCGTCTCGGAGTTTCACGAAACGAACGTCCGCACCTATGTCATCTGCAACGGTGAGCCGGGCGTTTGGTTCTTCAGCCTCGAAGCGGCGAACTCGATCGCCGTTCGAGTCGCACGCTGGCGCTGGCGGTTGAACTATTTTCGCTCAGACATGGAGATCGCTCGTCGCGATCACTCGATCGACTACCGCAGCGAACGATTGTGGCCCGCCTCATCTCCCGCTCAGTCCGACATCAAAGTCGAAGTCGGCGATTGGCTGCCGACAGGCAACCCGCAAGGTGAAGCGGTTCCCGATACTTTGGAATTCTTCTTGGCCGAGCGTTACCTGCTCTTCACGGAATTGGCTCCCGGCAAGATCGCTCGCGGCCAAGTGCATCACCGACCGTATCCATTGAAGACCGCCAACCTGCTGCACTGCGAGCAGTCCCTGACGAGTGCCGCTGGCCTCAACGTGACAACCCCGCCTACACACGTCCTCTTCAGCTCCGGCGTTGATGTCGAGATTTTTCCGCTGCGTGCAATTTGATTCCTATTCGCAAAGTGCTTTGCCGGTCCCGACGCCCTCTTCGCGATGGCCACTATCCCGGAGCGAAACGACTTTGTCATGGCGAACGAGATCAGTACGCTCACGACGCGCCGGAGGGCTGGGCGCTCAAGACGACCTCGGCGTCGAGCGAACGTACCACCAACCCCTTCGATCGCGGATTCGAGGCCGAGTTGAAGCGGCGAGTTGAGGGGCATCGCGTGCGACGACTAACGATAGTAAGGACAGGTGAAGTATGTCAGTAGATCCGATTTCAGGATGCCTTCTTGGTACAGCGTTGGGCGACGCGCTAGGGTTGCCATACGAAGGCTTGTCACGTCGCCGTGCATTGCGGTTGCTAGGACGACCTGATCGTTTTCGGTTCAACTTTGGTCGTGGGATGGTTTCGGACGACACGGAGCACACCTGCATGGTCGCGCAAGCGTTAATCTCGTCGGGTGGAAGTCTGGAAGTCTTTCGGTCTGACTTTGCGAAACGGCTGCGTTTCTGGCTGTTGGGACTTCCGGCCGGTGTCGGTCTTGCCACATTGCGGTCAACGATTCGATTGTGGTTGGGGTATCGCCCAGAACGAAGCGGTGTCTTCTCAGCAGGTAACGGTCCCGCGATGAGAGCATCACTGTTGGGAGCGGCCATCGATGATTTACCGCTTCTCTGTGAGTTAGTCCGAGCATCGTCATTGGTCACTCACAGAGATCCTCGAGCTGAGCATGGTGCCTTGGCGGTCGCATTCGCGACGCGATTAGCACGTCAGCATGGAGTCGGTGCATCCGAAATCTTTCGTCACGAGATCAAGTCTGTACTGACTGGCCCCAATGATGAACTGCTGAACCATTTCAATTCCGTCTTTGCTTCGGTCGATCGTCGGGAAAGCACGCTCGATTATTGTGACTCCGTCGGATTGTCGCGCGGCGTCACCGGATTCGTTTGCCATACGGTGCCGGTGGCAATTCATGCTTGGATGTCTCACCCAACTGACTTTCGATCCGCAGTGATATCGGTCATCGAGTGCGGCGGTGACGCAGACACCACCGCTGCGATTGTTGGAGGTATTGTCGGAGCGGCAGTTGGCAGGTCGGGCTTGCCAGACGAGTGGCTTCAGTGTTTTGGCGACTGGCCCCGAAATTTGACCTGGCTCGAACAACTTTCCGAACAGTTGAAGTTGTCAATTTCATCAGCAACTCCGACAAAGCCGATCCGTCTGTCGGCACCGAAGCTTGTGCTCCGGAATTTCTGGTTTCTTGCCTTGGTTCTCACACACGGTTTTCGTCGCCTACTGCCACCATACTGAGCAAGCCGGTAATCCGATTGCGAATCGCCAAACGGTGCCCCGGCAGACGGTTCTTGTCGGCTCGTCCCGCGCGAGTAGCATCGCGAGCGTTGACACAAACTCGCTTGGAATCCACCAGCGATTGCATCCGAATTCGGAGCTTCAGAATGGTTGCCGTGTTAGCCACCTATCGAAGTGGAAAAGTCGAACTCTCCGAGCCTGTCGCGTGACCGGAGGGAACTCAGGTGGAAGTAGTTCCCTTTCAGCCGGTCGCTGCATCGCAGCCGGAATCGTATCGTGATTTCATCCTCCGGCTGGCCGGGTCGTTCGGCGACGAGCCGTTTGAACGACCTCCGCAGGGCAACAACGAATATCGAGAGGAGTGGTGATGCAGTGGCTGCTCGATACGAATGCCTGGATCACACTATTCAAGGGGGCCAGCGCAGAACTCGTCAGCCGGCTGGAGGAGCGGTAAGAAAAGGTGATTTCTGACTCGCACGAATTTCAGGCGTGCGGATCGCCCCGAAGGGGCAGCCATAAGCCAGCCCAGGGCAAGCGACCAACGGGAGCGACGCCCTGGGTTCGCGAATCCCCAAATCTCTGAAGCCCTGAAAGGGCGACACTCCCTCAAACAGTTTCTTGGTGTCGCCCTTTCAGGGCTTTGGCGATTCCATGAAATCTGTTCCCAGGGCGTTGCCCTGGGCTGGCTTATGGCTGCCCCGTCGGAGCGAAACACGCTGAGCCCGTTGTTCTTGTTTGCGGTGGAACCAAGCGTGCGAATTAGGTCGTGAAACTTGCCATTGTGCGATCCGATGCAAAGCCAGCCATGTCTCTGACTTTTCGGCGCGTGGACGGGCAAGAGTGCTCGGCCTACAAATCGTGACGTATGCCCAAGCCACGGAAGAATGTCGAGTCGCAGAATGCGGATCGCCAGGGGATCACCCTGCGCGAGCTGGCGGCGTTGTTGCCTCGGCAGGAGTCGTTTGCGGCGGTTGTCGCTTCGATGAAGCGAGGGCAGGCGGGGGCGATTGACGGGGCATGGGGTTCGTCGGCGGGGCTCGTGGTTGCGGCGTTGGCGCAGCAGATTGGAAGTGACAAGCCGCTGGTTGTTGTTTTGCCTCGGATGCACGACGTCGATGAGTTCGCGGATGATGTCTTCAACTTTCTCGGTGAGACGCCGCTGGTATTTCCGGCGTGGGAAAGTTGGCCTCGCGAAGCGACTGCGACGGATGCTGTTTGGGGAGCTCGCTTGCGGGCGCTACGAGCGATCGGGTCGGACGTACCGCCGCGCGTGATCGTGACCTGCGGTCCGGCGCTGATGCAACCGGTGCCGAGCCGTGACGAGATCGCTGCCTCCACGCGAACGTTCAAAGTCGGGGAGAGTGTCGATGTCGATGAATTGCTGCGGTGGATGATCGAACGTGGGTTTGAGCGAGTCCCCGCGATTGAGTTGCCGGGTGAAGTCTGCGTGCATGGCGGCATCGTCGATGTTTACCCGCCGGACGCAGACGATCCGTTGCGGTTGGAGTTCTTCGGCGATGAGCTCGAATCGCTCCGTTGGTTCGATGTCGAAACTCAACGAACGATTGAGACGCTGCAAGAAGTTTGCTTGACCGTTTGCGGAACGGGTGACGTTGGTAGGACGGGCACTCCTGCCCGTCTGAAAACGATCGATGCGGACTTGGAATCGTTGGAGTCAGAGTCGGGCAAGAGTGCCCAACCTACATCACTGACGGAGCATCTTCCCCACGGAAGTTGGATCGCGTTGATCGAACTGCCGGAGTTGGTCGATGAGGCTCGTCAATATCGTGAGCGTTTGAGTGACGCGACGGGGTTGTCGACGTTCGAGTCGGTGATAGCTCGGTTGACTGACTTTGCGAACGTCACGATCGCTCCCATCGCGGCAGATAGTTTCGAAACATCATGCCACTTGCAGATCGAGTCGATCGAACGCTTCACCGGGCCGCGACAGGAAGTGTTGCAAGAACTCGCGTCGGTTATTGGACGCGATGAGCAAGTTCTCATCGCTTGCCACAACGAGGGTGAACGGGATCGGTTGTCGGAGTTGCTCGCCGAGAGCAAGGTCGAAATCACGAGCCCGACGCGCGAGCGAGGGCGGGCGCTCCCTGACGCTCCGGATTCGGCAAAGACGTCGTCGAAATCGGGCGGGGCGGCGGCGGAGTCTTCTGGAGCGCCCGCCCTTGCTGACGCTTCGGGTTACATCGCGGATGAGTCTCGCTCAGTTCGGCTCGTTGACCGAGTCAGTTTATGCGTCGGTCGCGTCCAGCGCGGGTTTCGGCTCGTCACCGATCGGATCATCGTTCTGAGCGACGGTGAACTCTTTGGCCGGACGACGGTGGCTCGCGATACGAAACGGAAGCGGCGGGTTGAGTCGCGGGCGATCGACAGCTTTCTGGATTTGAGCGAAGGGGATCTCGTCGTGCATCTCACGCAGGGGATCGCGCGCTATCGCGGCATGAAGTTGATGGAGAAAGGAGATCATCAAACCGAAGAGCACTTGCAGCTCGAATTCGCCGACCGCGTGATGATCTATGTGCCGGTCTCGCTGATTCATCTCGTGCAGAAATACGTCGGCGGGATGAAGCCGTCGCAAATGCTGTCGACCGTCGGCGGGACCGCGTGGGGCAAGCGGAAGCAGCGGGTCGCCGAGGCGGTCGAGGATCTCGCCACCGACATGCTGCAACTGCAAGCGCAACGAGAAACGAAACCGGGGTTTGCTCACCCGCCCGACTCGCACTGGATGCAGGAATTCGACGCGGCGTTTCCGTATGAAGAGACGCCGGACCAACTCTTCGCGATCGCCGACTGCAAGGCGGACCTCGAACGAACGCGACCGATGGATCGGCTCATCTGCGGCGATGTCGGTTACGGCAAGACCGAAGTCGCGATGCGGGCGGCGTTCAAAGTGATCGACGCGGGGAAGCAAGTCGCTGTGCTCGTGCCGACAACCGTGCTCGCTCAACAACACTTCCGGACCTTCAGCGAACGGATGGCCGAATACCCGATCACCGTCGAACAGATCTCCCGCTACAAGACGAAAGGGGAGCAGAAGAAAATCCTAGAAGGGGTCGCGAGCGGGGCGATCGACTTGCTGATCGGCACGCATCGGCTCGTGCAGCCGGATATCAAATTCAAGGACTTGGGCTTGCTGGTCATCGACGAGGAGCAACGCTTCGGCGTCGAGCACAAGGAGATGCTGAAGCACTTGCGGCTCGAAGTCGACGTGATGACGCTCAGTGCGACGCCGATCCCGCGCACGCTGCACATGTCTCTGCTGGGGATTCGGGATATCAGCAATCTGACGACCGCTCCAGTCGATCGCATGGCGGTGACGACGCGCGTCTCGCGCTTCGACGGCGATTTGGTCCGGCAGGCGATCGTGCGGGAACTCAATCGCAACGGGCAGGTCTACTTCGTCCATAATCGGGTCTACAACATCCAACACATGGCCGATCGCCTGCAAAAGATTGTGCCGGAAGCTCGCGTCGGTATCGGGCATGGTCAGATGGCAGGCCACGAACTGGAAGCGGTGATGCTGCAGTTCGTTAATCGCGAGATCGACATTCTCGTCTGCACGACGATCATCGAAAGCGGGCTCGACATCCCGAACGCGAACACGATCTTCATCCATCAGGCAGACATTTACGGGCTCGCCGATTTGCATCAACTGCGAGGTCGAGTCGGTCGGTACAAACACAAGGCGTACTGCTATCTGTTGTTGGAAGATGGCAAGTCGCTCACACCGCTGGCGACAAAGCGGCTGAAGGCGATCGAGGAGTTCAGCGAACTGGGAGCCGGTTTCAAGATCGCAATGCGCGACCTGGAAATCCGCGGCGCGGGAAACATCCTCGGCACCGAACAAAGCGGGCACATTGAAGCGGTCGGCTATGAGCTGTATTGCCAGTTGCTGGAGAACGCCGTCCGCAAGGCGAAGAAGATGCCGGTCAAAGAGCACATCCACGTGCAAGTCGATTTGCCGCTGTCGGTCTTCTTGCCACCGGATTACGTCCCGCCCGGCCGGCCGAAGATCGAAGCGTATCGCAAACTGTCGGCGGTCGGGTCATTCGAGGAACTGACCGATTGGCAAAATGAACTCCGCGACCGCTTCGGCCCGATCCCTCCGGCCGCAGAGCGGATGATCGAACTGCGCGAGTTGCAATTGATGGCCGCGTCTTGGGGCATCGATAGAATTTCTCGCGAAGATGAATGGTTGGTTTTCGCCTATCGAGATGGCTCGAAAATCCGCCGTCTGGCCTCGCGTCACAAAGGCCGGTTGAGAATTGTCGATACCAAATCGGCTTATTGGTCGCTCGGTAGTGTTTTAGAGATGTCCATTGAAGCCTTGTTTGTTGAACTGAAAACGGTGTTGCAGCCGATTTGATTCCGACGCATACTCCCGGCCCTTTCTGAAAACCCGAAATTCGAAACTCGAAATCCGAAGGGAGCGCTCACTGAAGTCGCTTCGGATTAAGCCTCATCGAGTGTCTGATTTCGAGAATCCCAACCCGCAAGGATGCGGTTCATGCGGTCCTACCTTCTCTTGTTGACGGTGTTGCTGGCGATTGCTGGTTGCAAGGGGGACGGTGTTGGTCCCAAGGTCGATAATCCTGTCGTTGGTCCACCGCCACCTCGGCGAGTCGGCGCAGTGAGTAAGACAGCAGAGCAATACGCCGACGCGAACGACCGCGACAGTGCACGATCGAGTGATCGCGGCATCGCTCAGACAGCATTTCAAGAGGGCGATAGTTCGCTACCCAAAGGACTCGAAGGTAATCGGGTCGTTGCGACTGTCAACGGAGCACCAATTTTTGAATCGGAGATTCTCGAACGGACACCCGTTGATTTGGCGGTCGAAAATCTCAGCGATGCCGCTCGCGGGACTCGCGGGCAGTTGCTCGAACGCTATGCACAGCAACACGAACAGTTTTTGTTGTTTCGCGAGAAGGAACCAGAGAACTGTCGCAAATACATTGACGCAACCGTCGAGCGCGAACTGCGAACTCACGTCGAACGTAAGCTCCTTTCCGAAGCGATGCGAAAGCTGCTCAAGAAAGAGCAGAAAAAGAGTTTTGACGATTATTCAAAGCGGCAATTGCAGGAAAAGCTCGAAGATCTCAAGACCGAATGGAACGTCACCAGTTCGGCAGAAATCGATCGTGAACTACAACGCTGTGGCACTTCGTTAGCGATGGTCGAACTTCAGTTGCGTAACAAGCTCATGGCAAGCCAATATATTGCCAGTCGTCTGAAGAGCAGCAAGAAGCTCAGCCGACAAGACTTGTTCGCGTACTACCAACAGCACCTCAAAGAGTATGAAGTCAAAGCAAGAGTGAAGTGGCAGCAGATTCTCATCTCTCGCCGCGACGAATCCAAAGCCAAAGCCAAACTCAGCATTTTAGTTGACGGAATCAAAGAGGGCCGCGACTTCGGTGAGCTGGCAATGGAAATTTCCGATGGTCCGAATGCTGACGAAAAAGGGCTTTACGATTGGACGAATCGAGGGAGTCTCGCGGACACGTCGCTGGAAGAAAAACTCTTCAAGCTCCCGATTGGTAAGCCCAGTGAACTCATCATCGGACCGCAAAGTTACCAAGTTGTCGTTGTGCGGGAGCGTCAGGATGCGGGGCATACTCCGTTCGATGAAGTCCAAGACGCGATTCGCAATCAGTTGGAGCAGAGCGACCACCAAGGTGAGATCGCAGCCATCCTGAAAGAACTCTGGGATACGGCAACAATCGACACGCCATATCAAATTCAGGGTTATCAACCGGGACAGTAGGTACACCCTTTTGGCTAGGGTTGATGCGACGAATGCCAATGACGGGACTTGCACGATCGCCGCTGAGCGACGAGTGCTCGACGTTCGAGACAACCCACATCGGACGGCTATCGCCGTTACAACCCGCTACCGTCCGAACCTCCCTGGTTTCGTTTCATTCCACTTGCTTGACGACCGGAAATTCGTGGGCTAATTTGCCGCCTCGGAATTATGGTCGGCAGGATGCTGTATTAGTGGAATTGATAATGACTCGCTCTCGCGGGCAGGTTGCGCTCTCATGCCGTTGCGAACCGTCGAACTTTTTTGCGACGTGGTGTCGTTGCGCAGCTTCTCCAAAGCGGCGATCGAGCGCGACGTGACTCAATCTTCAGTGAGCCAGTCGATCGCGACGCTGGAAAAGCGTTTGGGCGTGCAATTGATCGACCGCAGCAAACGCCCCTTTGAACTCACCCCAGCGGGCGCGGTGTATCATGAAGGGTGCCGTTCGCTACTGGATGAGTTCCGTAAGCTGGAAGATCACGTCCGAGCGATTGTCAATAAGGTGGTCGGTCGAGTCCGCATCGCGGCGATTTACTCGGTCGGTTTGTCGGAGATGGATCGCTACCTGCAGCGTTATCGCGATCTGTATTTGGAGGTTGATTTGCGAATCGACTACGTTCATC
The DNA here is from genome assembly GCA_026400935.1 of Planctomycetia bacterium. Taxonomy (GTDB): domain Bacteria; phylum Planctomycetota; class Planctomycetia; order Planctomycetales; family Planctomycetaceae; genus SXKJ01. The sequence continues at coordinate 4,324 of JAPLNX010000238.1, read as the reverse complement.
CCGACGAGGTCTATCGTCGAGTCTCCGAAGACGAAGCGGATTTGGGTCTCGTCTCATTTCCCAAAGAAGGGGGCGAGTTCACCGCTCAAGAATGGCAGCGACAACCGCTCGTGCTTGTGGTTCCGCCGGATCACAAGTTAGTCGAAGAGGGGCGTGAGCAATCCGGTGTTGCGATTCAGGCGATCGAAGGAGAGAACTTTGTGGGCTTCACGGAAGACCTCAGAATTCGCCGCGAGATCGACCGCTCACTCCGTGCGGAAAAGGTCTCTGTCAACGTCGTTCATAAGTTCGACAATATCGAAAACATCAAACGCGCAGTTGAGATCGGATCAGGCGTGTCGATCCTGCCGGAACCGACCGTGCAGCGTGAAGTCGAAGCCGGTTCGCTGATCGCGTTGTCGCTCAAAGATGTCACATGGTTCCGTCCTCTCGGTGTGATTCAAAAGCGTCACAAAACTCTTTCAACAGCGGCAGTTAAGTTTAGAGAGTTGCTCCAAGCACCGCCGGAAACGTTACCACCTGTTGAACGAGTTCACGGACATAAAAGCAACCGCTCGCGAACGACGCGAGTGGTCATGACATAAAGGAATCTCCGTCATGATGTTGAATAAGCCGAGTAGTATCGGACAACATCCTTGGCCGAGGTTCACAGTAAGTTACGAAAGTAAAACGAAGAAGGTTCGCTATGAGTATCACTCAGTTACACAGTAATGGTTGGCCGAAGAAGCAAGGTTTATATGACCCGGCGTTTGAGCATGATGCGTGTGGTGTCGGCTTCGTCGCGCATATCAAAGGGGAACGCTCGCGGCAGATTATCGTCGATGCCGACGAGATGCTAAAGCGGATGACGCATCGCGGGGCTTGCGGCTGCGAAGAGAACACAGGCGACGGAGCCGGCATCCTCACGGCGTTGCCCTATGAGTTCTTGGAGAAAGTGGCCAAGAACGAACTCAAGGCTGTTCTGCCGCCGCGCGATCGATACGGGGCGGGGATTGTGTTTTTGCCGAAAGACCCAGAGGAGCGAGAACTCTGTAAGCAGACAGTCAACAGTATTATTGTCGAACAAGGCCAGACGTTGATCGGCTGGCGACGAGTGCCGACGGATTCCGATGCAGCAAACATTGGTCCATCGGCTCGAGCGTGTGAACCAGCGATGGAGATGTTGATCGTCGGGGCGGACGAGGGCCTCGATCAGGCAGGCTTCGACCGGAAGCTATTCGTCATCCGGAAGTTGGCTAGTCATAAGCTCCGTGACGAATTGAAGCTCAAAGAAGCGTTGCAGTTTTATATCTGTTCGCTCAGCACGCGCATCATCATTTACAAAGGAATGTTGATGCCCTCGCAGGTGATGCCTTATTTCAAAGATCTGCGTGACCCGGACTATAAGAGTCATCTGGCGATGATTCACTCGCGGTTTTCGACCAACACGTTCCCGAGTTGGGATCGCGCGCAGCCCTGTCGGTTCATGGCGCACAATGGTGAGATCAACACGCTGCGTGGCAACGTCAATTGGATGTATGCGCGGCAAGGGGTGATGCAATCGCCGTTGTTCGGCGACAGGCTGAAGGATTTGTTTCCGGTTTGCGAAGCGCATTGTTCCGATTCCGGCAACTTCGATAACTCGCTCGAACTCTTGTATCATGCGGGGCGATCACTGCCGGAAGCGGTGATGATGATGATTCCCGAAGCGTGGCAGAATCATCATGCGATGTCAGAAGAAAAGAGGGCGTTCTACGAATACTTCAGTGCGTTGCAGGAACCATGGGATGGCCCGGCGTCGATCTCGTTCACCGACGGGCATGTGATCGGTGCAGTGCTGGATCGGAACGGTCTGCGGCCCAGTCGATATTACGTGACGAAGGACGACAAGGTCGTAATGGCTTCAGAAGTCGGTGTGCTCGACATTGCGCCTGAGAACATCGTGTCGAAGGGGCGGTTGCAGCCGGGAAAGATGTTTCTAGTCGACTTCGAGCAAGGGCGGCTGATCCCAGATGAAGAGTTGAAGCAGTCAGTCGCGTCGAAGCGACCCTATAAGGAATGGCTCGCGAGCCAGCGGATTCGACTGGCGGAATTGCCGAAGGCGGATGTGCCGCCGCGGTACGAAGCCCCGGCGCTGCTCAAGCAAATGCAGGCGTTCGGCTACACGACCGAGTCGCTGCAATTCATGCTGATCCCGATGATCGAGACGAAGAAGGATCCGCTGGGTTCGATGGGCAACGACGCGGCGCTCGCTTGTATGAGCGATCAACCGCGACTGATTTACGACTACTTCAAGCAGCTCTTCGCGCAGGTCACTAACCCGCCGCTCGATTCGATCCGCGAAGAAGTGATCATGTCGCTGGAATGCTTCATCGGCCCGGAAAGCAATCTGCTCGACACGGGTGAGAAGCAATGTCATCGGCTCGTCGTACCGAACCCGATTCTGACGAACGAGGAACTCGCGTCACTCAAACATCTGAGTTATCGCGGCTGGAAGACGAAGACCATCGACATCAGTTTCCCACGCTCGCAAGGTGATCCGGGCTTGCGCTGGTGTCTGGAACGCATCTGCCAAGAAGCAACGCAGGCGATCAATTCCGGTTTCAGTTTGATCGTGCTCTCCGATCGCTCGACCGGGCCGGATCGTGTGCCGGTCAGTGCGCTGCTCGCCGTCGGCGCGGTGCATCAGCACTTGGTTCGGCACGAGTTGCGGACGCGCATCGGCATCGTGGTCGAAACCGGTGAGGCCCGTGAGGTGCATCATCACTGCTTGCTCGTCGGATACGGCGCGGATGCGATCAATCCCTATTTGGCTTTCGAGGCACTGCGGCAATCACGCGAAGACGGGACGCTCGGCGATCATTGGACCGACGAGAAGATCGTTGCCGCGTATCGCAAGGCGGTCGAGAAGGGGATGCTCAAAGTCATGGGGAAGATGGGGATCTCGACGTTGCAGTCGTACAAGGGGGCTCAGATTTTCGAGGCGCTCGGTCTGAACGACACCGTCGTCGATTACTGCTTTGCCGGGACGGCGAGCCGCATCAAGGGCGTCGATTTCGAGGTGCTCGGTCGCGAAGCAATGTTGCGTCACGAAGTCGGTTATCCGCCGCGAGACGCTCAAGCTCTGCCGGTCTTGCCGAACCCCGGCGAATTTCACTGGCGCAAGACCGGTGAGAAACACGCTTGGAACCCGTACACGATCGCCGAGATCCAGAACGCCGCGCGAACCGGCGACAAGACGTCGTTCAAACGCTTCGCTCAGATCGTGAATGATGAGACGCACAAAGCGTGCTTCCTGCGCGGACTGTTAAAGATCAAAACGAGTGCGAACCCGATTACGATTGATCAAGTCGAGCCGGCGGTTGAGATCGTCAAACGCTTCTGCACCGGCGCGATGAGTTACGGGTCGATCTCCGCCGACGCTCACGAGTCGCTGGCGATCGCGATGAACCGCATCGGCGGCAAGAGCAATACGGGCGAAGGGGGCGAGGACTACAAACGCTTTTCACCGGAGCCGAACGGCGATTCGAAGCGATCGGCGATCAAACAAGTCGCGAGCGGCCGGTTCGGAGTGTCGAGTTGGTATCTCACGAACGCCGACGAGTTGCAGATCAAGATCGCTCAAGGAGCGAAGCCGGGCGAAGGAGGCGAACTTCCCGGCCACAAGGTCGACAAGATCATTGCGGCAACGCGGCACAGCACGCCGGGAGTCGGACTGATCAGCCCGCCGCCACATCACGACATCTATTCGATCGAAGATCTCGCTCAACTGATCTTCGACTTGAAGAACGCGAACCCCTCCGCGCGAGTCAGCGTGAAGCTGGTCAGCGAAGTGGGTGTCGGCACGATCGCGGCCGGAGTCGCGAAAGGTCATGCCGACAACATCACGATCGCCGGGACGGAAGGGGGCACCGGTGCGAGTCCGCTGACGTCGATCAAATGCGCCGGTCTGCCGTGGGAACTGGGGATCGCCGAGACGCACCAAACGCTGGTGATGAACGATCTCCGCAGCCGTGTGCGACTGCAAACGGACGGTCAATTGAAGACCGGTCGCGACATCGCGATCGCCTGCATGTTGGGGGCGGAAGAGTTCGGCTTCGCGACCGCGCCGCTGATCGTGCTGGGCTGCATCATGATGCGAAAGTGTCATCTCAACACCTGCCCGGTCGGGATCGCGACGCAAGATCCGGAACTCCGCAAGAAGTTCAACGGTCAGCCGGAGCACGTCATCAATTACTTTTTCATGGCGGCGGAAGAATGCCGCGAGATCATGGCCTCGCTCGGCATCCGCACGATGAACGAACTGGTGGGCCGAGTTGATTTGCTAGAAACCGACGATGCGATC
>JAPLNX010000493.1 GCA_026400935.1 Planctomycetia bacterium | reverse complement strand
TCGAAAAACTCGCCGGAGATAAGAGCTGGGTGTCGTCCATGACGCCCGACCTTTTACTCCAACTTCGCAATTCATGGGCAGGCCATTTTCTGACACCCACGCCTTCGGCGAATACTTACGCCAGCGCGTATCAAAGTTGTTGTCCAGTGAGGACTTCGGCGAGGAAGTCGTCGTTCCATCCGGCGATTTGCATTTTGCCTCGCAAGCTTTCTTTGAGCGGATGGTGTTTGAGTCGCGTGATGGCGAAGCGTCTTAGCCAACTCAGATTGTTGCCGAGGGTTCGTTCTCGCGTGCGGCTGTCGTCTTCGCGGAAGTTCACGTCGAGCACCCAGTGCATGGACTCGATGCCCCAGTGGCCGCGAACCGCTTCGCCGAAACGCTGGCCGCTCAGGTAGCGGCTGAGGATGTAGTACCGGACGTCGTGTGTCGCTGGCCGCTCAGGTAGCGGCTGAGGATGTAGTACCGCACGTCGTGTGTCTCGCGGCCATCGGCATGTTGTGTGAGCCGCACCGCGTAGCCGATGGCTTTGATCCACGGCCACTCTTTCTTCAAGGCGAAGTCCTGGGGAATCTTGGTGACGAGGTAGGCGCGTTCGTCGATGCGGCCGTGGCCCACGTCCTCGGTTTCGTGCTCGCGATAACGCAATTCTTGTCTTTCACGGCAATCACGAAGTGCCCTTTCTCAGTCACGATCTGTTTAGCGATCGCCTTCTGACAGCCGATGGCGTCAATAGTGACGATCGAGTTGCTGAGGTCCAGGCGTGTCAATAACTCAGGAATCGCCGTGATTTCGTTGGATTTGTCATCGGTGGCGACTTGACCCAGCGAGATCCCCTGCTCACTGGCCCACGCACTGACGATGTGCAGTGGTCCCCAATCTTTGGAAGCATCCTGCGAACGCCGACAACACTTGCCGTCGATCGCCACCAGCCGTCGTTGCCCCGTCGCATCGGCCTCGACACCACTGGCGATCCACTCTTCAAAACACTTCTGGAACGCCTCTGGTTTGAGGACCATCAACAGACGACGAAGGCAGTCGCGCGACGGGATGCCGTGAGGCAGTGCCGGATGCTTGGCCAACCACTCGTGCTTGGACTTGGCCCAGCGATGAATGGCCGTCGGACCGCTCGCACCACACAGGATGCCACAGATGCTGATGACGACAATGTCCACCAACAGATGCTTCCGATTCCGCACGTGACGCGGATCTGTCAGCGACTCGAAATGCGCCCCAATCGAACCGACATCCACACAACTCAGCCACGCGACACCTCCTGGTCTGGTCTCCTGCGCACCCGCCCGCAGTCACAAGGCCAGCGAACTCACGCAGACTCATTCCAGGAGAGAGATAACACACGAACAACGAAAAGCGCCAGCTTGCCGAAATTGCCCAGCTATGCGCGATGGCCGTGGCTACTGACCGAGATGGCATTTCGGATGTCGTTTGCGAAATACCGCAGCCGCTTCATCAGTGACGCGAGTTCCTTGGACGTCCAAGTGAATCAAATTTGGCAGAATGTCAAAATGCTTCAAGCAAGCATCGGTCACCTGCGTTTCATTCAACCCCAAATAACGGAGCCGAGGCATGACGGACATTGATTTCACACCATCGTCGGTCACTGGAAGGCGAGTGAGTTTGATTGCTTCGAGCTGTGGCAATGCTTCCAGTTTTTTCAAGCCCGCGTCAGTAACGCTCGTGTCTCCCAAGTAGAGCAATCGCAGCGCGGACATTGCCGCTAACGACTCAAGCCCTTCGTCCGTAATCCGCGTGTAATTCAACATCAGGAGTCGAATTTGTTGTGACTTGGAGATCAAGCTCAAACCGCGATTAGTGAGTCGAGTGGCTGTGAAATCAACGACACGCAGCTCCGGCAGACGCGCTAAGTCAGGAAGCCCGTCATCCGTGATCGGAGTCTTTTTGAGCCCCAAAAAGCAGAACCGAATATCGCGAAGAAGTGTCAGGACTCTGTCATCCACGCGGCCATCGTGGGTGAAGTGCTCTGCGAATAGAAGAATAAAAGTCCCTTTCTCATGTGAGACTTCATCTTCGATGTCATTGACCTCTGCCCCCAAGTCGATCAGGGCCTTCACTGCCTTCGCGTGACGTTCCGCAGCAAGATCAACAGGAGAGCTACACGCGGACAATGTTAATGTCATCAGTCCACAGAGAGCCTCACGTCGCTTCATGAGCAAAACATTCTTTCGTTGAGAACTCTCATGCGATCATTCAGATAGGTTGATGTCGATGACCTGCGTTCCGGAAGTCACTTTTTTTGTCACAGTCAGATTTGCCCCCAAGTACTTGGGCGGGATATCTGATCGCGACGGAGCCTCAATTCCAATACGGCACTCACCAACAACAGCACCAGTCGCCTCACCGACATACCGCAACACATAATGGCCAGTGGCATCGGTGGCTCCCCCCGACGAACTCACTCGCTTCTTCTTGTCTCCCTTATCTGTCTGTGGTTGGATCGGGTGAAACCAAACCGTGGCATTCTCCACCGGCTTGCCATTGAGAGTCACTGTTCCAGTGACTTGTCCCAGCGGAGGCAGATAGGTTTTACCTCCCATTGCGGAAAACACTGTCTTGTACAACACATAACAAAGGACGATCCCACCCAATACTAAAGGCACTGCCTTCTTGAGCTGATTCTTCAGGTCGGTGTAGTCGTATTCCGACTCCTGCTTTCCATCCTCCGCCATCTCGCTCCAAGCAGACTTTTTTCCTTTCTTTCCGGACTTGGCAAGCAATTCGCTGGCCATGTTCGAGGATGTCGCAGAGGAACTGGCTGTTGGCGGACGACGAGACGGATTGGAAGAGGATCTCCCATCTTCATCGTCATCTATGTCAGCCAGAGTCGGCTTCTTCAGCGAACTTGCTTTTGAGTCACTACGCCGGATCTGAAAGGCGTTCTCATCATCCTCTTCATCGATGACTGTCTTCGATGATGTCTTGCGATTGCCCTTTGGAGCAACCGCCGGAGGTTCGTCCGACAGAAGCTCATCCTCATCTATACCCGCAATGATTGGCTTAGACTTATTCAAACCCTTGGATTTTGGAGATGGTTCTAATCCCGGATCGTTTGACAAGAAGTCATCAACATCAAAGTTGTCGGATGAAGAAGACGTACTTTTCTTGGGCGGTGGCGGAGCGGTGTCTTGTTCGTTATCTGGCTCGCTCAAATCCACCGAATCATCAGGGAACTCATCTGACTGAGGCACAGTAAAAGCCGTTTTGCATTTCGGGCATTTACCCGGTTTGCCAGCGCGTTCCTCATTGATCTTGAGGACCGATCCACATTGCTCGCATTCATATCGAATAGCCATTCGCGAGCCTCCTGAATCCTGTCAAATAATCGAAATTTTCCGAACAACGGCCAATGAAGGCGATCAGCATGAGTGACCGCGGATTGCTCAGGATGGCGAAAGGCAGCTTTCGTAACAAAGTGTTTCAAAAGCTGCCTCGGAGAAGCCAGATGCAATAGGTGATTGAACCTAATTCCCTTCGTACTCTCCTGGATTCAGTGCGTCGCCCATACTGCCGAGCAATTGGAAAGTCAGAAGATTGAGGTTTTGGTTGAGGAAAGTCACCCGGCCGTCAGCAAACAGAAAATAGGCACCCGCTTCGTGATCGCTCGCAGGTCCGTCAAAGTGGAGCGCCTTATTTAGGCCCGTTCGATTCACAAACATAGTTGCAGGGCCGCCCCAAGCCCACCCGTCACTGCTGATCAACAGCAGCGAGGTGGAGCCGACGACGTTCAATCGGGCATTTTCGCCGACCATGATGACCTGAGTTGTGCCGTCAGTGATATCTGCAAAACGTGTCTTGCTATTTACACTAAATATGCCACGGCTAATGGGAGAAGGTGCGTACTGCTGAGTGACATCATTGGGGGTTTGATCCGGAGTCAGGCAATATGTTGCACGAGTCATCTCATTAAAAATGTAAGCATTGCCGCCTGCACAACCACTGTAGTCATTGCCGCCCTTTACCCAAGTGTTTGTGGGATAGTCGAGTCGGCGAACTAAAGTGAATTTCCCAATGTTCATATCACTGCGGCGAGTTGGGCAGTAATAAGTTGGGAGGTCTTGTTGTGCAGGCTGAAATTGGTTGAAGATTGTGCTGCCAGAAACGCCATTATCACGCAGGTTTAAGCTATAGTTGTATTGCTGGCTTATGTTCTTGTATTCCATTTGCGGAAGAATATGCAGCATCCAGCTTGTGCCGTGATAGCCCAGCGTCGTTGAGTTCATCTGCGTTGCTTCAAGCGGATTGGTTTCTCGCTTAGCAGTCGCCGGAGTGATGTTATTGAACTGTGTATTGATCGCGCCTGGAGGGAACGTCTTGTGGATTCCATGGTAGCCATGCAGAGCAATTCCGATCTGTTTGAGATTGTTTTGGCACTGTGATTTCCGTGCCGCTTCGCGCGCTTGTTGAACTGCGGGAAGTAAGATCGCGATCAAGATCGCGATAATGAAAATCACAACCAGAAGCTCAATCAGAGTGAATCCACGACGGTGGTTTCGCTGGGCCATGATTAGGTTCCTTCATTGGGGGCGAGAAAATGCTTCGATCCGTTCGTGCTTTAAAGACAACTAAAACGACTCTAAGCGATGGATGAAAAGGACTTGAGCAGACACATGCTAATGGCCACTCTTAAACAGCGTCAATCAGGTTTCAACAATCATGCGGATTGTCCGGGTTGCACGTTAGCGTGATTGCAAGCGCTACCGAAAGATGATCGCGCTGCGTCGAAGTCTAACCCATGAATCAGCTGATTGAAGAAAACGAGGTATTGACTCTGAATCATTCTGCGGAATGGCGAGTGTTTTCGCAAAAGATCGTCACGATCAGCAATCGTTTTGTGAGTTGATTATTTTGTGTTTCAAGTTTGGACTTAGATTCACGAAACACTTTGGAAGGTCGGTTGGCCGTTTGACGCTTATTTTTCGACAGCCCTATAATCCGTCCGCTTAATGTGAGGCCTCTCGGCTTCTTTGGTTGAACTCTTCTGGAGGCTAATCGTGAGCTGGATTAGAACGGTCGTTTGGATCGGCGTTTTCGCAGCTAGTTGTGGTCTCAGCTCGCAGGTCGTGATCGCCGACGCTCCGACTGAGGCAACTCCAGATGCATTGGCAAAGCCTGCTCCAGAAAAAAACGAGGCAACAAAAACGCCGGTCGCTGTTTATCTCACTGTGGGTAGTCCACTCAGCGATTCGGTTCAAGCAAAGGTGTTGAACGCTGCGAGGAAAGTTCAACAACAAGCCGAACAAGAAGGACGATCGGCAGTTTTGATACTGGAGATCGCTCCGGGGACTAGTAAGTTTGGGCAGGTTCGTGACTTGGCCAAAGAGCTGACCTCGGCAAAGTTCGCTGCGTTACGAACCGTCGCGTGGATTCCGGAGCCGAAAGATAAAAAACGGATCGACGGATACAACGTAATCTTGGCGCTCGCCTGTAAAGAGATCGTGATGCATCCGGACGTTGAACTGGGTGACATCGGGCGTGGCAAAGTACTCGAAGCGGAAGAGCAACAGTTTGTACTCTCGTTGGTAGAGAAGCGACTGAACTCAAAGTTGAGCACGGCTCTGGTCACCGGTTTGATGGATCCGCAGAAGATCGTGCTGAAGGTCAAAGTGGAAAGTGATGTCGATGGTCGGAAGGTTTCAGAAAGTCGAGTGCTGACGTCAGACGAGCATCGTCGATTGCTCGAAAACAAGGTCGTTGTGCAAGATGTGACCACGATTAAAGAAGCTGGGGCTGTCGGCCTCTTCACCGGCAGTCGAGCACGATCGTTGGATGTCCTCGTGACGCAGACTGCGGAAACGCGGAGTGATCTCGCCGAGTTGTACAACTTCCCGCGCGAGTACTTGCGAGAGAACGCAACCTCTGGCGAGATGCCACGCGTGGTACGGATCAGGATCGACGAGACAATTGAGCCAGTCTTACAAGGTTTCATCGAACGAGAGATCCGTCGTGCGAAAAGTGCGAATGTCAATTTGATTCTGTTCGAGATCGACTCGCCCGGTGGCGAATTAGGGGCGAGCTTGGAAATCGCCCACAAAATCGCGGACCTCGACGGTAAACGGATTCGGACAGTAGCGTATGTCCCCAAGATGGCGCTAAGTGGTGCGGCAATCATTGCACTCGGCTGCGATGAGATCATTTTGGAGAACCACGCGAAGATTGGTGACGCCGCTCCGATCAGCATTCGAGCGGGGCAGCAGTTTGAAAGAGCGCCCGAAAAAATCCTCAGCTTCTTACGTGAGGAACTCAAAACTCTGGCTGAAAAGAAAGGGCGACCCGCTGGACTGTGCCAAGCAATGGCGGACAAGGACCTGGATGTGTTCCAGGTCACTCATCGTGACAACGGGCGAATTTCTTTCTTGACTGAAGAAGAGATTCATGTCGCAAATGGCGAGTGGATCAAAGGCCGTATCGTCCCCGAATGCCAAGGGGAGATGCTGCTTACAGTTGATGGTCAGCGTGCTCACGAATTGAAGCTGGCCGAAGCTCCTGTCGCAGACGAAGACGAATTGCGGCAGCGCCTCGGAATTCCGGAAGGGGAGATTCCGCAAGCGGTCGGACGGACGTGGGTTGATACGCTCGTGTGGGAGCTCAACACACCGGGCATGACATTCCTGTTGTTGTTCGCGGGAAGCGCTCTCATTTACATCGAACTGCACACGATGACGTCGTTTTTTGGCATCGCATCGGCGTTGTGTTTCATGCTTTTCTTCTGGAGCAAATTCCTCGGCGGTACGGCGGACGTATTGGAGGTCGTGCTGTTCCTTTTCGGAGTCGGGCTGATTCTGATGGAGGTGTTTGTCGTGCCGGGCTTCGGCATCTTTGGTATCTCAGGAGCACTCGCCATCTTTGCTGCGCTTGTTTTGGCGAGCCAAACATTCGTCTTGCCGACAACAAGTTCCGAACTCGGTCAGATGACACAATCGCTGGGAACGATGAGCGTCGCGCTGGTGTCGGTGATCGGTGTCGCCATGTTGATTAGTAAGTATCTACCTGAGATGCCGCTACTCAAGCATTTGATTCTCACGCCGCCAAGCATGGCTGGTGATATCGACGGCCCGCGACTTCGTCCTGACCTGGCTGACGGTGTAGCGGCCGCAAGCCTCGAAAGTTTACTGCATCAAGAAGGGGAAGCATTCACGACGCTACGTCCCGCCGGCAAAGCCCGATTTGGTGAGCAAGTGGTCGATGTGCAGAGCCAGGGTGACTACATCGACGCAGGGAAAAAAATAGTCGTCTCCGAGGTTTCTGGGAACAAAGTTGTTGTTCGCCGCGTGTAACCGATCATCTCCAGCGGCCGTTGAGCACACCGTTTTTTCGGTAAGCTTCGCTGAAGCTTTCTGACCCTTCACGACTCATCTGGACCTCTTCACCAAGTTTCTGACAGACTCCGGTTCACCTCGGTCATAAGGAATGATGTCGGTGTTCTCTGGGAGTAAGGATCACGGATGATGTCGTTACATCGCTCCGATTTGAAAATCAGCACGGCAGTCTCCAACTCACGATTTGACAACCAGAGCCATTCATGGCTCGGTCGAGTCGTTCGTAGGAAGCTGGATAGCGCACAAAATTGGTTTGAGACGTCAGCCAAAGGACGTCCCGTGTATTTGCTGGGACGAGTGAGTCTGGTTTTCGCTGCCGCCGCCGGATTGATGTTTTTGGGTATGACCGCAGCGTTTGCGAACCGCACACCAACCGTCGCCTGGACGCTCGCTTTGGCGGCCACCGCAACTGGGCTTTGCTCATTAGGCTGCTTGGCCACGGGAATCAGTTTGGAACTCTTGATCGAAACTCACAAGGCGGCGATCACTGGTTCTAGCCTGCGAATTGTCACTGACTCGGATGAGACATCCGAGTCAATCGACGTCACCCAAGAACCACGACGACAAGCGGCTTGACTCGCGCGAGGCGGTACGATTTTGGAACCTTTGGACCGGCATCAGTTCTTGAATTTCTCTGGCTTTGTGCTGGGAGGTTTGGCGTTGGTCGCCTTGGGATTGGGCTGGGCAGCCGGGATCGATCCGTTGTCCAACTGGTCTTGGAACTGGCAAGCAATCGGTTGGGGACTGCTCGGGACACTACCGCTGTTCGTGCTTTTTTTTACGGTGTTTTTGCTTCCAATTCCAGCGTTTCGGACGATCCGCAAATTCTTGTCGACCGAATTGGCACCATCACTAGCCATGCTCACGTGGTACGACTTGATCTTGTTAGCTTCGCTTACGGGGATCTCGGAAGAACTCCTGTTTCGCGGATTGCTCGAACCTTGGATGTCCTCTCCCAGATTTCCTGGGAGCGGGCGAGTCGCCAGCAGCTTGTTGTTCGGAGTCGCCCATCTGGTGACTCCGACATACGGCCTGATCACATTTGCTGCTGGGTTCTATCTCAGCTGGCTAATGACGTTGGGCGATCCACCGAACCTCTTGACCCCGATCGTGACTCACGCGGTTTATGACTATGGCGGCTTCTTAATCATCATCTGGCTTTATCGCCGTGAGCATTCTGAATAACCGGTTCGGCAGCGAGTGTGGTAGCGTTTCAGTTCATAAATCGCTCTTCGAGTTATGGGCCAGTTATGGGATTGGCATTGTGTCCCGCACTGGCAAAGCTGCCCTCGACGTGTTTGAGAAAAGCTGGGAGAACTCAACTATTGATCAATCAAATCGCGGAGAGACAACGATGTCGCGCCGAGCTTGTGTCGGAATACTGTTTGCGTTGCTTTGTATTGGGCTGCCTGGTTGCGGGCTGATGCAGTCCGCCCGAAAGATGTCGAGCGATTCGTTGAAGATGTTTAAGCCCAATCCGAATGGTTATGGGTCCAACGATTCGTCGAATCCCGCAAGTACCGAATGGTCCGGCGTAGGCAATGTGGCTCGCAACATCCGACCGAAGGAATCGGACAGCGATCCGTTGCGATACATCATGCTCGATCCCAAATCCATCGAGATTGAACGGAGCTTGGGGATCGAGTGACCGCGATTTGGCCAATTCTCACTGATCGCGATGTACTTGCTGCTCGCGGGCCTAAGGAAGTGACCGATCCGTGGAGACCGGTGACTTCGTTCATCGAACCGGAGCGGCAAGCTGATGGCCGAGTACTTGATGTCGTGACGCTCTTTTTGGCGAATCGCGAATGTCCGTTTCGATGCGTGTACTGTGATCTATGGAAGCACACTTTGGATGAACCGACGCCACGCGGCGCGGTCCCCGCTCAGATCGATGCGGCATTCGCGCAACTGCCGACAGAAAAACTCGCGAATGCGAATGTCATCAAGCTCTACAACAGCGGAAACTTTTTCGACGCCGCTGCGATCCCGCCGACCGACTGGTCTGCGATCGCAGATCGAGTTCGACGATTCGATCGAATCATCGTCGAAAATCATCCGCTGTTGATCGACGATCGGGCCGTGCGGTTTCGTGACCTGATTGGTAAACCGCTCGAATTAGCGATGGGACTGGAAACAGTGCATCCCGACGTGCTGCCACGATTGAACAAGCGCATGACGCTCGCTGACTTTGCGAAAGCCGCTCGCTTTTTAACGGCGAACAAAATCGCCGTGCGCGCGTTCGTGTTGCTTCGGCCTCCGTTTCTGAGTGAATCGGAAGGGGTCGAGTGGGCGATCAAGTCAGTTGCGTTCGCGTCTGATGTGGGAGTGAATTGTTGCGCCGTCATTCCGACTCGATCAGGCAACGGCGTCATGAATCAGTGGCAGGCCGACGGTTGGTTCAATGAGCCTCGTTTGAGATCGCTCGAGGAAGTCGCTGAGACGTGCTTGGCGTTTCAGCGCGGGCGAGTCTTCGCGGACGTCTGGGATGCAGAGCGATTCGCCGAGTGTCAGATCTGTGCTGCAGCTAGGATCGAACGCTTGCGAATGATGAACCTGACGCAGACAGTGCCGCCGCCGGTTCCGTGCGAATGCCGGAAGGCGTAGCACAGGCGGTTCGCTTGTGATCTCGGTGGAATTTAACGAGCAGGCGAGCCGCCCGCTCTACGGTTGCGAGGCCTCATGAATCACGATGTGGACGTAGCGATCGTTGGTGGCGGATTTGGTGGCAGCTTGTTGGCGTTGGTACTGCGACGAGCAGGCTTGCGAGTCGCGCTGATCGATCGCGGTTCGCATCCGCGGTTCGCGATCGGTGAGTCTTCGACACCGATCGCCAATTTGGTGCTCGGTGATTTGTGCCGTGAGTATGACTTGCCCCGCATCGCTCCGTTGACGAAGCACGGCACGTGGCAGGGGACTTATCCACAGATCGTTTCGGGAATCAAACGTGGATTTTCGTACTTTCATCACGTGGCCGGTCAGCCGTTTGCCACGGATGCAGATCACTCGACGGAGTTACTTGTTGCTGCCAGCAGCAGCGAGCAATCGTCGGACACGCACTGGCTACGGCAGGACGTCGATGCATTCTTATTTCGCGAGGCAGAATCGGCCGGGGCACTCTGCTTTGAGCAGACCGATGTTGTCGAGCTTGAACCAAGTGGTGCCGGTGTGGCGTTGCTGCTCAAGTTCGTAGTACCGCCTTCAGGCAGTCATCAGGTACCGGCTGAAGGGGGAGCAACGAACTTGAGGGCTCGCTTTGTTGTGGATGGTTCTGGTGAGGGGCGCTTTCTCGCTCGGCGGTTGGGGATTGGTGACAAAACGCATGAATTGAAGACTCAGTCGCGGACGGTTTTCGCTCACTTCGGTGATGTGACTCGGTGGCAGCAATGCCTGCAAGCGAGCGAGATCAGCGTGGCAGATCATCCGTTCGAGTGTGATCACGCGGCGTTGCATCACGTCTTTGATGGCGGCTGGATGTGGCAACTCCGTTTTAACGACGAGACGGTGAGCGCGGGATTCGTCCAAGATCTGTCGAAGCCGCAGGTCTTCGCGGGTTCGCCGCTCGCAGGTCGTGGTCCGACCGGTGATGCGAGCGAAGAGTGGGGATTGTGGTTGGACCGGTTTCCGTCGATCGCCGAGCAATACGCACCGTCAAAAGTCGTACGGCCAAAGACCGGTTTGCGAGCGACCGGGCGAATGCAGCGCAAGTTAGCGAACGCCGTCGGGCCGTGGTGGGCCATGTTGCCGAACACGGCGGGTTTCATCGATCCGCTGCATAGTTCGGGGATCGCACACACGTTGTGTGGCATCGAGCGGCTGTCGCGAATTCTGGTACATCATTTGGGGCGAGACGATCTGCTGACTCAGCTTCAAGTTTACGAAGCACACGTTTTGGCCGAAGTGGAATTGATCGATCTGTTAGTCAGCGGTTGCTTCGCTGCGATGGGTGAGTTTCGGTTGTTCGGAGCAATGTCGATGCTCTACTTCGCGGCAGCAACCAGTTATGAGCGAGCTCGCATCGCCTCAACAGGGCCGTTCGCGCCAGCGTTCTTGCGAGCGGACGAACCAGGTTGGCGTGAAGTCGTCTCTCGAATGTGGCGTCGGTTGCAAGCAGTGCTGCGCGAACTCGAAGGGAGCACGGGAAAGCGGCGGCAAGCGATCATCGGCTCCTTCGAGACGGAACTGGCAAACGCCGTGCAGCCGTTTAATGTGGTTGGCCTGTGTGACCCGACGTTGAAAAACATGTATCGGCACTCGGCGTTGCCGGAGTAGCCTTCACCGAACCATCAAGCTCCGAGTCGGTGATTCAATAACGAGGGGCACATTTTCAACGTACCACCTCGACCCGCGTGGAGCACGTTGAGAACGTTCGATGCCGCTCAATGAAGGCGTATCTCATCGCGACTCCTTCGCGAAGAAGACTGTCGCTTTTTTAAGATCTCGCGTTCCATCCGCAGCCGATCGTTCTCGGCCCGCAAGCGACGGTTCCCCTCTTCCTACGCCAACGGCTGAGACTTCGAGGCAATCGCCTTCGAGCCTGCCGTCGCCAACTGCCCCTGCCACTTCCGCAGCAGCTTCTCCGATCTCCAACCGCCGAGCCGCTTCCGCTAAACTCAGCCCTTGCCGAGTGACCAACGAAATGGCCTCGACCTCTCTCGTAAACATTCGACGTTTTGACATGAACGTCGCCATTCACGCATCACAATACGCGCCAAGTTGCGCGCACGCAAAACGTGGACAAGTCCACTGGTTAGAACGTCTCGCGTGGGGACAGCCAGCGGTTCTGGACTGCGGATGAGGCGCGGACCAAACCTGGAGTGCTGCGGCTCGACGCAGCCCTCCATCCAATTGAAATAGCGATCTTCGAAGTCCAAGAAACGCTGCTACGAGTGC
>JAPLNX010000446.1 GCA_026400935.1 Planctomycetia bacterium | reverse complement strand
TTATTCGTGACAGCTACACCAAGAAGACGCTACTGCAACAGCTTGGCCAAGCTGTCGAGGTCAAAGCGGCGAATCAAGCGACGGTTACACAGCGTTGAGACGAATTGGTTTCCAACTAGCACAACGCGCCAGCGAGTGGTTCTGGCAACGACCACTCGCTGGCGCGTCGTGCTTGTCCCTCACTCCAGATACGTCGATCCACCGACAGCCGCTTCGTATTGCTGAATCGCGTCACTTGCTTTCGACGCATCTAGTTTTCCAATGTTGATCTGACTGCTCAACAGACGACGAAAGTTTTCAACGCATTGAGTTTTGTCGTATCGCGCGAACGAGAGCATGTCTGAAATCTTGCTGGCGGGGACCAGCTTTGTGACGTGATACCGCCCGTCAGCGTCGATCACAATTTGAGCCTCATTCGGCAGTCCGAAGAGGTTGTGAAAACTCCCCATCACTTCTTGATACGCACCGACCAAGAAGATCGCAAGGTAATAAGGCTCGTTCGGTTTGAGTGCGTTGAAGTCATGCAACTCAAGCACCTGCTTCACGTCTTTGAGATCGACGAACTTCTTAATGCAACCGTCGCTGTCGCAGGTCACGTCAACCAGCGTCGCGAAATCAGTGGGCGTTTCATCGAGTTTATGAATTGGCATGATGGGAAAGAGTTGTCCGATCGCCCACGCATCAGGAGCCGAGCGGAACAACGAGAAGTTGCACAAGTACTTCGATGCCAGAATTCGGCGGAGTGCCTCGAACTCGTCATCATGCAACTCAGCCGCGTGCGCGAACTGCAACGCCTTCGAGCAGATTTCCCAGAACAGGACCTCCCCTTTCGCACGGTCTTCCAAGCTGACAAGGCCGAGATTGAATTGCGTGTGCAACTCGTCCTTGTCGTCGAGCGCGTCGTGGTAGTACTCGCGAAAGTTTTTGCTGTTGATGCCGTCGAGCAACGACTTCAATTCATAGATGACTTGCGGATCGTCATCATCAATATCCGCGACTGCGATGTCTTCGGCGAATGTTTCGATCTCATCGCGGATCGACGTCACGAAAATGGCGTGATAGGCGGTCATGACGCGACCGCTCTCCGTGACGAGATGCGGGTGCGGCACTTTTTCGTCATCGCAGACCGACTTGATCATGTAGACGACGTTGTTCGCGAACTCTTCGACGGTGTAGTTGATCGACGCCTCAAAAGTCGTTTTCGATCCGTCGTAATCAACGCCCAACCCGCCGCCGATATCGAGGTATTCAATCTCGACTTTCATCTGTCGAATCTTCGCGTAAACACGAGCCGCCTCCTTCATCGCGTTCTTTACTCGTTTGACGTCGGTGATCTGCGAGCCGATGTGGAAGTGCATCAGCTTGAGCGACTCAATCATTCCGTCGGCTCGCAGCAGGCGAATGCACTCCAAGATTTCTGAAGTGGTCAGACCAAACTTCGCCGCTTCACCCCCCGAAGCGGCCCACTTGCCGGAGCCACGCGAATACAGTTTCGCTCGCAAACCGATTAGCGGTGTGACACCAGTCTCCTTCGCGAGCCGAATGATCATTTTCAGCTCGTTTAGCTTTTCAACGACAACGACGACACGCTTTCCCGCTTGAACTCCCAGCAATGCCAATCGAATGAATGTCTCGTCTTTGAAGCCGTTGCAAATGAGCAGCGATTCCGGCGGTTGTTCCAGCGACAGCGCGGCGTACAACTCGGCCTTTGAACCCGCTTCGAGCCCGATGCTCTGTTTGACACCATCACGCAGAAAAGTCTCGACGACTTCGCGCCGAGGATTGACCTTCATCGGAAAGACGGGGAAATGCCCACCGCTGAATTCGTATTCCTTTGCGGCTGCTTCATACGCAAGACAAAGTCGATTGAGCTGTGATTCCAATATCTGCGGAAACCGCAGCAAGAATGGCGACGAAAGCTTCCGTTGCTCGACCAAATCCTGCACGATCTCAAAAACATCGGCTTCTTTTGTGTCACCTTTGGCGGGGCGAACAATCAGATGTCCTTGGCGATTGATGCCAAAGTAACCTGCTCCCCAGTTTTCGATACCGTACGTCTGAGCGACCTCTTCGATCGTCGTCGATTTCATAATGGTTCCTTCCAGATGCGAATTCATCAGCCTCGCTTCAAATCGTGACGTGAACCGGTCACATCATCCAGCCAAACTCTGCGCTGTGTGTTGGTTTTAGAAATTGGGCCACAACAACTTCCCGGCGTTGTTGCTCAATATGAACTGGCGCAGAGATTCGTCCCAACTACGGAGTCACAGGCGGTCATGAATCTCAAACGCAAGATCGAATCGAGGCTTGTTCGAGGAAAACTTCTCTTGGGGTTTTGTAGCCGAGGCAGCGGCGCGGGCGGTCGTTCATAAGAATTTCGACACGCCGCATGTTTTGAGGGGTGACCGT
>JAPLNX010000391.1 GCA_026400935.1 Planctomycetia bacterium | reverse complement strand
GCGACGTCGAGTTCTTCGATCACCGGGCGTTTGAGAAACTCGGCCCACAGTTGTTGCCGCTCTGTCGCCAGCGTCGGCTCACACGGCGCGACCACCGGCGGCGGAGCACCCGCCGGCAACTCCCACCCCGGCAACGGATCGATCTCGTCGAGGTCCAGTGGCGGCAGCGGCGTGAGTGGTTTCGCGGTCGATGAGGTGGAGGCGTCCGTCACCGAGGCTTTCGGACGCTTCGGCATCGCCGGGCCGGTGAGCTTCAATGCCTGTCGTACGGCATCGACAGGCAGTGCGATACGAAAGCCGATGGACTCATAACTGAAGACCTTTTCTTGTGGGGTTCGGCTTGAGCATCGACCCAGAGTTGCGGCGTATCCGTAATAGCCACCCTTGAGGGTTCGCAATTCGGTATTCCCGGCGGGGCCAGTAGGGTCGCGGGCAATACGATCAGCGAACTCAGAAAAGTAAGTGTCCGACCAAGGATCAGAGCACCACTCCCAAACGTTTCCGAGCGTGTCGAAGAGACCAAATGGATTCGAGTTGAGTGTTGCGACCTTGTGGGTACGACCGCCCGAATTATTAATGCACCACGCATTCCGTGCAGATTCATTCTCGTTTCGCCACCACCAGGCCGACGCTGCCCCAGCACCAGTGGCGAACTCCCATTCTGCTTCCGTGGGCAGTCGGTAGGACGGAGAACCTTCCGGCAAGAGGTTGTCCCGACGTGACAAGGCGTCGCAGAACAATGACGCATCGACCCAGCTCACACGTTCAACCGGAAAATTCGCTGTTTGCTCCCCCTCAACCGCCTTGCGTCCAGCCTCGAATGAACTCTCTGCCGAGAAGAACGAGGGGCTGCTGTTTGCAATCGTCGCATATTTATCCTGAGTCACTTCCGTCGCGCCCAGGAAGAACGGCTTCGTCAGCACAACCCGGTGCTGTGGTTCTTCGCTCTTGATCAATTTCGGCGTCGATGCGTCATCTGGATGGACATCGCGCAACGCGAGAGCCAGGTCTTCACGAGCAAGTCCCATCAAGAACTCGCCGGGCGGGATGAGGCGGAACTTCATGCCGAGGGAGTTGGTGTACTCGACCGGCACGCCGAGGTACTTGGCCCACGCCTCCTGATGGTGTTTGGCTTGCTCGGCATCAAACGGCGCAATCGCCGGCGGCGGTGCGTCGGCGGGCCAACCGTGCCAGCCGCTCGCCTTTGTAGGATGGCCGCCCTCGGCCGTCTTCTTCGTGTGGGAGAGCGGGTCGGAAAGACGGCCGGGGGCGGCCATCTTACGGGTATCGTTTTGCCGGTGATTGATGATGAGGCCGACGATTGCGGCGAATGCGATGAGAGTGGCGGCGATGAGGAACGGGCGGCGGCGTTTTTCGTGGAGCACGTTTTCAACGTGCTCGGAACTTGGTGAGGGTTCAACGGGCTTGGTGATTGAGACGGTTGTTGTTGGGATCGGTTTGACGGGGTTGGGGGCGGGCACGTTGGAAACGTGCCCCACGGTGGGCGCGACGCACGTCACTTGGCCGTTGAGTTGCAGTTCGGATTGGCAACGGGCCAATAGGTCGGCGACTTCTTTGGCGGTTTGGAAACGGTCTTCGGGTTTCTTCGCGAGCAGCTTGGTCACGATCGCGACGAGCCAGTCGGGAATCTCGGGCAGAATCTCTTGCAGGGGACGAGGGGTGTCTTCAACCACTCGACGCAGAACGGCGATGGTGTTGGCCGCTCGGAACGGAGGGCGGCCGCAGGCCATCTGGTACAGCACGCTCCCGAAGCTGAACAGGTCGGCGCGATGATCCAGCGACTGCCCCGCCGCCTGCTCCGGAGCCATGTACATCGGCGTGCCGGAGATGACTCCCGTCCGCGTCATGCTGGCATCGTCCGCCGCGCGAGCCAGACCGAAGTCGCTGATCTTCACCCGCTGCTCGGCTCCCAGCTCCAGCAGAATGTTGGCCGGCTTGATGTCCCGATGAATCAGCCCCATCGCTTGCGCGGCCGCCAGGCCACTGGCGATCTGCCGGGCGATGTGCAGCACTTCGGGAGTCTCCAGCGGCCCGCAGCCGTCGAGCTTCTGCTTCAACGTCTGACCGTCGATGAACTCCATCACCAGATACGGCAGCGGCTGCTCCTCGACGCTGTAAACCTGCACGACGTTCTCGTGCTTGATCGCGGCGGCGGATCGAGCCTCTCGCAAGAACCGCTTGCGCGGTGGCGACGTCGAGGCCATCTGCGGATTCATGATCTTGATCGCCACCAGCCGATGCAGCTTCTCGTCGAACGCCTTGAAGACGATGCCGAACGCTCCCTGACCCAGCAGGCTCAGCACCTCGTAGTGCCCCAGCACGCCGATCGAACCGGGCTTGTTCGATGGTTGCAGAAAGCTGAGATCGGGCCGCGAGTCGTCTGTGTCGTCGTCGTCCGCATCGCCCGGTTGATACATCCGCGTCTTCTCGACGGCGGCGGCCGAGTCCGCTGGATTCAGCGGACTGGCGTTTTGCATTTGCTGCGCCGCGGGAATGTCCAAGAACGATCCCGCCGAGTCATGCGACTTCAGCAGCGACTCGACCGCCGCCAGCATCTCTGGATGCCCGGCACACGCCTTCTCGATGAAAGCTCGCCGAGCCTGCGGGTCCGCAATTTCCAACGCCGCATCAAAGATCACTCGCTCATTCATGGCCATCGGCCTCCCGGTCTGCGAATCTGGTCGAAAACAGAGCATCCAAGAGTCAATGCGCCGTGGCGGAGAGAATACGCCAAAAATTTTGAAAATAAACGGTAGGTCAGGCTTTCCTACGTCATCTCGCGATGCAACCAGGCTTTGGCATACGCCCAGATGCGATCGGCCGATCGCGTGGAAATGTCGAGCATCTCCGCCGCCTCGGCCAACGTGACTCCGGCGAAGTATCTCAACCGCACCAACTCGGCTGCCGTCCCGTCGACCTGCTTGAGCTTGTCCAACGCTGCGTCCAAGGCCAGCAGTTCTTCACGGAACTCCGGAGCTTCGATGTCGAGTTCGTCGTCCAACTCGACCCGCGACATGTCGCCACCATGCCGCAACCGATGCTTCCGACGAGCATTGCCCACAAGTATCCGACGCATCGCTTCCGCAGCCGCCGCAAAGAAATGCCCGCGTCCGTCCCAAGCCTTCCCGGCCTGTGAACCGCCGACTAGCCGCAAATACGCCTCGTGAACCAATGCCGTCGCCTGCAACGTGTGGCCGGGCTTCTCGCAAGCGAACTTCGATTTTGCGAGCCGACGCAGTTCGTCGTACACCAACGGCAGCAACTGGTCAGCCGCGAGCGGGTCGCCCTGTTCCATGGCATTCAGGATTTGAGTGACATCGCTCATCACAACCAATATAGCCAAGCACGGAGGACGATTCACAAACAGAGCTCGCCCAAGCGGTGCTTGTCGAGCGCCGGCCGGGCCAAGCGAAAATCCTTCGGCAAGATTCCCTTGAGCCGCGGATTGTCCCGCTCGATGGCGACCATCGCCTCGTCGATCAGCTTGCCGATGGTCGGCTGCTTGGCGTTGTCTTGCAGCGTCTGCCAGCGAGCCTCCGTCGGCACCCAGAAGACGTTGTCCGCGCGGTACTCGTCCGGGTCTTCGGGATCGGCCCCTTCCCGCAATTTCTTTCCGGACGTTCGGCGAGATACTCGCGGACGGCGGCGGCGAGGTTGCTGCCGACGGCTCGATAGACTTCGGTCGTGCTGTTGGGGGAGTTCCAGATGGTCTCCCGGCACAGGGCGACGGTGTGCGGGTTGCCATTCATGGTTACCCAGTTCGCACTCATCTTGTGCCACAGCGGCGTATCGTTGGCTCCGGCACCTTGGGTTTGTTGCACATCGGGATCAGCGGCTTGATTTTGCTGATGCGTGCATAGGCTAATTCGATGAAGCGGTCGCGCAGACCGATCATCGGCTCTTGCAACATCTCGGACGGCAGGATGTAGAAGAAGGTCAGGGCGTCGGGGACGGGATTGTGTAGATCGAGAAAGGCATCCATGCGGCCGGCGGCGATCAGGTCGCCGACCTTGCGCTGGGCGGCGATGATTTCGTTCCAGTCAGGCCGTGCGGATCAGTCTCGATTGTGATCCTGCGGCAGAGCGTCCTTGTCGCCGTTGCCCGTGGCGGTGTTGTCCAAGTCCATGATTGGGACGGTGGTGGTCGCGTACAGATCGCCGTAGCTACTTCGCATTACTTTCTGGTTGGCCGCTTTGAAGAGTCAGCCTCACGTCTTTGAAATAGCCTCGTCTAAATTCAATAACATGCTGGTGATTGTGGTCCATGCGGCGAGTTCTTCTGGGTTCTGACCAGTAAAAACAGTCGAACGTCCGACTGTCAGCAGTTTCTCGGCGGCAGCTTTATCCCGAGCGAACTGCAGTTT
Organism: Planctomycetia bacterium; assembly: GCA_026400935.1. Classification (GTDB taxonomy): domain Bacteria; phylum Planctomycetota; class Planctomycetia; order Planctomycetales; family Planctomycetaceae; genus SXKJ01. Next base: position 16,394 of record JAPLNX010000391.1, on the reverse strand, counting down.
TGAGCTGCGCAGCAACGTCGTGAGGATGTCTCGTTCGTCGACAGTCGGGCGACGGCTGAGGACTAGTTCGCAAGCAAGTGATAAACGATCGTTGTCGGATTTCGTCTCGGCAAGAATACGCTCGGCCAGTTTTCGAGCCGCTTCGACGTAGGTCGGATCGTTGAGTAGCACGAGCGCCTGCAGCGGCGTGTTTGTGCGGGCTCGGCGGATCAAACAGAATTCGCGATCTGGTGCATCAAACGTCGTCATGCCGGGAGGGGGGCAAGTTCGTTTCCAAAACGTGTACATGCTCCGGCGATAGAGGCCATCGCCACTGTCAATGACGTATTTGTCGCGACGCTCGACCGACACGTCCTCCCACAATCCTTCAGGTTGATACGGCTTAACGCTTGAACCGCCGAGTCGTTCTCGCAGCAGACCGCTGACTGCCAGGGCGTTGTCGCGGACACTCTCGGCCGACAAGCGATAACGTGGTCCGCGAGTCAACAGCCGGTTGCGTGGATCGCGTTCGAGCAACTGCGGAGTGACTCGCGATGCTTGACGATAAGTGGCCGAGGTCACGATGAGTTTTAACAATGCTCGCTGATCCCAACCGGTCCGCACCAACTCAGTGGCGAGCCAATCGAGCAGTTCCGGATGACTTGGCAGCGTTCCTTGAACGCCGAAATCTTCCGCGGTTTCGACAAGTCCGGTCCCGAACAACAATTCCCACCAACGATTCACTGCGACCCGAGCGGTCAGTGGGTGTTCTGGGCTTGTCAGCCAACGAGCCAAATCGAGTCGAGTGGCATCGGCGATCACTCCGTCCTTTCCAGCAGCGATCACTGCTGTCATTGCCAATACGTTGGGGGCACCTGCTTTGACTTCCTCACCGCGCTGATCGTACTGCCCGCGACGCAGCATGTAGGTCGGCCGACGCGGAGTCGATTCATGCATGACCATCGTCACGGGAATCGCCTTGTCGATCTCCGCTTGTCGCTTTGGCAATTCGCTGAGTTCTGCCTTCAATGATTGTGACTCAACGTCGATGCGTGTGACGTAATACTGACGGAGCAGGGTTCGTTGCGTTTCATTTCGGTCGCTCGTGGCGACGGCCAGGATATCTTTGAGGTGGCCGAGCGACTGTCCTGTGGCCAGCGACTTCACGTCTTCGGCAGACAACTCGACTGCGTAAAGCTGCACGTCATCAATGCGGCCCTTGAACGGAGCTGATGCGTGTCGCTTGCCGATATGAAACGGCTTGTCGGTCTTCAGCGTTCCACCGAGCTTGTTGTTGGTCGTGATGTCGAGCGTTCGAGCTTGCCCATCGACGAAGACTTTCATTCCGGCCGCGTTGCGAGAACCGTCGTAGGTCACGACGACGTGATGCCATTCGTTGAGCGAGACCGGTTCCTTCGTGATGACTTTAAAACCGCTGTCAGGCCAATGATGCACGATGTGGCTCGCGACCTTGCCACCTTCCATGATGACGTCATAACCACGAAACGCGTTCGACTCATCGATCTTCGACAGCACAGTGGTCGGCTCGTTCGACGTCGGTTGAATCCACACGGTGATCGAAAACTTTTGATCGCTGTCGAATGCACCGGTTTCGCCCGCTTCGACGAACGTGTTGCCGTCGAAGTCGAGAGCGTTGCCAAGTTTTCCGGGGACTCGAGCGAGCTTGCCGCGGATTGTTCCTCGTCGAGTGGTATCGACGGAGTCAATTACTTGATCGCCGTCTGCCTCATCAAATGCAAAATGTGCGATGAGGCCGACCGGTCCGGATTTCGCAATCTGTTCCGGAGTTAAGCTCTTTTCCCAGCGAGCTACTTCCGGATTGATGTTGGCTTCACGTGCCTTGAGTGCGGCTTCAAGTTCCCCTTTGCGTTGTTCGAGAAGATCCAACTCCACCTGTTGCCGTCGCGAAGGGACTTTCAGCAGCGGTTCGGCCATTCGGCCTTGGCTGTAACCGACCACCTTGTCTGGGATGTTGTTGAAGAATGCTGCGAACTGGTAGTAATCGTGCTGAGTCAGCGGATCGTATTTGTGGTCATGACAACGAGCACACTGCATCGAGAGGCCCATGAAGACAGTCGCCGTTGTGTGAACGCGATCGGCGACGTACTCGACATGGTACTCCTCCTCGATGATCCCTCCTTCGGTCGTCAACACATGATTGCGATTGAAACCCGTGGCCACTCGCTGCGAGAGCGTGGCGTTGGGAAACAAATCTCCGGCCAATTGCTCGGTGAGAAATTGGTCATAGGGCATTCCCGTAGCGAACGAGTCGATCACCCAATCGCGCCACGGCCACATCGTGCGAGTTTCGTCGTTGTTGTAGCCGTTGGTGTCAGCGAACCGAGCTGCATCGAGCCAGTGCATCGCCATTCGCTCGGCATATCGTGGCGATGCGAAGAGGCGGTCAACGACTGCTTCATAGGCCGCTGGCGACGAATCTTCTATGAACGCAGCCAGTTCATTCGGTGACGGAGGCAAGCCGGTCAAATCGAGCATCACTCGCCGGAGCCAAGTTGCCTTGTTTGTCTCAGTTGATGGCGTGAGTTTTTCCGCGTCGAGGTGTTTCAACACAAACACGTCGATCGCATTTCGAGCCCAATCAGTTCGTGTGACCTTTGGCAACGGTGGACGCTTTGGTGACGTGAAGGCCCAATGCTGCGTGAAGTCCGCCCCTTGAGCGATCCAGCGTTTCAGTGTTTCCTTTTGGACTGCGGTCAATGGCTTCTTGGCGTGGACGGGTGGCATAACCGTGTCTTCGTCGTCTGAGATGATTCGTGCGACTACCTCGCTCAACTCTGGCTTCCCAGAGACTATTGCAGCCTTGCCCGATTCCCCTTTTGACAACGCAGCGTCGCGACCATCCAGCCGCAGTTTTCCATGACGAGTCGCCTCGTCCTGTCCATGACAGTTCCAACAATGGTTCGCCAAAATCGGTCGCACGTCGCGAGCGAATTCGACTCGGTTATTGCCGGCCGATGACGGTGCCTGAGCGAGAAGCTTCACACTTCCAAACGGCATTAGGCCCCAGCAAACGATACTTGTTATGAAAACGCTGTGTTGAGAGTTCATTCGCATCGAATCCACTCAATGAAGTTGAGGTGAGGACTGCCTTGGATTAGTTCTTTTCAATCTTCGCCTTCGCTCGTTCTGCTTTGAGCGTTTCTTGCTGCAACTCGATCGACATCTGCTGGCGGATTTCTGGCTTCGCGTCTTCCAAGCTGAGTTGCCCTTCGATTCGCTCGGTCACGGTCAGCAAGTGGACTCCGAGCGAACTGCGAAACGGTGGGCTGATGTCGCCAACTTTGAGGCCGAATGCTGTCGGGACCAGTTCTGGAGTGACTCTGCCACTCCGAAATCCAAACAGTCCCAAGTCACCGCCGTTGTCTGCACTTGGTGCTTGCGAGTGTTTCTTCGCCGCCTCTTTGAATGTGATTCGCTTAGAGGTGATCTCATTACGAATCGTGTCCAGCTTCATCTCGTCTGCGTCTGGATTCGCACTTTTGAACGCGATCTGAGCGGCGCGAACTTCGGTGCCATCGAATTCCTGTTTGCGTTGCTTCCACAGTTCACTCACCTTCGCGTCTGTTGCGATCAGCTTGATGTAAGCGTCCCAATCGAGCGGCAAGCGGAGTTCACGACGCAGAGTTTCGTCGGTGAAGCCAGCCTTTAACAGCAATTGCTCCGGATCGGCACTCCCAGCTTTCAATCGCTGCTTCAATCGAATGACATGATCATCCAGAAGTACTGGCGATGCGGTGATTTTCTTTTGCGTCAGGAACCCTCGCAGTAGCTGCCGCTCGATGAGTCGTTCAATCAAAACGTCGCGCCGTTCTTCGGCGTCGTCGGTGGACAGCTTGCGAGTCTTCACGAAGAACGACAAATCGGACTCCGTGATCGGGGTTCCGTTCACTCGGACCAACACCGGCGAAGTATCCTTCGTCGATGTGGACGACGATTTCAGCTCGGATGTTTTTTGAGCCAAAGATGCTGTTGCGAGCGAACACAACAGCGTGACTGCGATCGCGAGAATTTGTGTGAAGAGTTTCATGAGGCGGAGTGTAGTTGCTGCCCCACACGAACCCGAAGCGTCAGCTAGGGCGATTGCTGTTTGCGATTTCGGATTCAAATAAAGTCATGTCCCGCTAGCCTTTGCTCATCTTTCGAGTTCGTGAGAAACTTCAGCCAGTGCATCGACCAAGCACGTCAATGCTGCGGCATTATGAGCGGCTGAAAGAGAGACTCGTAATCGTGAGGTTCCTGGTGGAACAGTCGGCGGTCGAATCGCGGCGACGAGACAACCTCGTGCTTCCAACTTCTGTTGTACGATCATTGCCGTCTCAGGTTCGCCGACCAAGATCGGAATAATTGGGCCGACTGAGTTTGCCAAGACTTCAATGCCGTGATGAGACAACTCGCGTCGCACGAACTCGCAGTTGTTCGCTAATCGGATTCGGAGTTCTGGTTCTCGTTCGATGATTTCGATCGCTGCTGTCGCTGCCGCACAGATTGCTGGCGGAAGAGCCGTCGAAAAGATTTGCGGCCGAGCTTTATTCCAAAGCCAATCAATCAATGTCTGAGGCCCAGCGACAAAACCACCGAGCGTCCCGATTGCTTTGCTGAGAGTTCCGACTCGCACGGCGACTCGCTGTTCGACCTTCAACTCTTCGCAGACGCCTCGGCCATGTTCGCCAAATACCCCCGTGCCGTGAGCCTCGTCCACCATCACGTCGGCATCGAATCGTTCGGCCAGATCGCACAATTCAAGCAGCGGTGCGACGTCGCCATCCATGCTGAAGGTGCCATCGGTTACGATCAATCGCCGACGATATTTGGATGATTTTGAGAGTTCTCGTTCAAGAATGAGCAGGCCTGATTCTTCAGGCGAAGGTCCAGTTTGTTTGCTGCCATGCCGAAACACTCGCAATTTTGCACCACTCAAACGGCAACCATCAATCAAGCTGGCATGGTTGAGGCGGTCGCAAAAGACAATGTCTGAGTCTTCAACCAATGCGGCAATTGTGCCTACGTTGGCCGCGTACCCCGTTGGGAACAAAAGCGCAGATTCTTGACCCTCAAAGCGTGCGAGAGCTTGCTCCAATTGTTCGTGCCATTGAGTTCGGCCAGTGACGAGTGCGCTGGCTCGCGAGCCGACTCCCGCTTCCGACATCGCTCGCTGTGCGGCAGCGACTACTCGGGGATCGGCAGCCAGTCCGAGGTAATCGTTACCGGCGAAGTTCCATAACCGGCGCCCGTCGATTTCACACGCTCCATCGAGCAATGGCAACGCGACGCGTCGAATTCGCCGCAGTCCTGTGGCCGCGTGAGCGTCAAGCTCCGCCGAGAGCCAATTGAGCGATGGTCGATTTGTCACCACGGATCCTCAAACAAGCTCATTCAATCGCCGCAAGAGGTCTGGCAGCGTCGCCGAGAACTGACTGCGAGGCATCACCTCAGCACCAGCAGCGCGAGCCGATTCCAATTGCTCAACATTCACGTGCGAACCGAAGGCGATGACTGGCACTGACACGCTCGACGGAATGGCCGTCAGCAGTTCCGGGACAGAAGCATTCTGAGAGGCAAGATCGAGAATCACGTAACTAAATTCGCCGTTTGAGAGACGCGTCACAGCAGAAGCAATGTCATCGACTGCCTCCATTCGCAAGCCCAAAGCCTGCGCCGTCCCGGTGACTTTGCTCGTGAAGAACAAGTCGGAGCAAATTAACAGACCGAGTTTTGTAGTTGGTGCGCACATTACAGCGTCATGCCGATTTCTGTTTTGGGTTTGATGGAGCCGTAGTATTCATGAGACGGGGAGATTTCTCCGCAGGCTGCTTCACACTAGCCCACCGTGGAAGCGAGGAGAGTTCGCCGTCGTCCCTCGATTGCGCGTTGTGCTGGTGTGTGCCATGAAAAATCCACGACTGGCCTATTTGTGAATTTGTGTGGCACCTCCTGACCATCGGGAAGGGCGTGGGAATCGCGATCAATTCTGAGTCCACGCCCTTCTCGATGGTCAGGGGCGTGCCAACCACGCCATCAAACCGAACTCAAATCGAACTTCTAGCCAGCCGTGATGAATTATCCCGATTAGTCTCCGGAACTAAGAACACCGCAGGGATTAAAGCCCTCCGGTTCACCAACGACTTGGGTAATTCGCGTTAGGAAGCAGTCGGAATCGAGCGATGAAAATGGACGTGTTTCCAAACGCCGTTTTGTTTTTGCCAAATGCGAGTCTCTTCGCTGGCGAAGGTCGCGGGGACGCCGTCTGCTTCGACTCGTTGAGTCAAACGGATGTACGACACGATTGCCGTTTCACCGATGATCCGCACGTGCGGTGATGCCATGATCGATTGCTTCGGACGGCCAGAACCGGCGAGCTTGAAATAGAAGTGATGAAACTCCATACCGGACACGACATGCCCGAGTGCTTCCGGCTCAAAGCAAGTCAAACTGGGATCACACAATTCAGCGTAGGCAGCCCAGTTTTGAGTGTTAATCGAATCGAGTAGCTTTGCATTTGCTTGCAAGACTTCAGAAGTGGCGTCAGCCATGAGTGTTGTTCCTTGATCAAAGTTGTCGGTCGAGTATCGCAATCCGTTGCCGCGATTGCGCGGATGATAGGCAGGTTGAGTTGGTGGCTCTAGTTGGTGGGGGAGGATTTGAGGGAGAGCCACGAGCACGGCATAGCAGGTGGCTGCATTGGTCGTCGGTTATTGATCGTTGGTCATCGGGCATTGGAGGGACGCTGCTAATCAAAATGATCAATGACTGATACCAAACGACCAATTTCATTTTTTCCATCGCAGGCGAGCCGCTTGTGCTACGTTACTTTTTCTTGGCACGTACACAGCGGAGCCCGATTGCGTCATCTTTGGCATCTATGGACACGGCTGCACGAGCCGAACTCGTTAGCTTCAAGTAATGATCTTTCCACGAACCGCTGCGCGCGACGACCTGTTTCGGGGCCGCCTCTTTCCAGGCGCGTCCGTTCGTCGGAGCATCTGCGTAGGTTGGGTGCCAACTGTCTTCGACGAATTCCCACAAGTAGCCGTGCATGTCATATAAGCCCCACGGATTGGGCTTGAGTGCTCCGACCGGCGGATCGTTGCCGGCAGCGTTGCCGGTGTGCCAACCGAATTCATTCAGACGCGACGCCTTGTTGCCCGCATCGCCGTCTTTTGTGGCTTCATCGCCGAAGCTATAAACTGTCTGGGTTCCCGCTCGGCAGCAGTATTCCCATTCGGCCTCTGAGGGCAGCCGTATTTCTTCATCGAGGCCGAGCACCTTTTCAGTCTGCAACATCTGGGTGATCTTGTTGCAAAACTCACAAGCGTCCTTCCACGAAAACATCTCGACCGAATTGCGCGGTCCTTTCCACTTGCTGGGGTTTGAGCCCATGACTGCTTCCCAGAGGTTCTGCGGGATTTCGTATTTCGCGATCGCAAATTTGTGTTTCAACGTGACCTCATGGGCAGGCATTTCGTTGTCGGCTCGATCGCTCCCCATCTGAAACTTCGCCGGGAAAATTCCTTCGCCGGGAGTGATCGGTACGAACTCGTCAGCAAAGAGCTTGAGCATTTCCGGGCGAGTCAGCGTCGGGACCTTCTTGGTGGGTTTGTCTTCAGAGCTTGCGAGTGGTAGCAACGTGAAGGCGATCAACGCTGTAAAACAAGTTGTCGCGATCAACAGTTTGAAGAAACGAATGCGGTGGTTGCGTGAGTGCATAAAAACCTTTCGACATCACAAAGACCAAGCGGCTTGACGCAGGAAGGCTCAGGTTCAGAATACCCCGCCAGTTTTGCAAGTCACCGCACACAAGCGCTCAAACAAGCGATATTCCCCCATTGAGCTTGTCTCAATGGAATCGGGCCTTTGCACTACGGGATATTTCCATCGAAGGTCACCGTAGTGCAAAAGCCCCTGTGCCACCGAGACAAGCTCGGCGGTGGTACTTGATTGAAGCCTCGTGCAAAAAGCCGCGCAAAGAAAGCAGCCACATGTCATCGTCCTATGAACGCAGTCACGAACTTGTCTGCCGCTCCGAGTGTCAATTACTGATCATCGATATGCAAGAAAAAGTGCTCGCGCCAATTCCCGTTCGCGAGCAGCTTGTCAACAACTGCCGCAAGCTGATTGAGGCCGCCAAACTTTTCAGCGTTCCAGTCGCCGTGACCGAACAGTATGCGAAAGGACTGGGCTCGACGGTTCCTGAGTTACGCAGCCAACTGCCTGACATCACCATTCCCGACAAGGTTCGCTTCAGTGCTGTCGAGTCACTCAATTGGGGCATGGCTGCCGAGCGAACTGACGATCGCTTTAAAGTTGTGGTCGCAGGGATCGAGGCTCACGTCTGCGTGCTGCAAACGGTGCTCGATCTGCTGATCTGTGGCTATCAAGTTCATGTCGCTGCCGACGCCATTGGCAGCCGAACGAAGCTCGATTGGAAACTTGCCCTCAGACGAATGGCTGGTTCCGGAGCAGTGATCACGACAACGGAAGCCATCCTTTTTGAATGGTGCGAGACTGCCGGGACAACTGAGTTCAAGCAACTCAGTAAGTTGGTGACTGGGCGATAATCGAAATTGCGCCGCAATTCGAATTTGATCTGTTGCTGACGCGATCTTACGCCATGCTCTGGTTTGAGCTTTTATGGCAGAAGTCTTCATCCGCAGTTCGGCGTGATGTCTTCCGCATTTCGGTGTCGTCCGTGCGATCCGTGTCCAATCTCCTGGGACTGGTTGAAATTGGACACGGAGTTCATAGAGGGCACGGAGAGGCAGTTGGCATGGTGATTGCTATTCGGCATTCTTCCAGCAAGCGTACCAACTGCAATGACGGCATTGACGGAGTGTGTCGCGTTGCTTGCTTGAGTTCGGCGTCTGCATCGTCTGCACGGTTCTGCTGTTGGAGCGTGACGGCTAGCAGTCCGTGTAGGGCGGCTTGAGATTCTGTGTTGGGGGACAATTGCAGCGATTTGCGGAGTGACTCTTCGGCGGTCGCAAAATTGTTGGCTCGGAGTTGTGCCGCTCCGAGGGCTTGCCAAGTGAGCGGGTTGTTTGAGTTCAATGTGGTGGCACGCACGGCGAGCGATTCGGCCAGCGGAATATTTTGCAGTTCGGCTACCGGACAGATGGCGTGCAGCCACGCGAGTTGATGCAGGGCGGTCGGATCGTCTGGATAACGGTCGGAGACTTGTTTGAGGACTTGCAAAGCGACGCCATAGTAATCGCGTGCATCGGGCGTTCGATCTTGTTGCCAGAGCCAATCGGCGAAACGGTACGTTTCAAGAGCGAAGCGTTCGTCGTAACGGGACGACAGCGGCAAACGACGCGACAAGTTGCCCAGCAGGCTCAGCACGATGCGGTTGGCGCGGTCGTATTGAGTGTTGTTGTTGCGATGTTGTTCGAGGATGACGCGGTCTTGCCATAGCCAGAGCGTTTCGGAGAGATGGTTGATGTTGTCGGGATAGTTGGAAATGACCTCGTTCATGATCCGAGCGGCTTCATCCAAGCGCGTCGCGGCGACATCAAGTTCTTCAGCGACGGTGTCGAGTCGTGTCATGCTCAGCAGGCTGCGAGCGTATTGAGTTCGCACGGTGAGATGATTCGGCAGGCGTGCGAACAGCGTGCGACTGAGTTCGTAGCACTCGCGATAAGCCAGCTCACCCTCGGATCTGCGATCGAAGTACCACAGCGCGCTTCCTAGCCCGTGTAGTGCGTTCGCCAATTCAATTTGGCAAGAATCTTCATTCGGCCAGCATGCGACGGCGGCACGAAAAATGGTGACTCCCTCGTGATGCAGTTTCAGCGATTCGACCTTGCGGCTGGTCGCCTTGAGCATCACACCGAAGCTGACATGAACTTTGCCTCGATGTGTGAGGTCGATGAGGTCATCGGGATTGTCACGGACCAGCGATTCTGTGACCGCGAGGCAACGGACATAAGCGGCTTCTGCTTTCTTCAGATCGGTGAAGTGGCGTGCATTGCTCGCCTGCAGACGCAGCGCGATTGCCAGTTGGCGGCGATGTGCGACTGTGTTGTCTTCAGCGACGAGTCCTTCGAGCAGTTCGACCGCACGGTCGATGAGTGTTACTGAGTGCTCTTGTTGGCCGAGGATTTCGCGAATCTCGCCCGCTCGCAAATAGGCCGATGCTGCCTCGAATCGCACAACAGGGTCATCGCCCCGTTCAACGAGAACGTTCTCGTAAAACTGCAACGCGGCATCGAAAATCCGGCGGCTCGTTTCCTGTTGTCGAACTTCGTTTTGAAGTTGATTTCCCAGATCGCTGAACCTCGTGACGACTTCAGTCGCTTTGAGGAAGTTGTTCTCCGCACGAGCCTGGGCCTCACGAGCGTTCTGGCGTTCAGCTTCGGCGATCCCTCGTTCTTTGTGAGCCTCGTCTCGTTCGCGTCGCGCAGACGCCTCATTGCGATTGGCTCGTACGGCTTCGTCGTTGGTACGACTTGCCTCATGCAACAAAGCCGCCCAACCGAACGCCGTTAATGCCGACATCAATGACAACAACACGGCGATAGCCGGACGACGATGAATCCATTTCCGGCTTCGCTCGATGATTCCTGAAGGCCGTGCAGTGATCGGTTCATGATTCAGAAATCGCGTGAGGTCTTCGGCGAGCGCGAGTGCCGTCGGATAGCGCCGCGTTGGCGACTTATCGAGGCACTTCAGACAGATCGTTTCGAGATCAACTGGAAGTGTCGGTTGCAATTGTCGTGGCGCGACCGGTTCTTGATCGCGTACTTGTTCGAGTGTTTGCAGGATCGTCGCCGCTTGAAACGGAGGGCGGCCAGTCAACGCCTCATACAAGATCGCTCCGAGCGAATAGATGTCGGTCGCGGGACTCATCGCACATCGCTCTTGTCCCGCTTGTTCCGGAGCCATGTAGCTCGGCGTCCCGATGACTTGGCCAGTTGCGGTGAGATCGCTATCGCCATCAAGTTGCCGAGCGAGTCCGAAGTCGCTGATTTTTGGTGTTGGGAGTAGCGAGCAGCAACTCATCGAGCGGCAACGTCCGTTGTGCCAAGTAACCCGAAGCGTCAGCGAGGGCGGAGGCTTCAGATGCCCGACGCGCGAGCGACGGATCATGCACGTCACTCACTTCCGATCCCTCGCTTACACGTCGGGCTTGTGAGTCGTTTTGATACGCTCGTCCGCGTTCGCGTTTCGGGTTACTGGTGAGAAGCACATTTGCTGGTTTGAGGTCACGGTGGATGATTCCTCGTTCGTGAGCGAAGTGCATCGTGCGGGCGAGCGATTCGATGAGCCGAGCAGCAGTCTCATCGGGAAGTGGTCTGCTGTTGAGCCATTCTTGCAGCGTGCCGCCTGCGACATATTCCAACGAAAGAAACGGCAGGCCGTGATGCTCGCCGACTTCGTGGATTTGCACGATTCCTGGATGTTGCAACTGTGCGATCGCCTGCGCTTCTTGCCGAAACCGAGCAAAAGCTTGCTCGGTCGCGAACTGTCCAGCGAGGATCATCTTCAGCGCGACCAGTCGGTTGAGACTTTGCTGTCGAGCCTTGAAGACGATCGCCATACCACCGCGTCCGAGTTCTTCCAGCAACTCATATCCCGGCGGAGCGGTCGGCGGCCATGCGAATCAGGCGAATCGTCCGTCCGTCGGCATCGAGCGTTGCTTGATGCGGTTGTTTGAGGAGCTCAGCATCCGTTGGCTCAAAGCCATCGCCGCGCCAGTCCTGATCGACCGCCGCGTGAACCTCGAACTGCCGCCGCAATCGCTCTTCGATGTGCGGAAACCGCGCGACGAATTCTTCAATGTCCGGCACATCACCGAACTCCTCGCGAACTAAAACCTCGTGGTACAACAAATCGAGGAGTTGTTCTTCGTCACTCTTGAGGACATCAAATCGGTCACCGAATGCTTCGACTACCACACGGTCGCCGCGTAGCCATCGATCGCGCAGTTCGCTGGCCAAATCGCAGGCACGCGACGGCTTGTTCGCGAGCTGAGTTTTCGTGTTTGACATTGCTTCAGGCATTTCGACTGGCACCCTTGTTGGCCCACTTCGTTTCACCGCACGCCGCAGGCACGTGCGTTACCATCCATAAACGCGCGTGCCTGCGGCGTGCGGTGAAACGAAATGTGTCATCCTTCCAATCCCATCTCTGTCGTAATGCGATCGAGGGCTCTCGTGAAACGCATCCTGACGGCGGCGGGGTGTTCTTTCAGCTCAGCTCCGATCTCGGTCCACTGACGTCCTTCGGCACGCCATTCCATAAGACGTTGTTCGTCGTGAGACAATCGACATCGCACACGTTGTAACAGCTCGCGGTCAGCGACGATCGACGGAGGACCGGAGTTCTGTTCGACGAACTCACGAGCAGACAAATCGTTTGCCTCCAGCGAGACATCTCGTCGCCCGTCACGTCGACTGGCACGGTCGTGGCGAACCCAATCGGTCACACGGTTTCGTGCCATCGTCACCAGCAGGTTGAGCAAGTCGCGTGGAGATTCGACATCAAACTGACCTGCTGCAGCTCGCACGAAGAACGCGGCCATGACCGACTGACATAGGTCGCACGAATCAACAATTCTCCGTAAGTGCGAGTCAGTCATCCGCACGCGAATCGTCCGCCGAATCTCCGGCTCGTAGGCACGCACAATCTGCTCCGCCGCCTCCGGATCGCCTTGCCGGACTTTTTCAAACAGTTCGAGAAACGGAGTCATTGCATCTCCTGACCGACATCTGATTGGGATGTCAGCTAATCAAATAGAGAAGCCGACGTTTCACGGCGACAGCCTACCGCCAAAACCAGTTCGTCACACGTTCAACCACACGAGACCTGTGGCAATCCGAAGTGGTGGGATGATTTTCTAAAAAATGTGTTCGCTGCATGAGGCAACTACGTTCGCCGCGCACTGGTGCCGAACGACTGCGTCATTTTTTGTTCTTTCCGGCAAGCGGTTGCCGTTTCTGAAATTGAAGCCCACTTCAATCACCACACGGAGTCAATCATGTTGTTCAACTGCTGCCGTAGCCTGTCCGCACTTAAAAAGCGTCTTCGTCGACTCATTCCGGCATCTCGGCGGTCGAATCGCCGCAGTCGTTTGTCAGGATCATTGGAGGCGTTGGAAAGCCGCACCGTACCTACGGTGATTATCGTGACCAGCGCGGCGGACGGTCTCCTGAATGACAATCAGGTCACGCTTCGTGAGGCGATCTACGCCGCAGAGAACGACGTAAGCGTTGACGGCTCCGCTACGGGGCATGGTGCGGACATCATTCGGTTTTCGGAAAATCTGGCCAATCAAATCATTCACTCAAGCTATTCGTTCTTGATCACGACCGACCTGACAATTGCGGGATTGGGGTCAAGCAAACTGACGATTGATGGAATGAAAGCGTCCAATCTGTTTTATGTTGATCAGAGTGCGAAAGCTGTCATTTCCGGTTTGTCACTCACGAATGGGATCGTAGGGCTCTCTGGGCAAGGAGGTGCGATCAACAATCTTGGATCGCTGACGCTCTACGACTGTCACGTTTTTGAGAATTCTGCATTTGGTGGAGGTGGTGGCGGAATTGCGAATTCTGGAAACCTCACAATTTTCAATTCGACGATTTCTCAGAACTTTTGCCAAAGTGAAGGTGGCGGAATTAAGAATGATGGCATCCTCAACATGCAGAACAGCACAATTTCCGCAAATGGAACCGGGTATGGGGATGGTGGAGGTATTCGATCGACAGGGCAGATGGTGATTAGCGAGTGTGTCATTGTTGGGAATTTCGGCGGACGAGGTGGAGCGATCGCGAGTTCCGGATTGCAAGGTCTCACCGTTCGGAACACGAATGTGAGTGGGAACCATGCGCTCGGATCGGGGGGCGGCATCTTGATCTCGAACAGTTCAGCTACATTCGAAAACTGCACGATTGCCGGTAATTACAACGGTGAGTCGGAAGTCACTCTTTTTGGAGGAGGAGGAATCCAAGTACTCAATAGCACTTTGGTGTCTCACATACTCACTTTGCAGAATTGCACGATCTCTGGGAATACGGCGACGGGAAACGGCGGCGGGATCGACCTGTCGAATGCGGAAGGAAACGTTTCAGCCAGCATCGTGAGCAGTACCATCGCCAATAACGTGTCAGGACAAGACGGCGGAGGTCTCTGCTGCCAGACAAACGTCAGCTCTAGTATTTTGGGGGTACTGCTGCAGAATTCGATCGTGGCCGACAACCAAGCACTTCGCCATGACGACGATGTCAGCAACACCTTCGCGGCCAAATACAGCCTAATCGAAAAATTGACAGGAAGAGTTTTGGAGTCTGTTCGTGGCTCGAATCGCTATGGCGTCGATCCGCTTCTCGGACCACTGGCTGACAACGGCGGACCAGTTTTCACCCATGCATTGTTGCCAGGAAGTCCGGCGATCAATCGCGGTCTCAGTTCGGGAAACTTGTCCTATGATCAACGAGGTCAGGGCTTTGTTCGTGCCGTGGGCCGCCAAGACATCGGAGCATTCGAGGTCCAGCAAAAGGGTGTGTATTTGGTGACGGACCCCAAGAATTCCACACGGCAACATCTGGTCGTGGTTGGATCATCCGCGAATGACACGATTGTCGCCGCAGTCTCAGGTTCCGGAGCAACTCAGAAGATCAACGTCACGTTCAATGGCCGTACTCAGAAATTCAACAGCTCCAGGATCGCCACCATTGTGATGCAAGGCAATGACGGTGACGACACGCTCACACTCGCTAGCAGCGTGACAATTGGTGGCATCTTGAACGGCGGGGCCGGCGATGACACCATCACGGGGGCATCGGGCAGCGACATTCTGCTGGGTGGCGAGGGAGATGACTTGCTGTTGGGCATGGGCGGCAACGACGTCCTGATCGGTGGTGATGGCCACGATTCACTCACCGGAGGTGCCGGTGACGACTTGCTCATCGCCGGATCGACCGCTTACGACTCCACGACAACATTGCTCGAAGCAATCCGCACCGAATGGGCCAGTGCGACGACTTTCTACACTCGCATTGCCAATCTGCATCACGGTCTTAACGGTGCCCCGATCCTCGACTCGTCGACCATTATCGACACTTTCTATGACGAACTCACAGCCGACACCGGAACGACCGGCGGTTCGGAGTTCATCTTTGCTGATGAGAACGACCTCATTACAGGTCTCGCAGCAGCGAACGAGCTGTTATTGATGGTGTAGAGCCTAGTGTTCGATCGTGGCGGCAACCGTAAGGTGCATGGGGAATCGAATAGCTTCCGGTTCGCCTGATGAGAGCGAGTTCATTCTCAAACAGATCTCCACAGATTCTGTTCGCATGGCGGTGTTGATTTCGTTTTCCCTGTAGCGGTCGAAACGATCGCCTCGCGGGCCTAGTGACATTTCAGAAGAGGCAACATCATGTTCAACTTCCGCCGGTTCCAGTCGCGGACAAAAACTCGCGTGAGACGGAATTCGCCAGTACACAACGTTGAAACCTTGGAAATTCGGCAGATGCCAGCGACGTTGGTCAATCCAATGACGTTGACGTACCAAGACCTTGATGGCGATGACGTCACAGTGAAGTTCAGTCAGCCGATTCTGACGACCGCAAACGTCAATTCGATCTTTACGTTTAGCTCCGGGGCCGGCGCGGTCAATGCAAGTAACAACGCCCAAGAGTTGCTCACCAAGCTAAATCTGACGAGCGTGACGACGGCGACTCCCACGAACATCACGACCACGGCAATCAGAAGTGCAACTCACGGCGGCGATGGTGTCGCAACGTTGGGTGAGATCAACGCTACGGGAAAAACGCTGGGTACTGTGATCTTGGATGGCGATCTGGGACGGATTGTGGCGTTAGGGGTGAAGGGGCTGACGGTCCAGTCGGCTGGTCGTTTTGGGGCCGCCACGGGAGCCACGGACTTGAATTCACAAATTGACGGCAACCTCGGGGCGTTGACCGTCAAAGGTGATTTCAAAGATGTGTTTCTGTCTGTCAGCGGAGATCTTGGCCCTGTCGCAATTACTGGTTCATTGATCGGTGGAGGCAACGCAAACTCCGGCAACATCACTGGGGCGAAATTGAATTCCGTTGTCGTTGGTGGAGACCTCGTTGGCGGAATTGGAACGCTCAGTGCTGTGATCAAATCGGCATCAACGACGGGAATCGTTACCGTCAAAGGATCAATCCGGGGAGGCATCGGTAATGGCTCCGGGCTGGTCACTTCCGCTAGTCCTGAAACCAGCGAACTTTTTCTGGAAAGGGTTCTGTTTCGAGTCACAAAAAAGAAATCCCTCGGTGATTTGTGGTGTTTGAGGATGGTCAACAAATCATCGCACACCAGTCACGGAGGGATTTCGAGTGAACAGCAATGCGGGGAGGATCGCGAAGAAGTTGGCTCGTCGCAAGCGG
>JAPLNX010000183.1 GCA_026400935.1 Planctomycetia bacterium | reverse complement strand
GGGTCCTGCTGTCGATGACCGAATACCTCGAAACGCATGATCTGAATGACCTCAAACAACTCGTCCGCGACGTCCAACTACCATTCCCAGTTCTCAGATGCGGATAATTGGGTAGAGACCAATGAGACAAGCTCGGTGGGGCCGCATATTTGTGGTTTACTTTGGCCACACGATTCGTCCCGCTGTCGTCGTGCGAATGCTGTAAAGCACTCCGCCGCCAGTGACGTACAACGTCTTGCGGTCTTCTCCGCCAAACGCGCAATTGGTCACTTCGTCAGTTGGTATCGCGAGGAAATCCAGCAGCGCACCGCTTTGCGGATCGAGGACATACACCCCCGCTTTGACGCTGCCGTCTGGCTCAAACGGTGGATTCGGTTTGTTGAGTCCGCCAGCGACGTAGAGTCGTCCCTGCTGATCCTGCTTCAGTCCATCGGGGCCGCGTCCTTTGCCCCAATCTCGCAGCAGCTTCTTTGACGCGAGATCAACTGAACCATCTTGGCGAAGATCAAACCGCCACAGCTTTCGAGCACCGTCGTGCGAGTCATTGTTGTTGTCGGCGACAAATAGAAAACGATCGTCGGCTGAGACCAGCACTCCATTCGGGCGATCGAGCTCTCGACCGATGATCTGTGTCACCTTCGCTTCTTTGGTCCCGGTGACTTC
Source organism: Planctomycetia bacterium (assembly GCA_026400935.1). GTDB lineage: Bacteria > Planctomycetota > Planctomycetia > Planctomycetales > Planctomycetaceae > SXKJ01. The sequence goes on along the minus strand of JAPLNX010000183.1, from coordinate 10,272 downwards.
CGGCGGATCAATTCGATAGACACCCTCAACTGTTCGTCCCTGCTCGTCGCGAATCTGCATGTCTTCGCGTCCGCCGTAACGGGGATCTGAGAAATAAATCCGCCTACGAGAATCGACCGTAATGTCGTTCGGCTGGTTGTACTTCTTGCCGAGATAGTTGTCGGTCAGCACAGTCAGCTTGCCATTCGTCTCAGTTCGAGTCACTCGTCGCAGCTTTGGTTCGCAGGCCAGCAAGCGTCCTTGTTGATCGAATAGTAAACCGTTCGTTCCAGCCTCTTCGCGATATACGATCGACTCCCCTTTGCGAGTCAGTCGCATGATGTGACCTTTACCGCTCGACAGCACACCAAGCTGCGGATGCCATGCCGGTCCTTCACCTCCTGCACCGGCTCCCGCTTCGACTTTCAGTTTCGCATTCGGCTCAAAGATCGCGTCAGCCGCGAGAACATTTTGCGAAAAGAATAGGCCGATGATTAAGGCGAGCAGCGTCGATGGCTTCATGGTGTCTCTCTGAGTTTTCTGATCTGCGTGGTTCACTCTTTTCAACGCAAAGGTGCAAAGAACGCAAAGAAATTGACGACCACCTTTTTCTTCCTTCGCGTTCTTTGCGCCTTTGCGTTGAAACCCCTTCTGGAACCATTGCTCAAATCTGCTCGCCCAGTAGGCGAGCAACTTCGTAGACGTCTTTGTCACCGCGGCCTGATAAGCAGACAACGACGACGTCGTCTTTGCTGCGCTGACCGGCGGTCTTCATCGCTTGAGCAATCGCATGCGAGCTTTCGATGGCAGGTAGAATCCCTTCCAATTTCGCGAACGCTTTCAGTGCAGACAGCGCTTCCTCGTCTTGAATGGCGACGTAATTCACTCGCCCGCTGTCTTTCCAATAGCTGTGCTCCGGGCCGACGCCGGGATAGTCAAGACCTGCCGAAATCGAATGCACGTCCATCGTTTGACCGTCTGAATCTTGCAGCACATAGCTGTAGCTGCCGTGCAAAACACCTTTCACACCGAACGTCAGGGTACTGGCATGATCGCCTGGTTTCGGACCTCGACCGCCAGCCTCGACGCCGGTGAGTGAAACGGTTGAGTCATCGACGAACGGATAAAACATCCCTGCCGAATTCGAGCCGCCGCCAACGCACGCGATCACTTCGTCCGGCAGCTTTCCTTCCGCGTCGCGACATTGTTGCCGAGCCTCGCGACCGATGACCGATTGAAAATCGCGGACTATCATCGGAAACGGATGAGGGCCGACAACGCTGCCGATGATGTAGTGCGTGTTCTCGACTGAGGCCATCCAGTCGCGCATCGCTTCGTTGATGGCATCGCGAAGAGTTCGTGAACCGCTCGTCACCGGGCGGACTTCAGCTCCCATCATCTTCATGATGAAGACGTTGAGTTTCTGTCGGCGAATGTCCTCTTCACCCATGTAAACGACACAATCAAAACCGAATCGAGCACACGCGACGGCTGTTGCGACGCCGTGCTGACCCGCTCCGGTTTCGGCGATGACACGCTTCTTCCCCATGCGCCGAGTCAGCAGCACTTGGCCCATCGTGTTGTTGATCTTGTGAGCCCCTGTGTGATTGAGGTCTTCACGCTTGAGATAAATCTTCGCGCCACCGAGATGCTGCGTCAGTCGCTCGGCGAAGTAGAGCGGATTTGGACGCCCAACGAATGTCGCCAGCAAGCCATTCAGCTCGCGGTGAAACTCCGGATCTGTTTGTGCCTTCGCATACTCCGCCGAGAGTTGATCGAGAGCCTTCATCAGCGTCTCTGGAACGAAACGGCGACCAAACTCACCGAATCGACCTTGAGCGTCAGGAACTTGTGAAGTCGCAGAGTGTTGCACAGAAGCAGACATCAGAAATCAATCCTTAAGGCAAGCAGGTCATGGCCACGAGGCGTCAAGCCGCTCGCGGAGTATTTTGGTGAGCCGGGTGACGTCAGCCCCCGGACAGAACGGAACGCGGATGAAATCCGGAGGCTGGCGCCATCCGGCTCACCAACGGCAACGCAAACGAGGCGGCGGATTGTATTGTCCGCCATTTTCGCTGCCACTCTACGCCGATCGTCCTGACGTTGCCTTTTCGCAACAACACCGATTGTTCCTCAGTACGCAATCGCCGTAAGGCTTCCCTCGGTAAACCGGCGACCGGGAGATTTGACAGACTCGTGGCGCGGGGCATGTTAAGGAAACGAAATTCGGTGAAACCGGGTTTCCAGACATTGGCTCGAAGAACCGCAATATGCTCGGACTGCAATTTTCCAAACGCGAACTTGCCGCACGGACTCTCGACGTCACCGGCTGCGGACGGTTGCTGCGAGCGACCTCGGCTTGGCAAGGGCTGTTGACGCTGAACTATCACCGCATCGGCAATGCCGAACAGTCTCCGTTCGATCACAATTTGTGGAGCGCCACGGAAGAGGATTTCGACCAACAAATTTCACTACTCGCAAAAAACTTCGACGTGATCGGGGTCAGCGATCTCGATGAGGTTCTCCGACGTCGGCGCGGTCGTTTCGTGATGATCACGTTCGATGACGGCTATCGAGACAATTACTCGACGGCGTTTCCAATTCTTAAGTCGTACAATGTCCCGGCAACTTTCTTCATCGCGACCGGCTTCATTGATCGCCCCCGTGCTCCGTGGTGGGACGAACTCGCGTGGATGACCAGAGCGGCCAAAAAGAAGTCACTAGACGCGAACCGTTGGCTGACATCACCGATCGAGTTCGACGAACCGAATCGCGAACGTGCGTTCGGCAAGCTGCTCGCGATTTACAAAGTACTCGGTCCCGAAGCGACGGACGATTATCTCGATGACTTGGGCCACTCGCTTGGCACAGGACGCTGTCCGAGTTCTGCTGTCGATGACATGTGGATGACTTGGGACATGATTCGTGAACTGCGTGATCACGGTATGTCGATCGGCGGGCACACCGTCAATCATCCGATCCTGGCGAACTTGCCTTCGGAACAACAAGACTGGGAAATCGGTGAATGCCGCCGTCGCCTCTCCGCAGAGTTACGTCGGACGATTACGGCATTTAGTTATCCGAACGGGACGCGATCGAGCTTCAACGACTTCACTCGCGCGGCGTTAAAGCAGTTTGGTTATTGCCACGCATTTACGTTTCACGGTGGCTACGCTCGACCCGGCAATGATGACCCATTCGCTCTGCCTCGAACGGCGATCGAAACCGATGTCACACTGCCGATGTTTCGCGCCAAACTCACATTGCCGCAGTTGTTCGCGTGAAAATGATCTTTTTGCGACGAGATTTTACGTAGCCGACATTCGTCTTGAAACTTGTGGCGCACGCGGCTCGCGTGCGGGATTTGTTGTTGAATCCGTTGCACGCGATCCGCGTGCTCCACAGAAAGGGCTTCGCCTCTCTCCGTTTGTCGGTGGGCCGCTATACTCCCTCCACGTTGAATGTTCGCCGATGTTGTTGCGAAAGATCAGAAGTCGCGGGAGGAGTTTTATGCCACGCTTATCATTGAGCCTGTTTGTGGTGACGGTCGCTGTTGCCTCGTCTCTTTCGGGGAGCATCAGCATTGCCCAAGAGAGTGCGAAGCCTCAACCAAACACTGCGACTGCCGCAAGCACGCTGGAAGCGAAGCATCTTGCGAATATTCGCCAGGTCACGTTCGGGTTGCCGCGTGCGGGCGAGGGATACTTTTCATCGGACGGACAGTCGATTGTCTATCAAGCGTTCCCGGTCGGTTATCCCTTCTACCAAATCTACATGCAGCGTTTGGACGAGAAGACTCCGTTGCGGCTGAGTACCGGTCGCGGTCGAACGACTTGCAGTTACTTTTCGCCAGACGGGCAATCACTGATCTTTGCATCGAGTCATACCGATCCCGAAATCGAGCAGACAGAAGCGAAAGCGCGGCAACTTGCGAAGGAAGGTGGCCGCCGCCGTTACGAATGGGACTTCGACCCGCACATGGAGATTTACTCGATCAAGTCTGACGGAACGGGACTCAAGCGGCTGACAAATTCGGCGGGATACGACGCCGAAGGGAGTTATTCTCCAGATGGCAAACAGATCGTTTTCACCTCATCGCGCGACGGTGATCCTGACCTCTTCATTATGGATGCCGATGGCTCGAACGTGCGGCAACTGACGAACGTCCCAGGATATGACGGCGGGCCGTTCTTCTCTCCCGATGCAAAGTGGGTCATCTTTCGAAGTGATCGGCAGAAGGAACACATGCTGCAACTCTTTGCGATCTCCGTCGACGGAAAGCGTGAAGTGCAACTGACGAACAATCTCGAACAAGTCAATTGGTGCCCCTACTTTCATCCATCGGGTAAGTACTTGATCTGGTCCGGTGCGGATTACTCTCAAGGCCCACGGGGCGCGAACTTTGATTTATTCTCACTCGACATCGAAGCCGCTGGCGACACGTTGAATGCCGGAACGGTGACTCGAATCACCGATCACGAAGGCGCCGATGTGCTGCCGGTTTTCAGTCCCGATGGAACCAAGCTGATGTGGACATCAACACGTACTGCGGACAAGACCAGCCAATTGTGGATCGCCGATTGGCTGCGGAAGTAGCCACGTGGTGTGATTGATCAGGCACTTTAGACTCAACCGACCTTGCCTCATTGGCTCGCGGGCTTCTGCACTGCCCAGTTCTGCATTCCAAGTGAAGGCGGTCGTAGTGCAAAAGCTCGAATCCACCGAGACAAGCTTGGTGGGGTTTGAGATCATCGCTTGTTTGAAGCTCAAGAGACTGTCGTGGCTGAAAAATCCCATCTCACATATTCAGCCGAAGACTTACGCCGCTTGCGCACGGAGACTTTTCTTCGTGAAGTTGAGCCGCATGCAGAAATTGGCTCAACCAACGATCGTGCCTTGGTGTTGTGTGGTGAACCCAACTTGCCGGTTCCGTACTTAATCCTGACCGAACGGCAAACGGCTGGTCGTGGGCGCGGTGCGAATCGGTGGTGGTCGAGCGATGGAGCGTTGATGTTCTCGGTCGTCATCAACGCAAAGGACTATGCGCTGCCGGAATCTCGCTGGCCACAGATTTCGCTAACAGTCGGCGTGGCTGTGTGTGAGACGCTAGCAATTCTGACGCCGACAACACTGACAACGGCGTCGCGTCCTCACTCAGTCGGCTTGAAGTGGCCAAACGATGTGTGGCTCAATCGCCGCAAAGTGTGCGGGATTTTGATGGAGGTTCCGCCGACTCGTTGCGGTCAATTGGTGATTGGCGTTGGATTGAACGTGAATAACTCGTTCGCTGATGCGCCTGCCGAGTTGTCGCTCATTGCAACTTCGCTCAGCGATGAAACCGGGGTTATGTTTGATCGCACGAGCGTACTAGCGACGTTACTGCAACAACTTGATCGCGATTTGAAACGTTTGGCGAATGCAGAAGGCTCTTTGGTCGAAACTTGGCAATCGCGTTGCGTCCTGCGCGGTCGAATGGTTTCACTCGACAGCGGCCAGCGAGTCGTTACAGGACTCTGTATGGGAATCGCCGCTGACGGAGCGCTAAGGTTGCAATCGCCAAACGGCGAGCAACGTTTCTACGGTGGATTGATTCACAACATCGAGTGACGGATGGCAAAGCCGCCCCGATGATGATGCAATTCGGGGATCCCTTTTTTTGGGGGACTCGAATTCCATGTGCGACATTCGGTTTGAAGAACACACAAATCCTGTTGAGCCCGTTCGCTGAAATCATCTTTGTTAGGGAACCACCATGAACTTCTCACACTGTTTCAGTTTGGTTTGTCTGATGTTGCTGTCCGGCAGTGTTGCTCTCCCGCTGCTGTCAGCCGATGAACTCGGCGACAAGTTCGCCAAAGCCGAGTTCAAGAACAAAACAGGACAAAGTCTGCGGTATCGCATCTTGAAACCAGTAGCTCTCGAAGCCGGAAAGAAGTACCCGGTCATCCTCTTCTTTCATGGTGCTGGTGAGCGCGGTAACGACAACGAAAAAACGTTGATTCACGGCGTGAAGACTTTCGCCACCGACGAATTCTTGAAGAAATACCCATGCTTCGTAGTTGTCCCACAATGCCCTGATGAGCAAATGTGGATGGGGTTTCCTTGGACGGTTGAGAAAGTCGTACTGCCGGAGCAACCGACCGAGTCGCTGTCGCTCACGATGCAATGTTTGGACGCATTGGAGAAAGAGTTCCCGATCGACACCGATCGCGAGTACGTCACCGGTCTGTCAATGGGAGGCTTCGCTACTTGGGAGTCGATCGTCCGTTCGCCGAATCGGTTCGCGGCTGCTGTCCCGGTCTGTGCTGGCTGCGACGTGACCAAAGCCAAATCGATCGCCCACCTGCCTATCTGGGCCTATCACGGTGCGAAGGACGGCGTCGTGAAGGTCGATCGCAGCCGTGAAATCATTGAGGCGATCAGGGCCACCGGCGGAACCCCCAAGTACACTGAATTCCCCGAAGTGGGCCACGACAGTTGGAACGGTGCCTACAAAGACCAAGCGATGTACGACTGGCTGTTCGCGCAACGGCGGAAGTAAAGGCGTTGTTGCTGTGGGGCACGCGGCTCGCATTCCTACCCGGATGACAACAGCTCAGGCACGCGAGCCGCGTGCTCCACTGTAGCACGGTCCTGTTGGAGAACGATCTTCTCGCGCAGGGCGTGATGCTCTAGCTTCCGTTTCAGGAAAATCATCGCTCGCTTGTCCTGCCGAACTTCGGGTTGTGCCGCGGCGGATCATGGTGCCACAGTATTTGTGGGCGAGTTCGAGTGAACGATCACAGGGAGGGATGTCGCATGCAGCGACACGTCAATTGGGGACCAGTTTTCGGTGTGATCAGGCTGTTGTTTTGGTTGGCGTGTGCGACGCCGGTCTTTGCCGCGACGCAGTCGGGGCGAGTGGATTCGGAAGGTCCGCATGTCGAGGCCGAAGCGAAACCCGTATCGGCGCTCGTGAAAGCTCAGAAAGAGCTGACTCAACGTTTGCTGGAAGTTGAGCAGGCGAAAGACACCGAGTCGGCTGCCGAAAAGGCGATCGAAGAAGCGAAAGGGAAGCTGATTGCAGCGACAACCGCTGACGATGCTGACGCCAAGGAAGAGGCCGAGACGGCCATCAAAACTGCGACCGAGCAACTTCGACAAGCGAATGACGATCGAGTCACAGCGCAACAACACGCAGACCAGGCTCAGGAACGGCTTGGTCTTTTAGAAAAAGAGGAAGAACTCAGTCAGTCAAAAGAACCGAAAGCAGACGAAAACGGGCCGGTGCCGTTTGAGGAAACGTTCAAAAAGTTTTCTCACGCGAGCCAGTCTCGAAAAGAGGCTGATATTGCGAAGCAACTGGCCGCCACGCTGCGTAAGCAAGTTGAGTCACTACAAACTCGGCTGAAGCAAGCTCGGAGAGACAGTGACGACATCAACCAACGGCTGTCGATTCATGGGGGAATGTCGGAGGCCGCGAAGGCCAACCTGCGCAGCGAACGCGATCAACTCAACGACGCGACTCACAAGCTCACTGACGATATCCTCGAACGCCGCCAAGAGATGTTGCTGGCTGAGGCCACAGCGAAATCGAAAGAAGCGGCGGCGGTTCAGGAAGAACGAGAACTTGGACATTGGTGGAGGCATCTGTTGCGAATCAGCGGAGCGTTCGTTGGCGTTTTGCTGCTGATGTTTGCTCTCCGCATCTTTGTGATTCGGAGAATCGTCGATCTGCAACGACGGTATTTTCTCAACAAAGTGTTGTCGCTGCTGACAGCACTAGTGGTTGTGATTGGACTCGTGTTTGTCTTTTCGGATCAGTACTCCAATCTGTTGACGCTGTTTGGTTTGTCCGTGGCTGGGATCACGATCGCGTTGCAAGAACTCGTTGCGAGTTTTGCGGCGTGGTTTTTCATCAAAGGTTCGCGTGGTTTTCGGACGGGGGATTGGATCGCGATTGGTGAGCATCAAGGGGAAGTGATCGACGTCAGTTTCACGCACACCACGTTGCAGCAGTGTGCTCCCAACGCCGACCTTGCCACCATCAGCGGCACACTGACGGGCGGGCTGACCGTCGTTATGAACAATCAAGTCTTTAAGCAGCCGCTGGTGAATTACACGCGCGGGTTTCCGTTTGTGTGGTGCTCGCTGACTTATGTGGTCACCTATGAAAGTGACTGGGAACTCGCCAAGGAGAAGCTGATCGAAGCCGCGCTCTCCGAACGGGAGATTACGCAGACCGCCGCGCAGGCTTATTCGCAAATTCAGCACATGGCGTCCGAACTTTCGATCCAAGTCGATTCAACCGATCCGGTTGTCAGAACATGGCCCGGCAACAACGGCATCGAACTGACGCTGAGGTTTCTCGCCCATCCACGCCGCCGCCCGACATTGCAAGATCGTCTCAACATCCATGTGCTGCGGGCGGTGTTGCAGACCAACAAGATTGAGTTCGCTTACCCAACGTTCCGCGCGATCCCAACTCCGCCGCCATCAAACCAGAGTCACATTGCTTGAAAGCGGAACTACGAACTTGTTTGGCTTCGCCATTTTCGGCGCAGAGGTCATTCAGAGAGTGCCCGCTTCGAGCTGATTCAGATAAATGAACTCTGGTGATTCGACGCCCGCTTCCTGCCGAATTTGCACCAACTTCGGTGACTCAAAGAAGGCTTTGGCTTGGGCCAACGATTCCCATTTTGAGAAATGTACAATTGTGTTTGAGCGGCTGTCGTACTTCAGAAGTTGATAGCTCTGCTCACCAGCATTCTTGCGAATTTCCGCAGCCCCATCAAAGACCTTCTTCCACGCTTGGTAGTCTTTGACGGCATGGATGATTAGCACGTAGTCCACGTCGCTCCTATCTCTTTTTCTGCCGCCGAACGATGGCGTTATGCCGAATTGTTGCCTACGAATCACGTTTTGGCCCTATTTGTTGTCTTTTGCTTTACACTGCCGTCCTTCTCGTACGTGATCCATTCGCCAATCTTTTTGCCATTTTCGTAGGACCCTTCATCCCAGAGTTGGCCGTTCTCGTAGTAACGTTTCCAGAGCCCGATGTGAACGCGCCGGCCTGCAACGGTTTGCCGTTTTCACGCCACCATTCCCAGTGTCCGTCAAGTTCGCCTGCAACATATTTGCCTGCGGTCTTGAGCTGTCCATTGCGCAAATAGAATTTCCATTTACCATGTCGCTTTCCATCCTTGAATCGTTCCTCGCCAGATAAGGTGCCGTCGGAAAATAGTTCTTTGTGAGGTCCGTCAGCAGGTGTCTTCGTTTGCTTTTTCATGGGGAACTCACATCACGAGAGCGATTCAGCGAACGCTTCGGTTTCGCGGCGTAACGTCAAAGGTAACGCGGGCGGCGGCCAGTGACATGGAAGACAGAAAACGCGCGAGCCGCCACTCGCGTTGACCGGCTTGTTGGACGAAGGGGCGGCTGCGGCTCCTGACCTTTCGACCGCCGAACACCCCTCAATTCGCTGACAAAATAATGCGGCCGCAATGGGGGCAAACGGTAAAATAAGGAAGGCGCTTGTTGCGACAATTCGGACATGTCGTTGGAATCCCAGGACGGCGCGCTCGCAGGTAAATGAAAAAGCCCGTCCAGCCGAATAACAATTCGACGAATGACCCGACCACCGCAGGAAAGGCTCCAAAAATCGAAAAGATTTCAGATAAGGGAACCGATGCAAGGCCCAAGAACTGAAACGCAAGGTAGAGTGCTGCCCAGCCTAATCCTGAATGGTTCCGATTGTGGGCATCTCGCGCAACGTAGGCGGCCATCGCAAAAACGAAGGGAATGTAAGCGACGATGATGGCTGCGATGACGATGAGCACGACTACGCCGAGAACCGTCAATCCGATACTTCCAGTTTTGCCAAGCGCGTCTCCGAGAAATTCTCCGAGGTCTCCCAAAAGTCGTCTAGCCGGTTCAGGGTTCTGGCGAATCTCTATGAAGGTGACCATTGTGAAGATGGAAACGAGGATGACAACAAGCGTTAGGATTGAGACTCTAAACGTGGACCACAAACCTCCCTGGATATCGTCATCATCCTGAGGTGAAGGTTGTGGCGACTCTTGCGTAGGAAACGTAGGAAAGATGACGTCCGAACGCTGCGCGGCAGCCAAGCGCCCTGACGCTCCGGTTGCTTTCGCGGGTACGAGGAGGTGCGCCTGTTGATTGTACGTAAGTTTTCCAGCAATTCATGATCGCGGCACGCGGTTTGCGCCAGAGATATTTTCAGATGTTCATCTGCCAATATTTCTGGGAGCGACAGGATGTCCGACGCTGTGGATCACGGATCGATTTCTG
>JAPLNX010000302.1 GCA_026400935.1 Planctomycetia bacterium | reverse complement strand
GTCTACCGGTAACTTCACGCATTAATCGGGAGGCTGATGCAGATCCGCGCGGTTGTCTGATGAATTACGATGCCGGAATTGGCGGCGATGTCGGCGTCGCACTCGTCGTCCGAGCAGGCAGTCGATTAATCAAGTCTTCGCTCACCAGACCGGTGTCGAACATCAAACGGATGACTCGATTGCGCAGCAGGCTGTAGGCGATCATCGCGGGAATCGCGACGATCAATCCTTCCAGCGTCGTGACCAACGCGAGCTGAATCCCTTCGGCTAATTCCGATGGCTTCGGGGTTGTGTTCGAATTCGCGATTTCCTCGAACGCTTGAACCATCCCCTGAACCGTCCCCAACAGGCCGAACATCGGAGCCGTCGTGGCGATCAGGGCGAGGTAATTGAGCCGGTGCTCCAACAGCATGTTTTCATCTTCGCCCAGTTCACTCATCGCTTTCATCACCGCGTCCGGGCCGCGCTGAAATTTGGACATGCCGACGGCTAGCAAACGAGCCAACAGCGAATCGTCACTCTTCGCCAAATTAAACGCTCCCTGATAATCCTGAGCACCTAGTTTGGCCTCATAGCCCGCGATGAATTCAGGTGGCAAAAAGTTCTGACGGCGAATCTGCAACAGGCACATGATGATCAACGCCACCATGATGAAGGATTCTACGAAGATACACGCACCGAAAGGCCCCGAAGCGGCGATCAGCCATTCGAGGAAGTTCTTCTGTGTGGGTTGATCGCCGCCAGCTGGTTCAGCGGGAGTTGCAGGCGCGATTGCAGTCGGTTGGGCGACCGGCTCACCAGGCATCTCAACAGGTATCGCTTTGTCATCAGCCGCAGCGTCTTTCGCATTAGCGTCCTGAAACGCAAACGCCGACGAACTTATAGCGAGGCAAATCACCGCGAATACCACGACGGCCAAGCAGACGCTGGCCCCCCAAAATGAGGTTCGTTGGTTTGTTCGCCAATTCGACAGCATTGAGATCTCCTTGTGATTTCGTAACAGCAAGCTGGCAGCTTGTGGCTACGTGCGCCGCTCGTTAGCTACTTATCCGACTTTTCGGCAGGTTTTTCTTCAGTCGCTGCCGCTGCCGGTGCATCACCGAGCTTCTTAACCCACTCGCTGTTTGGGAATTGCGAGATCAAATCTTCGCGAGCTTCCGCCGCACGATCCGGTTGGCCGATTGCTCCTGAAATTTTCGCGAGGTTGTAAAGTGCCTCGGCATGAGCTGACTTCTCTTTCGGGAACAAGACGGGCACGTGTAAGTAGGCAATCGCAGCCTCTTTCAATTTCTGTTGAGCCTGCAAGCAATCTCCTTGAATAATGTAGGCTTCCGCCATCGCACGCGTTTCATCGACTGAAGTTGTGTTGATGACTTCATCAATCAGCTTGAGTCCTTCGTCAATCTTCATTTGTTTGACAAGACACGCCGCTTTACCGACTTGAGCTTCCGCGAAACGAGCCTTCTCTGCATCGGTGTCTGCTTTACCAGACGCCGCTTCACCGAAAGATTTCTCTGCACCGCTGATATCGTTTTGCTTGAGTTGCATCCGGCCGACAGCGATCTTCGAGGCCATCTTGAAGTCGTTCCACGGAGCTTTGCCCAACGCTTCGTAGGCCGTCTGCGATTTAGCGAAGTCTCCTTTAACTGCGTAGACTTGGCCGAGGTAACTCACCGCTTCAAAGTGTGCGAAGTGATCGTTTTTAGAGAACGCTTCAAGCTTCTTGACGGCGTCGTCAATCTTGCTCGCATCTTCGAGAGCCTGCTTGGCCAACGTGCGAGCAATCAAGAATTCGAGGTGTACTTTGAGCTTGCCAATCGCGTCTTTGTGAACTTCGCTGTAAGTCTCCAGGGCTTGATCGAAGAGACCCCGGTCTTCGTTACCGCGAGCGATGTTGAGTTTCGCCGGTTCACCATCCCACTTGACACTCGCGATGTCGTTGGCAGGAACCTTGATCGGGTCGCCGGTACGTGGTTTGACGGCGACCTCGGTCTTGTTGATCGCTCCGATTTCACCCTGCACCTGTTTGGTGGTGCTCTTCAGTGTGACAATGTCGATGGCCCAGAGCGGACTGACGGTGAAAGTGATCGCCCCGACGATGGTGGTGGCGAAAAACAGTTTTCTAGTCATGATGATTTCCCTGTGCTAAGTGAAGTGACTCACGACAAGCCCTCCCCCCACCGAGCTTGCCTCAGTGGAGTCGGGCTTCTGTACGACGCCAATTTCGGGTGAATCGCCGCCTAGTGCAAAAGCCTTTATCCACCGAGGCAAGCTCGGTGGGGTGAGAGTGTCGTTAGTTTGGAATTTGTACTACTTACGGATTTCCTTTGGGCCGAGCCGGCTTTCCGGCAATGGGCTTCTTAGTTGGCTTACGTGGCAGCGCGAACTCTGGCATTTCCAGCGCCTGGCTTGATCCGACAACAGATTCGCCTCCCGTCGGAAAGAGTGGCATGTCATTGACGTCCGGCTGCCGCAACACGGAGGAGTGTCGCGGCTTTTTGTTCATCAGCATCCATGCGACCGTTCCGCCACCGCCAACAACAATCAGACCAAAGAGAATCACCCCCAGGGACGAACTTCCTTCCGCTTTCTTGGCGGAGACTCGCTCGTCATTTTTCTTTGCGTGGGCATCGTCGGTTGCCGTGGCGTTCACAACTTCATCGTTCGCGGACTTCTTTGACGACGCTGAAGCAACCACGATTTCCTTCGGTCGTTCGAGTGGGCTGGGAGCTTGTCCGAGATCCGCTTGAATTTGGCGATACAGCCGATCGAACTTTTTCCACCAGTCGTTCGGAAAGTCGCCGGTGATTTGCACGAATGTCTGTATCACCTGCTTTGCGGTTTCGAGTTCCGCTTGCTTCTTGGCCGTTGATGCTTGAGCGATCCCCAACTTTTGCCGACAGAGCGAAGTGTTGTACCACGCCTCGAAGAGCTTATCGCCGTAGCGTTCTTTTGATTCCGGACGCCCGTCGGAGACGAGTCGCTGTAGCCTCATGCTCAGATCATTCCAGCCCCATACGCGTGCCTTGTCGCCGATCGTACCTCCTTGGAGAGCTTTCTTCAGATAGTCGGTTTTGCCGGAAAGTCCTTGATCGTGCCAGATGTACGCCGCTTCGAATTGCACATCAGTCGCGCGCGGACGTTCGAGGAGCAGGCTCTTGAGCGCGGTCTCGGCTCCTTTGAAATCTCCTTGTCGCCGCTTGCAGTTCGCCAGCCGCAGTCGAATTCCCGACAAGCGGTCTTTGTCTGCGAACGCCTTTTCTTGTTTCGCGCGTTCGATAATCGACTGATAAGTGGCCGCCGCTCGTTCAAAATATTGACCGGAGTCTTTCGCGTTGTCTCCGGTTGACTGAGCGAGTCCGTAATACGTTTCCGCGATCCAAGTCATCGACGAGAAGTTCTGGTCGGGCCGCTTATACATGGCGTCTAAGAACTCCTCGAACGAGCGACGAACCTCGTCGAAACGCTGTTGATTCCCCGCCCCTTTTAAGCGACCGAGTTCTTTTTCAAGCTCTCGCCCGAGTTGCACGTAGACTGCCGTGATCGCGTCCGCTCCGCCACTGTGTTCGGCGAGTTGTTCCAGTTGTGTCATCACTTCGCGAGCGGCATCGAGCTGTTGTAAGCCGACTCGGCCACGAAGTTGCAACTGATAAACATGTGAAGCAAACCGAGCGCTGCGGACGTTCGGATGCACCGGACGTCGCTTCTGATCGTCAACCGCAATCGCAGTCAGCACCGAATGTGGCGTCTTCTGAATCAGGTCGATCGCCGCTTCGTATTCGCCGGCGGTCAGCAAAATTTCTGCGAGTGATGTCTTGGCGACGATCAGTTCGTCCGGCGTCTTCCCTTGTTCCGGAATCTTCTTTTGCGTCCGTTCGATGCCCAGCTTCAACGACTTCTCTGCGTCCGTTCGCCACTTCGTTAGTTCATCCGGAGTTGCTCGTTGCGTCGCATCTTCGATCAGTGCGGCGGTCAAATACTGCTGCCACAGCGCGTGTCCCGCCGCACACTGTGCTTCGGGAAATATTTCCGCCGTTTCAGGCACCTTGAGATACCACGCCGCTGCCGTTTGCGGCAGTTCCATTTGCCCAAATGTGCGACCGACGAGCATCCGTGTCTCGTTGCTCTTTGCATGTGACGGCCATTTGCCAGTGATGAAGTTCGCCAAGCGAACCATCATGGCCGTATCGACTTCACGCAGCACTTTAACTTCGTTCGGCGTTTGATTGAATCCTTTGATATACGCCGCCACGCCAAGATATGCCGCGTCGAGGGCGGTCTGTTCTTCTTGCTTATCTTTCGTCAAACCGAATGCAACCGCTTCCGCAGCGATCGCTGATTCGTAAGGGCGATCTGCGAGGTAGTAGCCGTAAGACAAGTAATACCGCGCTTGATTAGCGTCGGCACGCGTCGCACCTCGATCAGAGAAACTCAAGGCGAGTCGCAGTATTCGAATCTGTTCTTTGAGTAATTGTCGAAACTCGGTACGCAGCTTTTCAACTTCGTCACGCGGACGCTTGTCGTTGCTCGCAGCATCGACCAATGACTTCTTCTCGTTGACACGCTTCATCAAGTCGCGGCCTAGCACGAGCGCTGAATCAAAATCTTTCGGATCACCGGTCCCATCTTTGCCACGCTGACGCAAGCTTAAATCGCGGATGCGTTGTTGTGCGAGATCACGATACGGGCCGGACCACTTGGTGAGTTGTGTGAGATGCGTCACCGCCTGTCGCAAGAGTTTGTCTTTTTCACCCGACGTTGTGCCGGACGTGTCTGCGAGTTTTTCCATCGCAGCGACCAACTCCCAGCGAATCCCTTGCCCCGCTTGGCTGCGCTGTTCGACGGGCTTCGCGGTCTTGAGCCAGTCATCCGCTTCGGTAATTGCGTTTGCGTATTCGCGACGATGGTCGTGGTTCAAGCAAATCAAACGAAAGTGCCGGACTTGATCCTGCAACGGTTTCAATCCATCTGACGGATGACCGAGCAATTCCGCGTAAATACCGAGTGCTCGCTGCGGATCATCCATTTCCTCATAGCACTTCGCTTCCCACATCTGAGCGTGCAGGCCACCGACTGTTGCGCGGTACTTCACAAAGATGTCACGAAACATTTCCAGCGATTTTTTCAAATGATCGCCATGATTGGCTGAGCCGCGATCGTAAGTTTGAGCCTCTTCAAACTGGCACAGCGCGAGATCGAGCTGAGCACGCATGTATGCGACTTCCGCTTTGCCGCGAGCTTCATGCTTTGCCGGATCAACCGACTTCTCGATGAACTTTGGAAACGCTTCCCACGCTTTTTTGTAGCCGTCGTGCGCCTTCTCAAACACCTCGTGAGCCTTGTTGACTTGGTCGCGAGCACGATCTTGATATTCGGTGCGATTGTCTTTGTTTGACGGCAACTTCGATTGCAGGATATCGACGCGGGCTTTGCTCAACAGAATGTTGGCACGCGTGCTATTCGCGGTTGCAGCCAGCGAATGCTGCGGGCTTTCCTTGGTGAATTGTTCGAGAAATCCGAGAGCCTGATCGAGCTGTCGCTGTTGCGTGTCCGGGCTAACCGAGTGACGTGAAGATTCATTGAGCGTCATCGCTCGTTCGTAAGGAATCAACGCACGCAATTCAGACGACAGGTCGGCTCGATCTTGAAGCTGATCCAAATAGAGCATGGCCCAATCGAAATACTGACGCGAACGGAGTCCGTCGAGAAACTCACGCATCGGCTCCGCCGCACGGCCAGGCGCAGCGAAACTCAATGTGAGTCCGCAGCACATCAGCACCACTAACAGCCCACGCATCCTCATGGCATCTCGTTCCTTACCGCCGTGACTCGCCGAACGTCTTAGTTCGAAACCGAGGCGGGCGAAGGTTACGCACGCTGCCGCTTGTTCGCAAGAATCGCTCAACGAAGACGTTGTGGAAGCCAAGTCGGGTTCTCCTTCAAACGGGATGCTGAGTTCGCCTACACTCCCACACCGCTCGTCTGAGTTGGATGGAGTCAAATGCGGTTCGTAATTAGCCCTTCTATGAGCACGTCCATGAATCATTGTTGTTGGAAATCGCGTTGCCTTGTCACTGCAGTATTGTGTGTCAGCTTTTTGGGACAGACCGGATCATTGAAAGCTGCAACTTCGCCGGTAGTGGCCTTGTCCGGCATTGTAATGCAGTTTGTGCAAGACACTGGCGGAGTCGTCTCCGTAGATTCGCCCCCCAATTCCACTGACGCCGCGAGCGTGAAGGCAGAAACGCCAAGTGCGAAAGTGACCCCTGCTGCTAAGCCTGCTGCTAAGCCTGCTGCTAAGCCTGCTGCTGGTGGCGGCAATCCAGGTGGTCTGTCGCTGGGATGGGCTCAGTTGCGAGAGCTGTTCTTGGGGTTAAGCGGATTGCCGATGTGGGCGCTCGTCGGTTGCTCGGTCCTGACGATCATGTTCGTCGTCGAACGCTTCATTTCATTGCAGTCGCGCCGAGTCATGCCACGTGCATTCGTTTCCCGCTTTATGGGCCAGCTTCGCGAAGGCGAACTTGATCGAGCGAAGGTTCAGGAGTTAGTCCAAGTTTGCCGCGACAACGATTGTCCAATCGCCCACTTCTTTGCGATCGTCGTCGAGAACGCGGGACGACCTGCATTCGAAATTCGTGTGACGATCAGCGACCTCGCGGACTCGGAGTTATTTCATCTCCGTAAAAACATTCGCGCGATCAGCGGCTTGGCAATGCTTGCTCCGCTATTGGGTCTGTTCGGTACTGTGCTGGGAATGATCAGCGCGTTTCACGCACTTTCGCAACAATCAGGCAGCGGTAAGACAGAACTGCTCGCGTCGGGCATCAGCTTAGCCCTCGTCGCCACCGCCAGCGGACTAGGCGTCGCGATCTCAGCATCAGCGGCGTATTACTACTTGCTGGGACGAGTTGACACGTTGATTCAAGAAATGGACGTGTTGACGAATCAAGCCGTCGCCCTTGTTGCCAGTGACGGTCGCCCGCGCGAGCCAGAAAAGAAGCCTCGCAAAGCGGCGGTAGACCCAAAGAACGCTTAACTCTTTCAGCAAAACCGAATGACAACGTCTCCCGGGCGGGGCTTCGTAATGGAAATCAATCATGCTTCGTAGCAAATCTTCCTCCGCACCCGAGGAGGCGATCTTCATTAACTTGACGCCGATGATCGACGTCATCTTGACGCTGCTGATTTTCTTCATGGCCGCGACGAAGCTCTACGATTGGGACGAACAGAAGCTTGACGTTCAAGTCCCCAACGTTCCCAGTGCCGCACCACTGACGGAAGTCCCAGACGACATCAGCCTTAGCATCTCGCACGAAGGAAAGCTCGCCTTCAACGAAGACCTCGTCACATTGGATGAACTCCAACAGCGTTTGTTGATCGCTCGCAAAAACTACTCCGAACAAGGTGTCAAGATTCGAGCCGATGGCCGCGTCCCTCACCAAAAAGTGGCCGAAGCCATGTCCGCCTGCCACGCCGCCGGCATCGGTAGGATCACATTCACCGTGCGCGAAGCGGTTGAGTGATGATCCACTTTGCGATTCGGCGAAAAAAACGCCATCGCGATGCTCATTACGCCTGATGGAACAGGTCGGCAACGGCAGGCTCAGCTTCTCAAAAGCTGGATCCCGAAGGCACAGAAAACTCCGGAGTGGACGCTGGTCCTTGAGTTGGAAGTCGCACGCAGGTTGCTAACGCTTCACCCACAGCTTGAAGCACGCACTACCACCCGACCGTTAACTTGCGATCGACGAAGATTTCAGGACCAAGATCATGAAAAATAGAATCTTCGCCTTCTTCGCGACTTTGCATTGAACCTATTTGGCTGGGGTGATTATTAGAAATCGAGCCCAGTTTCGTGACCTGCGCGAGTACTAATCGCTCGATACACCGCTAAGTTGATATTCACACTCAGCCCTCGAACGCGACCATCGCCCATCAGGAAATTGGTGACGGCTTCGTGAGCGGACGAAACGTCGCGGTCATCGCTTTGAGCGTCATTAGGCGGATGCCCGGCGTGAAAAAGGACCATATGGCCGTGATCGTCAGTCGGATCGGAGGCTTCGCGAACGGCGCAACACCAAGTCGTTTCATACGCAAAGTGAACTCCGTGCGACGCAGCGATCCGAAAGGGGCCGTTGACTCGTTCACCAACGAAGAGTGTTTCCGATAGCCCGTCTATCACGTGAGCCAATTTCGTCGCGCTGTTACGGCTGAAGACTCCGTCACGCTGCTCCTGGTGATCATCCAAATCGGGTGGTCCGAAATTGGCGACGTAACAACCCATCGCATATTGCTCGGCTGGTGGACCGCCCATGTTGACGAACGCGCCATCGGACACCGGATCGGTCGGGCACAAGAACGCTCGTAGGTGCCGCATTCGAGGAGCCGTGTTTGCGTTGTCCCAAACAGCATTTCCAAAATCGAATCGACGAGACAGAGTCCCTTGCTCCAGCATCGGGAGTATCAAGGCCCCCCAACCAAAGCCCATCGCATTGCCGTTTGGATCAGGTTTGTAGAGATAGCCCGGCGGCAGAACCTGATGCGTCCCTGCATAGTTGTGCAAAGCGAGTCCAAACTGCTTGAGGTTGTTCCGGCATTCCGTCCGCCGAGCTGTTTCTCGCGCTGACTGGACTGCTGGCAACAGCAATCCAACCAGAATCGCGATGATGGCAATCACGACAAGTAGCTCAATCAAAGTAAAAGCAGTACGCCGTTGGTGTGAATTCATCGTGTTTCGATCGTTGCTCTGACTTCGCATATTTCTGCCCGACGTTTTTAAAGTTTATCACTGACGAAAGAAACAAGGCGGACCGAACAGACCACTTGGACGAAAGCCACTCAGTAAAAGACAGTCCGTCGGCCAGCCAATCAGCAACCACTACTTTGAAAGCTTTGACGGAGGAATATCCAAATCGAGTTTGCGGTCGCTGGCCGACCACGTGATCTTCAACGGCGTTGTGTCGGGCTTTGTATATTCCGTCAGAATCACCACCGGTGCCCCGACGGATTCGAGCGTGCAACGATACTCGCCCGGAGCCAACGTCAACGGTCCTTTCGCCTCGTTCAAGGCCAACTGAAATGAGCCGTCCACTCCCGCGACGCCGAAACCAATCGGCTTAGACGAATTCCCTTCAACCTGATGGACGGTCACTTGAATGTCGCTCAGCATCACGCTGCCCACGTGAAGTACGCCATCCGTACCACCTGTGACTGGCTTCACTCCTTCGCATCCAGGCAACAATGCCAGAATCACAATCAGGCTCCATTTGAATTGCGAACTCAATTCTATATTTCTCCCGCCAATAGTCTTGATTCATAAAATGGTCGCGTCATTAACGCTTTCTGACAGGGCACTGTGACACCGGCATTCACGCATCAAGAGCAGTAGAAACGCCGTACAAGCCCAGCCAGTCCCGGACCTTCGGAATTCGTTTGAGAACGGCGAACTCGGCCAATAATACGAACAACAACGAAGCTCCAAACAGCGGCAGATAGATGCCAAACAAAACGACAAGCACAACCAGACCGAAAGACAATCGCGGGCTGAGCAGGACCTTTGGAGCACCCAAGACGCCTTGGTCGCGACGACGCCACCACATGATGACGCCGCTCACGCTGAGTAAGACCAAGCCAATCGCCGTCAGCAGACCAAGTAGTTGATTGGGCCAGCCGAAGAGTTGTCCTTCGTGAGCCGCAATACCTGTGCTCACGACTTTGTCGACGAGGTGCTTGTCTTTGAAATCTTCGCGGCTGAAGATTTCGCCCGTCTTTCCGCTGACAACCAAGTTCACTCGATATGGCCGATTCGCTGTCATCGACTTCGCTGTCCACTCGTCAGAATCTGCAGACGCAGGAGGAGCAACAACGACGGGGTGTTCTAGCTTCAATGGACTCACCGTGACTGCGACTCGGTCAAACGCGGTCATGTCCTTCGGCATGACACCGCTCCCGCCACGGCGACCAGCGTTCCGCTTCCCGCCGCCATGCCCTGAGTGTTCGCCACTTGTGGCATTGCGAATAGTAAGGACACTTTTGCCCGTCGCATCGGCTGTGAGTTGCCCAAGAGTGGCTGCCGTACTCTCGCTCCCCGTCGTCCAATCTTGTTGAGCGACTGCGGTAACGGTGACCCGACGGACCGCTTTGAAGTAGTTGCCCCAAAACTTCGCCCACGGTAATCCGGTCAGCAACAAGAACAACGCAAACGTCGAAATCCAAATTCCGGTGACGCTATGTAAGTCGCGCCAAAAAATTCCCGAACCATTTCGCAGCCGAGGATATGCGACTCCTCCCCATCCTTTGGTTTGGCGCGGCCACCACAGATACAGACCGGTGACGATCATGATGATCGTCCACGACGCGGCCAGTTCGACAATGTTCGAACCACGATCTCCCATCAACAACTCACCGTGCAGACGAAAGAGCCATCGCATGAATCGCTCTTTCTCCGGAAACGTATGCAAGATCGCGAGCGTTTCGGGGTGTAAGTAAACGCGGATCGCTTCTCCGTCTTTCGTTCTAACAATCACTCGCACGGCGGAATTTGGTGCGAGCGGCAACTCGTACCCACTTGGTGTCGAATCCGGCACCGCCGCGAGCGCCGCTTGGACTTGATCGGACACGCTGGTGAGGATGCCATTGATCAGTAAGTTGTCGTAGTCACGTTCGCTCCAAGCTTCGATTTGTGGCTTGAAGAGATAAATCGCTCCGCTGATCGACAAGATGATCACGAACGGGAAAGTGAAAAGGCCCGCATAAAAGTGCCATCGCCAAACAGCACGATAGTCCGGCCAAGCTTTCGCAGCGGCTGATTGTGGAGAATCTGTCATGATGAAATACCAATACGATCTGAGTGCAAAACCAGAATGCGGTAAGCCCACTTAGCTGCTGTGCATTTTTTACGTCCGAGAGTGGCAGGCAAAACGTAAGGTGGGACGAGCGGCGCTCGAAGCGAGCTTGTCCCACCCTACGAGACTCTCGGAAGTAGAAGACGCAACCCCTTAAAAGTCATTGAGCAACGCGGTGGCGTCAGCCGGACATCAACAACGCGATCAAGCTGCTAGAACTCGCCGATGACTTCCCGGCCGTTACGGCTATGCAGTCCACGATGGACTGCCACGTTAATACTGTTGCTCAAGAGGCGAACGGCGCCATCGCCCAGCAACACGTTTGCTCCACCAGAGTGGTAGCTACGGGGCCCGAAGAAGCCGGTGAAATGAGTCACCACATCTGGGACGCGGCTATTCGGTGTCGTGTAGCCATTCGTCAGCGTATTGAGTGCGCCCGACGCCGCCCACGAAACACCACGCCCGCGCAGGGCAGCGCTTGCCGCTCCGCGCCAATTTGTCATTACTGGCCAGACGGCGGAAAGATCGGGATTTGCAATCACTCCTGCGGAGCTTGCGAATGGAGTCCACGGACTTCCACTTGGAGCAAGTCCTTGGGTCGCTTGTAGAGCCGAGTTCACACCCGCTGAGCCATTCAGCGTCGCTTGGTAAGGAGCTGGCGGTAGAGTGCCTGCCGGTAGCGTGAAGTCTGCGCCAACACTGCGAACCGATTCGCTCATAAAGATTGTGTTGGACGTTCCGTCGGTGACATCGCTGATCCTGGCATTGGAGTTCTCATAGACGATTCCGTCGGTACGCCAACGCAGGTCGTAGTTCGTACTCGTCCCGCTACCGTAGCTCAGCATGTAATTATTCCCGCCGTAGACGATTCCGCCCGCGCCTTGGCTTTGCGTGGGAGCGGTATCGCTTGGGCACAGGAAGAACGGTAGAGGCGTGGCGAACGCAGTTGCGAATTGAGGGTTCGGGACCAAGTTATTGAATGGGCCTGTAAAGGCAGGCTGCGTAAAGTCGAGCAGCTTTTGCAAATTGGTCTGCTCCATGTAGGGCAGCAATCGAGCTTGTGGCGAAAAGCCTTGCACGTTCGGCAAGTAATTCTGCGCGTTCGTCATTGGAAAGACTTTGAGTGAGCCTTCGTAGTTGTGCAGGGCCAGTCCCAATTGTTTGAGGTTGTTCTTGCATTGCGATCGCCGCGCGGCCTCACGTGCTTGTTGCACGGCGGGCAATAGCAGAGAGATCAAAATGGCGATGATGGCGATGACGACAAGTAGTTCAATCAGCGTAAAGCCGCGATCAAGTCGCGGATGGGAAGTATTGGTCCTGGGGTTCATGAAAAAAATCCTCTGATGTCTTGGGGGTGGGCAGAAAAAGACAACGTCAGACGCTCAAGACCAGGGAACGCGGTCACTCGACAACGCTTTGGATTGGTCGCGGAGAATCGTAGAGCAGGTAGCACGCCTGCTTACGTTCAATGGTGACATCACAAGCGATCCGCTTGTGCTACGTTTTTGTCACGACAACGTCGTAGAGAGTTTCGACGACGTTGTTCCGCGATTGATCCAGTGCGGCGTCTAGCCGCCGCACTCCAAGGGAGAAGAGCGTCAGAGGACAATCTTCGGCGGCGGAGTGGCAGGCTCCAGTTCAGCACCCATCCAACAGAGCGTCGGTGCGACTAATGCTGCTCGCTGCGCGACCGGCATCCAAGCAAATCTCGTTTGCGAACAGACTCGCGGTTGAAACACCGGAGCCAACGTTGATCCCGGCTCAGTCGGACAATCGCAGGCACTCCAGCCGTAGGCGATCGGCTCGAGTTGCTTCGGTGTCTTCGCGGCTTTTGTTTCGCAGCACGATTTGCTTTCGGACGGGGATGCCTTCGCAGCTGCCGGAGCACAGCAACGTTTTCCGGAGAGGCCATCACTCTTTGGCAACACGCTTCTCGGCAATTCGATCGAAACGGTCTTGGTGGATTTCGCACAGCAGCAAGTCCCGTTGGACTTTTTTTCCGCCGAACAGCAGCAGTCCGAGCGACGACCGATCTTCGTGCCAGAGCCGCAACCGTCGGAACCACTCACCGGCTCGAAGGGCCAAACAACGGAGGTCAGCACGTACAACGCAATCGCGAACCAGACACGACAACGCTCAATTCGCGCCGTCACTTCAGGCACGTGGCTAATCGCCAATCGACAGCGTTGAGGAGATGCCAACATCAAAGGTTCGCCAAGACACAGAACAATCACCGCTGCGGAAGTCTCAAATGCCGAGTCGCAGTGACTGAGAGTTTGCGGCGACCTCGCCCAACTTTCAAGCACCGCCTGATTTTGACGTAGGGATCTCTTACTAATCCTCAAACAAGCAACTGCGATCGCGAATTTGTCGCTTTTGCGACCGCACACTCCGAGCGTGTCCGACATCGTCGGCGATGAGTGTTGGGCGGTGGAGTTGTCAGTGAGCGAGGCTTTCGGTTCGCAGAACCAGTGAGGCGGTGATTGGGCGGGGCGCGGCGTTCGGACGGGAACGCGGCTCTTGCGGCGGGCGATTTCTCGCCACACCTTGATGAGTTTCAACAGTTCAGCGCGGTCGCCAGGCGGAAGAGGGTTGGGAGTTGTGGGTTCCAGTGCAGCACGCGATGGATGATGCGGCGGCCTTGTCGCACGATTTGACAGGGAACCTTTAGCACT
>JAPLNX010000137.1 GCA_026400935.1 Planctomycetia bacterium | reverse complement strand
TGTTTCGTTTGAAATTGAGTCGGTGTTTCCACGGCGTTCTGCTCCAGCCAGAGGTCAAGACAACTCTCTGTATCTGACAGCAGGACGCCGTTTTCAACTCACTGCAGGTTGCGGCGAGCGAAGCGAGCCGCGTTAAGGAACCGGTATGACATGTTCTACCGGAAACAGGTAGCGGAAGTCGTGAGACTTCCGTGCCTCTGAACTCTCACGAGTTCAGCTACCGGTATTTCATTTCCAACTCGCGGCCTTAGGCAACCTGCCGATGGCCTGGGCTGGCATGTTGTGGCGGGAGACCGAACCTTGCGTTCCGACGTTCTCGACCGCCTGACCGCCGCCGTCGGTGCGTCCTTGATCGTCGCCGAACGCAAGTAGTGCGCGATTCGCAAACGCTCGGCGCGATCCGCTGGAGTGGAGTTATCGGCGGCGACGAGGCTTTTTGCTCGGCGGCGTCATCCGCTCGTTGATCACCAAATTCGCGGGACGCCGTACAAATCAAATGCTTGATCGATGCTGACGACGGCCAAACCGTTCGTCTTGGCCTGAGCCACCAGCAACCGATCGAACGGATCGCGATGATGCAAGGGAAGTCGCTGCAACTCGTCGGCGTCATCCAAAGTCATCGGCAGCAGACTGGCGCAGAGAAAAACCAGGGCGTCGTCCATCCATTCCCGAAACGGTCGCGACAGAGCCAGCTTGCCGAGTTGAACCTTGATGCTCAATTCCCAAACGGTTCCGATGCTGATCAGCCGCTCGTTCGATTCGTTCTCGATCGCCTCGACAGCCGAACGGCTCAGCTTCGCGGGGTTGTCCATCGACCAAATCACGGTGTGCGAGTCGAGCAGCAACTTCACTCCTGGTACTCCTTGAAGTCGTCCAAAGGAGCGTCAAAGTCGGGAGCCATGTAGACGACGGAGCCACGCATCGCCCCCAATTTCACACGCGGCTGGGGGACCATGATTCGAGCGATCGGCTGGTTCCCTTCCGTGACGATCAACTCATCGCCGGGTACCAGTTGATGAATCAACCCACCAAGATTCGCTTGAGCCTCTTCGAGTGTGACGGATGCCATGACGTAGTCCTCTTTCCAATCTCGGCCTGTGGATTGTGTGCGACCGCAGACCATTGCGGAGACATCATCATCAAAGATCGGTCAAGCAGCAACACGGAAATCACCGTCCCTCTTGTTGCTCAGTGTGCCACTCCGTGCGGGTCGATGCTGGTCTTCACGAAACGCCAGTTGTAGATTGTCGCCCACTCGGTGGCTGGCCACGTTGGAACGTGGTGAGCGCCGAGCATTCTTTGAAAGGCACAAGCACTCCATGCGAGGCCGATTGTCGGTCTCGATCACAATTTGAAATTGACGCGCGTGCGTCAAGAACTGCTTCAAGAGAAACGACCAACTTGAGCCGCAAGGCTCTCGAACGAAGTTGCAGTACTTGGACCGCGCTCCCGAAAGGGAGCGTCGGCCGGGTGCTGTTCTTCGTGCCCCTTGGTCGGGGTCTCTTGAGCGGCTCTGGTTTGACGCTCCTCTCGTTTTGAGAGGGGCCGAATCGAGTCACCAATCGTATTCGAGAGGCTCCAATATGTCGGACATTCTTCGCTTTGCCTGCGGCCACTGCGGAAAACAGCTATCAGCGAAACCACAACATGCCGGTCGATCAACACGCTGCCCCGGTTGCAAACGACCTGTCACGGTTCCACATCCTGAATCGGCACCGAGTCAAGCAGGCAATCCCAATGTCGGAGACGTATTCGCGTTTCACGAGAATTTCGGCAGCCCATCGAATGCTGCGGAATCTACCGAGCCAGCGATTGACGAGTTGACGCCAATGTTTCAGAGCAACTCTACCTCAGTTGCCTCGAACGAGATGATTTCCAGACCTCCACCAATTCTCGCTGGTCAGTCACGTCAATTCGGTGGCGTACCGCGCACTGTAATTCTCTACGCCGGTACGTTTCTCGCGGCGGCTGGCGCTTTCTTGGGGTGGTATCTCTTTTCTGGCAAGCAAACAGTTTCAATTCCAAATGCGCAGACTTCGATAAGTACGGAAATCCCAGACGCAAACGATGTGGAGCCAGTAAACGATATGAAGCCAGTGAAATTGGCGAAGCCGGCGTCCATTGATCTCGTGAAAGGTGATTTTGAAGCAACATCTCTCGCCTACTTTAAGCAGCAGTTTCCCGACAGCATCAATGTTGATGCGACCGTAAACTTCTGTTCGAGCGTTGACACTCAGAACCCACGAGTTATGCGCATGGTCCTCTCTACTCAGGAGTTGAACGCAAATCCCAATATGTCGCTTGAATCAAAGCTAACGAGTGCAAAGAAAACTACCGCTGCGTTTAACTCATTAAAGCAACTCTTGGAATCAGATACGTTCTTGCTCCGTGAAGGATACAAATTCTCGGCATGTCGATTGGTCGTTGCCCGACGACGTTTCGCACATAACAAGGACGCAGTCAATCGCGCGACCACGCCTGCGGAGATGAAGGCACATACGGAAGCAATGAAGACCGGCGAGGCGCTCGTGAAACTATTTCAAGATACCCAAAATGTACTGGGCAATCGAATGACTGCGGAGAACCTTGATACGACCGCAATTAGGAACACCGCTGGATTGGACTGAACTGCGCGGCTAGCCGAGTCGGCTTCAAGTCAAGCAGGCTCGGCACGATTAACTGAATGTGCCGCCGCGTCATTCGATCCCACCCGGCTGTTCCAAGTCGAGTCTCCATTATCGAAATAGTCCCCAACGCTTTTAGAAAATGGAACTGTTTATGGGGCTAAAGATGAAGCCCCCGACCTCGACCGTGAGGCAAAATTTGAGAAGTTCACCAACAAAGCGGTCGATTGGTACGCAAGAGATTCTTCCCTTGCCGTCGTTCGGCCACGGAGGTTTGTATGCTTGATGAGAAGATTCGTTCCGTCTTAAGCCGGCATCCTGCGGTCACGACCATTGAGGACGCGCTTGACTGCTGCAAGGTTGAGGGCATCGAAGCCACCTTCTGGTCGGTGTACTTCGTCGCGCGGGACGCTGGCCGCAAACTGACTCGCCGGCCCCCCGAACCGTTTGGGGAAGACGACCTACGTGAGTTGGCACTTATCTTGGTCGGTCTGCACAAGGATAAGAAGCAGGCGTTGGCAACATTGAACAAACTCCAAGAAATGAACGACGCAGGCACGCGGATCGACTGGCCCTCCGAGAAGACATCCGCGGCCCATGGATGGGAATTGAGCGTCGCCCAGGAGTTGGCCGACTATGCAGGCGGCATCCCACAAGCGCGGCAGATCGTCAACAGTCTATAGACGCCAAACCGCAGGTGGGATGCCTTGCCTCAAGGCGTGTGCGAAGAATCGGAAACGATCAAAAACGGATTCGTGACACGAACACCGTCGTAATTTTGACCGTGGTTCATGTCTTCGCTGAGCACTTCGTCGCAGCCTTCGTACTTGGCTGTAGCGATGATGAGCGCGTCCCAATCGCGAAGCTGAAAGCGCTCGTGCAAATCGACGGCCCGTTCCACGAGCGATGGCGGAATTGTCGCCACATGGAGACGGGACAAGGCCCGCAATGCTGTGCGAGCGTTGGCGACCGTGAGCAATGGCCGGCGGACGACCGTAGCGTGGAAGAACTCGCCGAGAACCTGCGTGGAGATGACACCGGTCGTCGTGGCCGCTGCGTTCAACAGCAGCTAACGAGCCATCGCCTGTTTTGTCGGCTCCGAATCGTCGTAGGCATAGATCACGACATTCGTGTCGAAAAAGCGTTTAGCGGTCATAGAGTTCGTCACGCTGCTTCCACAGTTTGCCACCGAGTGGACGACTCACTTCGTGGAACGACTGCTCTAATTCTTCCACGGAGCGGTGTCGGACGTCGAAGTCTTCGCGGCCTAACTGATCCAACAATTCCTGGACGATGGCGTCCACCGTCGTCTGCCGCTGCTGCGCAATTCGCTGCGCGGTTCTGGCAGACTGTTCGTCGATACTGAGGGTCAAAGTCGTCATCAATCGTTCTCCAATTTCGCTGAGCCAGCATAATCGAGGTCCGGCGACATTCAAACACGACGATTTCGAATTTCGGCCATCTGTGCAGATTACAGACAAAGGGATCGAAGGACGCTCGACTCCTCAAGATCGAGAAACGGCCTCGGCTCACTGAGCGCTGAATTTGGCGACGCACAATTGGTTGAGTGACGTTTCCTCGTGTTCCGTGGGCGGCACGCCTTGCTTCAAGGCATGTGCGAAGTATCGGAAACTGGAGTTTGACGATCAATTGCAACTGCGGCTTCAACTGAAGTCGCCGAACATCGATCGGCTAGCGGCGCGGTGAAAACAACTTGCCCTTCGCTTTGGCTCACAGTACGGTGAGTGCGTCACTTTCCACCGGGAGGTTTGAATGAGTCAGCTCAGTGTTTTTTCGGATGTTCTTGAGGCGGCCGAGCACCTCGACGCGGAGGCTCAGAGCGAATTGGTCGCGGTGTTGACTCGCCGATTGGCAGAGCGTGGCCGGGAGCGTGTGGCTGCCACTGTGGTTGAAGCCCGGCGTGAATTCGCCGCAGGTCAGTGCGAAGTGGTCAGCGCAGGCGACTTGATCCGCGAGGGTCAGTTGTGAGACGTCTCTATTGCGGTCGCCGGCGTTCGCACGGGACTTACGGGCTTGGCTGAAGTCCCATTCGGGAACTGCGGACGCCCTTGCGGCGGCGTTGGAGCAACTCTCGGTAGACTCCGCTCATCCTTCGCTGCGGACTCACAAGTTGCGCGGGGCATTGGCTGGTTGCTGGGCCTGCAGCGCGGGTTACGATTTGCGTGTGGTGTTCGAGTATGTGCAGCATGAGAAAGCGGAAGCCATCCTGCTGCTGGCTCTCGGAACCCACGACGAAGTGTATTAACTCGAACTCAGACTCTCTCATGGCCGGAGGTCAGCATGGTGGCTCGCAGCGTTCGTCGCGTGTTGGTGGCTGGGTTGTTGATGGCGGTGGCTGCGCTCGGCGCGGGTCTCCCGACCCCGTCGCTGTTGGGGGCGGAGAAGTCTTTGAACGTGCTGTTTGTGGTGTCGGACGATTTGTGTCCGCGGCTGGGTTGTTACGGCGATCCGTTGGTGAAGTCGCCAAACATTGATCGGCTGGCGGCGCGGGGCGTGCGGTTCGAGCGGGCGTACTGTCAGTTTCCGCTGTGCAATCCGTCGCGAGCGTCGTTCCTCACCGGGCTGCGGCCGGACTCGACCGGCGTGTTTGAGAACTCGACGCAGTTCCGCAAGAACGTGCCCGGCCACGTCACGCTGGGGCAGACGTTTCAGAAGGGGGGCTACTTCGTGGCTCGCGTCGGCAAGCTGTATCACTACGGCGTGCCGGCTCAGATCGGGACCGACGGGCTGGACGATCCGCCGTCGTGGCAAGAACGGATCAACCCGCGCGGCCGCGACAAAGACGACGAAGAGAAAATCTTCACGCTCAACCCCAAGGCCGAGGGGCCGGCGCGGTTCGGCGGGACGCTCAGTTGGCTGGCGGCCGATGGCGAAGACGCCGAGCAAACCGACGGTCTTTCGGCAGCCGCCACGATCAAGTTGATGGAACAGCATCGCGAGAAACCGTTCTTCATCGCTTGCGGATTCTTCCGGCCGCACACGCCGTATGTCTCGCCGAAGAAATGGTTCGACCTATACCCACTCGACAAGATCAAGCTGCCGATGCTGGCCGCCAACTACAAAGACGGTGTGCCGGAACCGGCGTTCCTGTCGTCGAAGAAGGAGCAGGAAAACATCTCCGACGAACTCCGCAAGCAGGCGATCCAAGCGTATCACGCCTCAACCAGTTTCATGGACGCGCAAGTCGGCCAGTTGCTCGACGGGCTGGATCGGCTGAAGCTGGCGGACAAGACGATCGTCGTGTTCTTCAGCGATCACGGCTATCACCTCTACGAGCACGGCCTGTGGCAGAAGATGTCGCTGTTCGAGAACTCCGCGCGCGTGCCGTTACTGATCTCCGTCCCCGGCAGCAAGAACGGGGGACAAACCAGCCGTCGCATCGTCGAACTGGTCGATCTGCATCCGACGCTCGCCGATTTGT
This sequence comes from Planctomycetia bacterium, assembly GCA_026400935.1. GTDB lineage: Bacteria > Planctomycetota > Planctomycetia > Planctomycetales > Planctomycetaceae > SXKJ01. Next base: position 9,277 of record JAPLNX010000137.1, on the reverse strand, counting down.
GCGGGCTGACCGCGCCGAGCAACCTCGAAGGGAAGAGTCTCAAGCCGCTCCTCGAAAATCCGCAGGCCGCATGGGACAAGCCCGCGTTGACGCAAGTGACTCGCGGCACGCCGACGATGACGAACGCTCCCACCGCGAAGCCAAGCATTGTCGGCCGCTCGATGCGTACCGAACGCTATCGCTTCACCGAATGGAACAACGGCGAGAAAGGAACCGAGCTTTATGACCACGACTCCGATCCGGGCGAGTTGAAGAATCTCGCAAACGATGATGCATATTCGGCAACGGTGAAATTGTTGCGTCAGGAGTTGCGTCAGCGTTACCGGATGATGAAGTGATCCGCGGCCTACAACTCAAAACGACAGCGGCCTACACTCCGCCCCGCTTTCCAGAAGCCTTCATTCATAAACGACGCGAGACATACAACTCGCACGAGTGAGGATGACGCAAACCCCACTGAGCTTGCCTCGGTGGTTTGAAGGCTTTTGCACTACGCGAAATGTTGTCTCATGCAAGTTCGCTCGTAGTGCAAAGGCCGTTTCCACTGAGCCAAGCTCAGTGGGGTTTGTGTTGATGTCTTACGCGTGCCATATAACCAAGAGCGGAGAATCGCTTGGCCGATCCAAAACGAGAACAACTGAAAGTCCAAGAGCAGCGAGTCATCTTGGTGGCTGTGGTCGAAAAGGGGAGCCACGTCGATAAAGACTCATCGCTCGACGAACTGCGAGGCCTAGTGGCGACAGCCGGTGCGAATGTTGTCGGCGACCTCGTGCAGAAGACCAACGACCCCAGTTCCACGACTTTGCTGGGAAAAGGAAAGATCGAAGAACTCAAGCAGTTGATCGAGGCAACAGATGCCGAGGTCATCATCTTCGACAACAACTTATCTCCCTCGCAGGGCCGCAACCTGGAGAAAGAGCTCGACAGGGTCATCGTTGATCGCAGCGAAGTGATCTTGGACATCTTCGCTCGTCGGGCACAAACCTATGAAGCGCGGTTGCAAGTCGAGTTGGCTCAGGCGTTGTATTACCGTCCGCGATTAAAGCGACTTTGGACACATCTCGAACGAATCGAAGGCGGCGTCGGTGCTGGACGTGGTCCCGGTGAGAAACAGCTCGAAACCGATAAGCGCTTGATTGATCAGCGCATCGACGAACTCAAACTGAAGCTCAAAGATGTTGAAAAGCGGCGCGAACGCGTCGTGAAGACTCGCGACGATCTGCTCACGGTCTCGTTGGTCGGCTACACGAACGCCGGCAAGAGCACGTTGATGCGATCACTGACCGGGGCCGATGTGTATGTCGCTGACCAGTTGTTCGCGACGCTCGATACTCGCACTCGACGCTGGCATTTGCCGCACTGGGGAGAGGTGTTGCTCAGCGATACAGTCGGTTTCGTGCGCAATCTGCCCCATCACTTGGTGGCCTCATTCAAGTCCACGTTGGAGGAAGCTCGGCACGCGAGTCTGTTGCTGCACGTTGTCGATGCCAGTCATTACGAAGCGGAGCGGCAGATCGATACTGTGCATGAAGTGCTCGAAAAAATCGGCGTCGATCGAACCAACATGCTGCTGGTTCTCAATAAGACCGACCGAGTCCAAGATCGCAGCCTCATTGATGTGCTGCGAGCCAAGCACACCGACTGTATCAGCGTCAGTGCGCTCGAACGCAGCGGCTTCGACAAACTCACGGAGGCAGTTTCGGAACGATTAGGAAGTGGAAGCGTGCTGGCCGAGATCGAAACCAACGCCGGTAACGGCAAGCTCTTCGCGTTCTTGTCGCAACACGCCGAAGTGCTGCATCAAGACTACGAAGAAAACCGCGTACGTATGCAGTGCCGCCTCGACCGCCGCTACGTCGGCAAGATCGAACAAGGGGCAGACACGACGATCATCCTGAAAGACATCCACGGCCGGACGCTGGTCGCCGAAGACGAGTAATCCAACATAAGAAGGCTTACGAAGGAACAATGGTCCTCGCCCGCCTGAAGAGTGGGTGCCATTCGGCACGAGATCACTGTCGGCTTTCGTAAAGAAACTGAGTTGGCTGGCAAAGCGAGCGGATGTGGTTCGCTATCGCCAATTTCTTGACGCACGCGAGCCACATCGAATCATCAAATCGAGAAGTCCGTCTCGCGACCGAGAATGCGGTCGATGACGTCCTGCGGTAGTTCGATTACTTGCTTGGCTCCTGCTTCGCGATCGGCGGGATTGATGCCGCAATAGACCGACCACGGACCAAGATGTCGCCAGCGACCAGCTCGCTTAGGTTCGTTGGGCATCACCGGCGTTGTGCAACGGTTACACCCGATCGTCGAAAAGCCTTGAGCATGCAACGGATTGACGATGACGTTGTGATCGTGAATGTACCCCGCCATTTGCTCGTCAGTCATCATAGCCAACGGGTTGATACGGATTGTGCTGTTTTCGGTATCAACTTGCAGGATCGGACAGACCGCCCGCTTGCCACCTTCACTGCGTCGTAAGCTGCCGACGAGTGCTTGAAACTGACCGGCAAGTTCATTCAGCGGTTCAACCTTCCGCGCATGACAACATTGTTTCTGACCTTCGACCGAGAGATACAGAATGCCGAACTCTTTGGTTTGCTCTTCCATCGTCTGTTTGGGATGCAGCGTGATGACTTTCAGCCCGTATTCCTTGATGAAACGATCGCGAGTGTCGAGCGTTTCTTGAAACATGACTCCGGTGTCCACAAACAGAACAGGGACGCCGAGCTTCAACGTAGAAATCATGTGACAGACAACGCTACCCGCTTCCTGCATGGCCGACACGGCCGCGAGCTTGTCGCCAAAAACTTGGCTCGCCCACAGCAGCAACTCTTGTGGCGTCCGTTCTTCAAAGTTCTGGTTCAGGTCGATCAGGTCGGCTTGAGTCAATTTGGGCATGTGTCAGTCTCGTCAATTCTTCGCGAAATCCAGCGGCGTTCCGTCACCACCGAAGGGAAGCGGTTGTAGTTGGGGTGACAAAGTCAGACAAGTCGGCAACTCAATCATCAGGCGGCATCGTGCCGTCGCGAATAGTCGCCGAGCACCGAAAATCGACAAAGAATTGCTGTTCTGAGTTCGAGTTCGCGATAAAGTACGCCCCCTGCCAAAAGAACTCATCGTTAATTTGATGACCTCGCCTGAAAGAGAGCCACATGGTTCCGACGTTTCAATCAGTCCTCATTTCGTTGTCCCTGTTGATCTCACTAAGCGTTGTTTCCGAAACATTCGCCGCGCCTCTCTCGGTTAAGCCCGACTCCGTTAGCTTGAGTGATCCGTTTGCTCGGCGGCAGTTGTTGATCGAAGCGGACGGACGCGATGTCACTCGCGAAGCCAAATTCGTCAGCAGTCAACCGGCGATCGCCACCGTCGATGAGGCGGGCTATGTGACTCCCGTCGCCGATGGCTCGACCGAAATCAGCGTGAGCGTCGGCGGAGTCACCTCGAAGATCCCGGTCAAAGTCAGCGGCACGGCCAACGGACGCAGCGTCGATTTCTCGACCGAGATCGTGCCGCTGCTGAGCCGCTTCGGTTGCAACGCTGGTGGATGCCACGGCAAGCAGAACGGCCAGAACGGATTTCAGTTGTCGCTGTTTGGGTTTGATACCGAGTTCGATTACTCGGCGTTGGTCAAGGAAGCTCGCGGTCGCCGCGTGACGGTCTCGAACGCCAGCGGCAGCTTGTTGCTTCGCAAAGCGGCCGGCGCGGTCCCTCATGGTGGCGGACGCCGGATTGAAGTCGGCAGCGAACCGTATCGACTGTTTCAAAGTTGGATCGAAGCGGGAGCCCCAGCGTCGTCGCCTGATGTGCCGCGCGTCGTGAAGCTGCACGTGTTGCCGAGGGAGCGAGTTCTCAATGTAGGACGGGCACTCTTGCCCGTCGTCGGAGCGGAGAGTCAAGCGAATCCAAAAAACGCCACGACGGGCAAGAGTGCCCATCCTCCGAATACACAGCAGCAGCTCGCTGTCATCGCCGAATACAACGACGGCAGCCAGCGAGACGTGACGCGACAGGTCGATTACTCCAGCAACCTGGATGTCGTCGCCACCGTCTCGCCGGACGGACTCGTGAAGACGACCGGCCAATCGGGCGAAGCGGCGATCATGACTCGCTACATGGGACAGGTCGCCGTCTTCATGGCGCTGGTCCCGCACGGCGAGCCGCTCAAAGAGATTGCCAACTTCACGCCGATGACGGAGATCGACCGGCTGGTCGTCGAGAAGTGGAAGAAACTCGGCCTCAAACCGTCGCCGCTGGTTGACGACGCGACGTTTCTGCGGCGAGTGACCCTCGACCTCTGCGGCCGATTGCCGACCTCCGACGAAGCGCGAACGTTCCTCAATGACGCGAGTCCGAACAAGCGCGACACGCTCGTCGATCGCTTGCTCGAATCGCCGGATTACTCGGCGTTCTTTGCGTTGCGCTGGGGCTCGATCTTGCGGAACTCGCAACTCGCCGGAGCCAACCGCGCGGCGTATGCGTTTCACAATTGGATCAAAGACCAAATCGCTCGCAACGTTCCGTATGACGAGTTCGTCCGCAGCGTGATCGCCGCCTCGGGTGAATGGCAAGACGCCCCGGCGGTCAATCGCTACTGGCAGATGCGCGACGATCTGACGCATCAATCGACCGCCGACACCGCTCAAGTTTTCCTCGGCCTGCGGTTGCAATGCGCGAAGTGTCATCACCATCCGTATGAGCGATACTCGCAAGAAGACTATTACGGCCTCGCCGGTTTCTTCACGCGGCTTGGCCAAAAGTCGTTCGGCGAACCGCCGCCGTACTTCACGTCCCCCAACGTCACCAGCGGCGTGCAAAGCCCGCTGACAAAAGCCTCGCCAAAGCCGAAATATCTCGACGGCGACTATGCCGAGTTCTCCCCCGAACAAGACCCGCGACACGCGCTCGTCGATTGGATGATCAAGCCGGAAAACCCGTACTTCGCCCGCACGATGGCCAATCGTCTGTGGGGCCACTTCTTTGGTCGAGGTCTCGTCCACGAAGTCGACGACCTCCGCGACACGAACCCGCCGTCGAACCCCGAACTGTTGAAATACCTCGCTGAAGACTTCAAAGCTCACAAGTTCGACGTCAAGCAGATGATTCGGCAGATGGTCACGAGCCACGTCTACCAACTGTCTTCGCAGCCGACTTCCGACAACGAACATGACCGCCAGAATTACGCCCGCTTCTACGCCCGCCGCCTGATCGCCGAGGTGATGCTCGACGCAGTCAATCAAGCGACCGGTTTCAAAGAACGCTTTAACGGAGTCGGCTCCAGCGCCCGAGCTGTCGATCTGCCTCACGAGGGTTTCGGCTCGTACTTCCTCGACGCCTTCGACCGCCCGCAGCGCGTCTCCGCTTGCGAATGCGAGCGTTCCGCCGCCGCGACGCTCGCCCAAGTGCTGCTGCTGTCGAACTCGGATGAGATTGAAAACAAGCTCGCTTCCGGCGAAGGAAAGATCGCGAAGCTGTTCGCGGAAAAAGACAAGAAGCCGTTGAAGCAAGTCGTTGAAGAACTCTACCTGGGTGCGGTCTCCCGTCTGCCCAGCAGCGACGAACTCAACACTTCGCTGACCTACCTCGAACAACAACCCGATCAACGCCAAGCTGCCGAAGACTTACTCTGGACACTACTGAACTCGAAAGAATTCATGTTCAATCATTAAAGATTGGGACGAATAAACTCGTAACACGTTTTTCAAACCGTGAATTTGCTTGAAGAGGGAGTTCAAATGCCGTTGACGACCCACTCATCGACATCCGGATTTTCATCATCCCGCCGTCAATTAATGGCTGGAATTGGTGGGCTATCGCTACCTGTTTTCTGGCAGTTGAATAACTCCGCTGCTGCAGCGAGTTCTGAGATCACCGCCACCGCCAAGTCGTGCATCATCATTTTCACTTGGGGCGGCATGAGTCATTTGGAAACATTTGACTTGAAGCCGGACGCTCCGACTGAAATTCGAGGGGAGTTCTTGCCGATCCCGACCGTTGTACCGGGCATTCAGTTGGGGGAGCACCTGCCGCTGCTCGCGAGACACACGGATAAGCTGGCGATCGTTCGTTCGATTCATCATGACGACTCGTTTCATGGTCGTGGTATGTACTGGAATTTGACCGGGCACAAGCCGCCGCGAGCAGCCAACATTCCGCCAATGCGTGACGACTGGCCGTCAATCGCTGCAGTGATTTCGAAGTTTCGCAACGCACCGCGCGGCGTCCCAGGCGCCGTTCGTTTGCCGTATCCGATGGTCGATAACGACACGTTGCAAGCGGGCGAGTACGGCGGTTGGCTGGGAGTGAAATACGATCCGATCGTGTTGCGACCGTCTAGCGGTTTGCCTTTCGATGGAAGTTCTCGAACGCTCGGTGCAGAAGTTCTGAATCTTCGCGAAGTGGACCTCGATCGACTGGCTGAGCGACGTCAACTGCTGTCGTCGTTGCAATTCCCCACCCGACCGGCTGGAGCCGCGAGTGATTACGAAAGCTTCCAGCATTTTCATTCGCTGGCGGAAGATTTGTTGGCGGGGTCGGCGGTGAAAAACGCCTACAACTTCGACAACGAAAGCCCGCAAGTGCGCGAGATGTATGGCAACCACATTGCGGGACAGAGCCTCTTATTGGCTCGACGGCTGACGGAGGCGGGAGTTCCCGTGGTCCAAGTCTGTTGTGGAGCGGGTGATCTCGGTGGCGGACACACTTGGGACACGCACGGCAACAACTTCAATCATCTTAAGAATCGTTTGCTGCCCGTCTTTGATCGCTCAGTGTCAGCGTTGCTTCAAGATCTCGCTGACCGAGGAACGCTCGACGAAACTTTGGTCGTGATGCTGACAGACTTCGGTCGCACTCCGCGTATCAATGCGAATGCAGGGCGTGATCATTATCCGGACGCGTACTCGATCGCGTTCGCTGGGGGAGGCATCAAAGGGGGCCAAGTCTACGGCAGCACGGACAGCAAAGCAGCGTTTCCCAAAACGCTGGCTTGCTCTCCAGCAGACGTCCACGCCACGATTTTCCAGGCTCTCGGAATCTCGCCCAAAGCCGAGATTCACGACATGCTCAACCGCCCGTTCCCGATCAGCGACGGCCAAGTTTTGCCGCTGACGTGATGGGGCAAGCCCTGAATGGCCCAATGCCAATCAGGGCTTGCGACAGTGCGAGCCAAGTTAATTACAACGTCGGAGCAGTCACTCCCAATTCGCTGGCTGCTTTCAACAGTGCTTGCCAGTTGCCGTCATCAAGCGGGATGCCGTTCGCGGAACGATCGGCGAGGACTCGACGTTCGGGGTCACCTGGCAGAGTCACTTCTTTCACTCCGTCGATCAGCGGTACTCCGCGCACGTAGTCTTCGAGTCCCGTGATCTCCTTGAGAAGATGCTCGATGCCGGAGAACAACTTCGGATCAATGACGATGAAGACCGCTTCGTTGCCCAGTGGCGGCGGAGGATTCGGCGCAGCACACGGGCCGCCGGAAAGGCCGCCGCACAATGTCTCGATCATGAAGGCCAAGCCGAAGCCTTTGTAGGCTTGGTCGCCACCCATCGGCAGAATCGTTCCCGGAGGATCGCCGTAAAGCGCACCAGGATTTGTTGTCGGCTTGCCGTCCGGATCAAGCACCCAGCCGAGCGGAATTTGTTGACCGGCAATATGTTTGACCCGGACTTTTCCTTCAGCCGTCGCGCTCGTTCCAAAATCGAGCACAAACGGGCCACCATTGGGGCGAGGCATTCCAATGCAAAGGGGATTCGTTCCCAATCGAGGTCGCTTGCCGCCAACGGGAGCAACTCGCGGAGCGGCACCGTGCGTATTGGCCATGATGATCGCGGCCATTTCTTTCGCGGCAGCCATTTCCGCGTATTCGCCCAATCGTCCGATGTGAGCGGACTGTCGCAACGAACCACAAGCAATACCGGTTGTTCCAGCTTTCTCGATCAGGCGATTCGTCAGGTCGCGAGCCAGAACTTGTCCGAATCCCCATGAGCCATCGGTCACCAGCACACTCGCCGCTTCGCGGACGATCGTCAATCGAGCCCCCGCGTGAAGTCGGCCACTTTTGACATTCTGTAAGTAAAACGGAATTCGCATCACTCCGTGCGAGTCGTGCCCGCGCAGGTTTGCCTGAACCAGACTATCGGCGACGATCGCAGCCTCTTCGGCATCAGCGCCTCCGGCAGAGAGCAATTGGACGGCAAAGTTTGTCAGCGTTTCATGGGCAATGACCGGCACGAGATATCTCCTTTTTGATACTAACCCGAAGCGTCAGCGAGGGCAGACGCTTCAAAATATTTCGATTTCAATGTCCCGTTAAGCGTTCGCCCTCGCTGACACTTTCCGGGCACAGATGGCACGCGTTCTTCACATCAACCGCACTTGAAGCTGAGCCGACGGTGATTCGGAATTCACTTCAAAGGGGCGACATCGTAGCGAGTTTGCTCGCGGCGCGGATTCAACGCCGCTGGAAAATTTCCGGCGGGAGCGGTTCCGCCGCTCGGTCGTATTGTGCGGCCAACACCTGCCGTGACGATTCGATGACGAGCCATCCTCAGAACGCAGGTTCGATGCGCGGCGGTCGATAGTTCTCTCCGCCGACAGACGTAGATCGGTCACTCTGTGACCGGAACTCTTCGACTCACGGAGTGAGTCGTCTACTTAAAACTCCGACGGATCAGCTTACTCCGAACACAGACACTATGAGCGATATTGTCCCCGGCATTCGCACGATTGATGAACTGCGGTCTTTCGTTCAGACCACTCTTTGTCGGAAAGAAAACTTGCTGCTGGAACAGTCGAAACTGCGACAAGCTCCGCTCATAAAGCAGGGCAAAATTTGCGGGTTTCAATTTTCGGTTCAAGGTCCCAGACAAGTTCGTCTGGGAGCGGTCTGGGCCAGCGATCACAACGACATTTACTTTTATGACACTCGCGGCAATCGCTACCACAAGGTGCATTTGCCCGAACAAATCGCGCTGCCAGAGGCTGTGGCCCTCCCAGCGTAAAGCCGACCTTGGATCGGCCCCGATGCCAATTTCCTTGGGCCGTCGGGGCCGGGCCGACCGCGAGCCTTGTGGCGTTCACCCTCGAGTTGCGACTCGAACGGCACAGTCACGAGGCTCGCGGTCAGGACAGGTCGATGCAACCACCTAGTGCTGCCGTCTTGAACTGACCTATCACCGGACGCGATTTTTGGTTGAGCTATGAGTGCTCAATCAAGGAGGAGCGTCATGCCAGGGAATGCGGCGAAGGTCCGGGTGTCGGAGCGGCAGTTGGT
>JAPLNX010000285.1 GCA_026400935.1 Planctomycetia bacterium | reverse complement strand
GCAAAAGTGATTTTGGAGGATGGGCACTCTTGCCCGTCGCCTGACGTTCGACGGGCAAGAGTGCCCATCCGAAGAACCTTTCCTACAGCAGATCATATTTCCTCAGATTCTTGTGACGGAGATCAACCATGCCGGTCTACCAGTACGAAGCAATGGACAATTCGGGCACGGAGGTCAAGGACACGATTGAAGCGGGGTCCGAAGCCGAAGCCCAACAGAAGATCAAAGAACAGGGCTTCTTCGTCACGAAGATCGCCGAAAAGGGACGCGGCAAAAAGAAGAAGGAACCTGAGAAGAAAAAGGTTTCCGGCTCCCGGAAAAAGAAGGGGTTTTCCTTCGGCAGCGTGAAGGCCAAGCACCTTTGTACGTTCACTCGTCAGCTATCGACGTTGCAAGACGCCGGCCTGCCGATTCTTCGCAGCTTGAAGATTCTCGAAGGCCAATCAAAACCCGGCCCGTTGAAGAACTCACTGGTTGGGGTCATCGAAGACATTGAATCTGGCAGCACGCTCTCCGAAGCCATGTCCAAGCAGCCCAAGGCGTTTGACAACCTCTATTGCAACATGGTGAAGGCCGGTGAGGCCGGTGGTGCTCTGGAAATCATTTTGCAGCGGCTCGCTGAATTCAAAGAACGAGCACAAAGCCTGAAACGCAAAGTGCAAGGCGCGATGATTTATCCGTGCGCGGTGATCACCGTGGCGACCCTCATCGTGGGGTTCATTATGTATTACATCATCCCGAAGTTTAAGTCGATCTTCCTCGGCTTCGGGACCGAGCTACCTGACATCACGGTCGCGCTGATTACGTGCAGCGATATCGTCGTCAATTACTTCTATCTGTTTCCGGCAATTCCAATCGCCATTTTGCTGTCGTTCAAAGTCATTCGCAAAAACAAAACCGGCGAATTCGTGCTTGATTGGTTGGCGCTACGAATACCGCTGATGGGGCAGATATTAAGTAAGTCAATCGTGGCTAGAACCATGCGGACGCTGGGGACACTGGTCGCGTCTGGTGTGCCGATCTTGGAGGGGCTCACCATCGCTCGCGATACCGCTGGCAATTCCATTTTCCGTCGAGCATTTGACAACATCTATGCGGCCATCCGCGAAGGTGAATCCATCGCCGTGCCACTGCGGGAAGCACGCATCGTGGACGATATGGTGGTCAACATGATCGACGTCGGCGAGGAAACCGGTGCCCTCGACAACATGATGTATAAGATCGCCGACGTGTACGACGAAGAAGTGTCGGTGCTGGTCGATGGCTTGGTGAATTTGCTCGAACCGCTGATGGTCGTGATCCTCGGTTTAATCGTCGGTTTCATCGTCATCGCGTTGTTCATGCCGCTGGTGAAATTGCTGAACGATTTGTCGTAGTCGGTCGGTCACGACCAGCCCGCCAACGTCTACTTATTGTTGGGTGAATAGGCTTTTGCAGAACGCCTATTGGCACCCGATGCAGAAATGCGCTTTCGAGGAGTCAGGAAATGAAAGTCACGTCACGTCAGCCGAAGAATTGGCTGCCCCTAAATCACGCGAACCGGTCTGGCTTCACGCTGCTCGAACTCATGATCGTCATTGTGATCATTGCGCTTTTGATTGGCCTGCTGTTGCCGGCAGTCAATAGTGCTCGCCGAGCCGCGCGGGACGCGGAGGTTCGAGTTGATATCCAGGGGCTGGAAGACGCTATCGCTAAGTTCAAAATCACCTACGGCACTGAGCCGCCGAGTCAGTTGATTCTTTACCCGACAGCAGCAGCCTGGGAAGCAACACCTGTCAGCCGTCGTCATAAGGGAGTGATCAAGCAGCTTTGGCCACAGTTTGATTTCGCTAACTGTGGTGGCTTGTCTTCTTCGATGACTGGAACTTGGCTGCCAGCGACTCCTTGGGCGTCGATGTCACCAGTGCCAACGACACTCAGCATGAGTGGGGCGGAGTGCTTTGTGTTCTTTCTCGGCGGGCTCGTCAGTCCGGCCAGCGGTGCCTTCACGGGATTTTCTAAAGACCCTCAAAGCCCCTTTGGTCCTGGAACGAGCCGCGAAGGTCCATATTACGAATTCAAAGGGGCGCTGAGGGTTCCGCTCTCCGCTTCGCCAGTTGCGAACGACAGCAATTGGTCTGGGCGATTGTGCGATCATGACGCCGATTGGTTTCCGGAATACAGAGATCCTTATCCGGGGCAGAATACTCCCTACATGTACTTCAATGGCGTTAGCGGCTATCGGACAAATTGGCCGACGTCACCTTGGTATAACACAGATAACTTTGATGGCTCCGTGTTAATTCCAGCGACAATGTCGATGCAATATGCCTACTACACTCCTAGCTTCAATGCGAGTGCCGCGCCTGCAATGAGTGCTCCTCATAAGCCCAAGGGAATTCAAATTATCTCGCCGGGCATGGATCAGACTTTCGGAACCGGCGGGGCGTTCGATCCCAGCAACGGCAGCACGCTACCGCTCAACGCGCAAGACAACATGACCAACTTTGCGGGTGGGCGGATCGGTGATTCGCGGAAGTAGTTTGATTGCGGTTTGACGGAGGCTGATCATGAACACCAGAAGCACGAATCGCGTTGCCCGAATTATTGAGCTTGAGCGGCTTCGTCGCGCTTTTACGTTGCTCGAAATTCTGGTCGTCGTGGTGATCATCGCTCTGTTGATTGGGATTCTCGGAACGACGGTGACAACATCGATTCGCAAGGCGCGCGAGACGGCCACCGTGGCGTTGATTCAAAAGATTGAAGGACTGCTGGACGATCGCCGCAAAGGTTTTGAGCGGGCTGTTAAATCTCGCGACTTCGAGCGGATCGTGCAGCTTAGAAAACAGTCCCTTGAAGCAGGCGGTATCTTTGGTGTTTCGCCACGAGTCATTGAATCGATTGCTCGGAAGGAATTTTACAGCCTGCTATTTCCTCAACGCTACTTAGACATGACTCCGCGAATCGCGACTGGACCACTTGCGGGAGTACCGACCTCGATTGCAGGTGAGGATGCTAACGGAAATGGAACATTGGATGCGGGCGAGGACTTGAACAACAACGGCGTTTTAGACAAGGCGGACCCATCGCTGGCACCAGAAGATAAGAATGCGAATGGCATCATTGATCCAGGCGAAGATGCAAATGGCAACGGCAAGCTCGACGGATACGTCCACTTCAATCACAAGCCGGAAACGGAAAGCGCCGCCGTACTGTATTTAATGTTAACTCAGATGCAGGTTTTCGGTGTGCCGCCGGTCGGGGAGTCGGAGTTCCGAGTTGGTAATGAAGTGCTAGACACTGATGGGGACGGTCTGTTGGAGCTTGTTGATGGCTGGAGACGTCCGCTCCGCTTCTATCGTTGGCCAACGCGGTTGATTAAACCGAATGGAAACGTTGGAGCCGACGGGCAGTACGGGGTCGCTGGAGTGGATGACGATGGCAATGGAACAGTTGATGATTTTGGAGACTACGGGAAGTTAGGCACAGACGATGTTGCGATTAGCTTATCGTCCATTCCCTCCAACATGCGTCCGATTGCGGCGTTGTTGATGGAAGCGTTGCCTCCGGCGCCTGCGTTTCCAGCGGGCCAATGGGATCCATTGAGCGAAGACCCAGACGACCCTTATGGGTTAATCAGCACCGAAATGAAACGCCTGCTGGCTTTCAATATCAACGTCACAGGAACCTACACCGAACTGCTTTATCCGACGCTCGATACTTATCACACGCCTTTGATTATTTCGTGTGGTGCTGACGGTGAATTGGGGCTTTATGAACCGTTCGCTTCAGGCCCCGGTATGACAAACATGGGAATCTTGGCTCAGCCGATTCATGGGAGCGGCGGGGCCTACGATTTTGGCGCAACGGCAGTGACCCCAAATGGAACCCAAGTGCTGGCCGCTTTGGCAGACAACATCACGAATCGCAATCGTCGCGCGGGAAAGGGGAAGTAGCATGAAAAGTCTCCGAGTGACTTCACAGTGTTGCTC
>JAPLNX010000088.1 GCA_026400935.1 Planctomycetia bacterium | reverse complement strand
CTCCCAAACACCGACAGCTTGAACCCACCCTGTCCGTACTGCGCCGCATGACACGCCCCCATGCTGCATCCCGCTTTGTTGAGGATCGGCGTGACCTGCTCGACGAACCCGACCTTCGCCACCGGCTCAATCTTCTCGACCGTGACTGCGACTTCCTTCATCACGTCGCCGACCTTCACGCTCACTTTCGCCGAGCCATTCGCTTTCGCCAGCAACTGCCCCCGCGCATCAACGGCGACGACATTCGCGTCACTCGACTGAAACGCCGCGCCGTGAGTCAGATCGTCCGACCGCTCGCCGATCTGGCCGGCAACATCCGCTCGCGTCACGACCAACTGCGCACGAGCGAGATTTCCAGTTAATCTCACCTCGACTGGCGTCACTGAAAAACCAGCCGGACCATCAGCCTTTGTGGGCTGCGCGAAAAAGTTGCCAACTAGCGAAACCACAACCGCAAGCAAAAGCCTGTTCATGAAACGGCCTCCAAGGATGGGTATTTGGCAGGACAGTCCCGGCGATTTGTTCGTTTGGGACCGTTGGGGAGGGAGGTTTAGCGAGAACAACATATCAGAATCACGCAGTCGGCGAGATTGGCCGATAGCATAATTTGTCCGTCCCGCATAAGCACGTGTTGATTTCAGAATGCCGGTCGGCCATAGTGTCGCACCTCCCAACGGTTCGTAGTCCCGCCGCGAGGCGGTTGATCCCACCTGACTGAATCCTGCCACGGAGTCATGCCATGCTGAATTTTCTCACCAGCAACTTCCGCGATTGTGAACGTGTCTCTCGCCGTGGTTTCTTGCAGATCGGTTCGTTGGCCGGCTTGGGCGTTTCGCTGCCGATGGCTCTCGCGGCGAAGCAAGCGAGTGCGAAAACCGGCCTCTCTTCCGGCAGCGACATGAACTGCATCCTGATCTGGACGCAAGGTGGGACTTCACATCATGACACGTTTGATCCAAAACCCGATGCGCCGGTCAGCGTGCGCGGCGAGTTCGGTGTGATCGACACGGCAGTTCCCGGCGTGCAGTTCACCGAGATCCTGCCCAACATGGCTCGCGAGTTAAATCGTTACGGATTGCTGCGCGGCTGGAATCCGCTCAACGGCAGTCACGGCACGGCGGATCAATGGGTGATGTCCGGCCGGCAATTCAATCCGGCGATGACGTATCCGACTTATGGTTCGGTCGTGAGCATGTACCACGGATTCAAGTCGGTGTTGCCGCCGTTTATTCAACTCGGCAGCAGCGTCGATCATCGCTTTGGCGGCGGCACGGCGGGCATTTTGGGGATCGCTCACAACCCGTTCGAAATGCTCAGCGATCCGAACACCGACAACTTCACCGTGCGCGACATCACGCCTCCACAAGGGATTTCGATGACGCGAGTCGATCGCCGCCGTCAGATGCTCAGCACCGTCGACGCCTTGCAGAAGAAGGCCGATGTGCAGCCCGAACGCTTCGCCGCGCTCGACGAGCACTTCCGAACGGCACTCGACATGATCACCGCTCCGGAAACGAAGCGCGCGTTTGAGATTCAAGCGGAAGACCCGAAGCTGCGCGATCGTTACGGTCGCACGAAGTTCGGTCAAAGCTGTTTGCTTGCTCGCCGACTCGTGCAGTCGGGCGTCCGGTTCGTCACCGTGACCGACGGCGGTTGGGACACGCACGCAGACAACTTCAAGAGCTTGAAAGCGACTCGGATCCCGCCCGTGGATCAAGCGTTGCCGACACTTTTGGCGGACCTTGAAGAACGAGGGATGCTCGACAAGACGTTGGTCTGTTGGCTGACGGACTTCGGTCGCACTCCGAAAATCAACAGCGCAAGCGGACGCGATCACTGGTCAACCACCGGTTTCGCCATCATGGCCGGAGCCGGTATTCCGGGCGGCAGTGTCCTCGGAGCAACTGACGCCGATGGTGGACTTGTCGCGAAGAACGAATATCAAAGCGCCGACATCGCCGCGACTCTTTATTCAAAGCTCGGCCTACCGCTCGATCTTCACGTACAAAGTCCTGACGGTCGCCCCGTGCGATTGCTTGAAGGCCGAGTGATCAAAGAGTGGATGTGATCTGCTCTTGGTCATCAGCAAAGTACACGAACAGCCGGAGATTTAACTCCGGCTGTTTTCGTTTTCAGAGCCACCGTCGTGGTCGATCCATAGCCACATCCGAGATACAGTCTCTCGCAGCACAGGCGACTCACCTGTGATTTCATCGAACAATTCACGCAGGTCAGCCGACTGTGCTACGAATGGAAGGACGCCCTATGCGAGTTGCTGGAGTACAGATGGATGTAGCCCTCGGTCAGCCCGAGGCCAATTTGCAAGCGATGCTGGCCAAGCTGCGAGAGACAGCCGCGGTCGGTGCGAAACTCACCGTTTTTCCCGAATGTGCGTTGAGCGGTTACTGCTTCAGCAGTGTTGAGGAAGCGATGCCTCACGCTCAGACGTTGCCGGGGCCGGCGACAGAACGGTTTGCGAGTGCGTGTAAAGAACTCGGCGTCTTCGCAGTGTTCGGTCTGTTGGAGAAGGATGGCGACCGCCTCTTCAACGCGACGGCTCTCGTCGGGCCGAGCGGTTTGATCGGCACGTATCGCAAAGTGCATCTGCCGTACTTGGGAATCGACATGAAGACGACCTACGGAGATCGCCCGTTTGCCGTTTTCGAGATCGACGGCGTGAAGGTCGGCATGTTGATCTGCTACGACGCGGCATTTCCGGAAGCGACTCGATCACTGGCGTTGCTGGGTGCCGACTTGATCGTCCTCCCGACGAACTGGCCGCCCGGAGCGGAATGCGTCGCCGAGCACACACTCAATACGCGAGCGATGGAAAACGCGGTCTTCTTTATGGCCGTAAATCGAGTCGGCGAAGAACGCGGCTTTCCCTTCATCGGCCGCAGCCGCATCTGCGGCCCCAGCGGCTGCACGCTGGCGAGTACCGAAAGCACTCAGCCGACAATCCTGTATGCCGACATTGACCCTCAGCAGTCGCGCAATAAACGAGTTACCCGCGTCCCCGGCAAACACGCGATCGACCGCCTCGCCGACCGCCGACCGGAGATGTATGAGTTGCTGACAATGCCTCATTCGCTTCAATCGCCCCGCAGCGCCGCCGAAAGGTAGTGCGTGATCTTTCGACAGAAAGTTCGGGGCTTCGTGATTCAAGACAACGCTTGTTATTGTCGCTGAGTCGAATGATTTAACTGTGCCCGACGTGTCAGCAACCTTTGAGGAAATCCCTTTGAGTCCGTCCCCGACTGACAATGTGATCCCAACCTCGTCGGTTCCTACAACTGGAACGCTACTGGGGATCGACTTTGGAACCAAGCGGATCGGCATTGCCGTCTCGACTCCAGATCAGTCCATCGCGAGCCCATTGGAAAACTATGTGCGGCGAAATGAAGCCGAAGACCGCGCGACCTTGCAGAGGACGGCTCACGAGTACCAAGCGGTCGGCTTGGTCGTTGGCCTCCCGGTTCATATGAGCGGCGACGAAGGGGGCAAAGCGAAAGAGGCTCGCAAGTTTGGCGATTGGATCGGGCGTATGGTTGGATTGCCGGTCGTTTTTTGGGATGAGCGATATACCTCGGCACTCGCTGGACTGTATTTGCAGCAGTCCAATCTCAGTGAGAAGAAGCAGAAGGCAAAACTCGACAAGGTTGCCGCTCAGGTCATGCTGCAATCATTTCTTAATAGCGACGATCGACAGAGACCACCGGGGCAATGGCCAACATCGTTGTGAGGCAATCGATTAGCAACGCTGTCTCACCAGCAATGGCCACGCACAACGCTCCGTAGATGCACGTCACCGTCAAGCACTTCGACATGCACATCCTCTAACGAAAGTGCTTGCAGGAGAGTACCGCAACCAAGGCCACTGATTGGGCTCGGAGCCGCTTGACCGCCGACGAGCTTCTGGCCGAGGAAAACATGGACTTCGTCGATCAAATCGAGATCGACAAATGCTCCTAGGATCGCTCCGCCCCCTTCGACGAGGACGTTCGTCATGCCGCGCCGTCCGAGCTCTTCTAAGAGCAGTATCGGATCGACGTGACGAATTCGTTTGATCTCTTTCGTTGATGCAGGGGGTGCTGCATCGACGGCGCTTGTGCCAAGCACGCAGACTTCCGCACCTGCCGCTTGAAGGCGAGCAATGTTGTCTCTGGGTGTGTCGGGGCCGGAAACAATCAGCAGCGGTGCGCGATTAATCGTCTGCACCAATTTGGAGTCGCTTCGCACTGACGCGATTGAATCCATTACGACACGAGTCGCCACACGAGGTCCAGAAGGGCGAGCTGTAAGTGCGGGATCATCTTGCCTAGCGGTCTCTGCTCCGACAATCACCGCATCAACGCGGCCACGAATTTGATGCACGACCGCTCGTGATGCCTCGTTGCTGATCCACTGAGAATCACCCGTTCGAGTCGCGATCTTGCCGTCCCATGTCATCGCCCACTTGCCGATCACGTAAGGTCGACCTGTCGAAATCCGCTTCGCAAACGGAGCGGTCATTCGCTTCGCTTCGGCTTCGAGTAGTCCAACTTCAATATCAATACCAGCCGCTCGCAGCGCAGCAATTCCGCCGCCGTTGGCATGCGGAGCAGGGTCAGTCCGACCAACAACGACCTTGCGAACTCCGGCCCTAATAACCGCCTGCGTGCAAGGGGGCGTCTTCCCGAAATGGCAGCATGGTTCGAGCGACACATATAAAGTTGCGTCTTGTAATCGATCGCCATTGCCTCGCGATTTCGCATCCCGTATCGCTTCGACTTCCGCGTGCGGCCCACCGAATCGCTGATGAAAGCCTTCACCAATTACACGCAAGTGTTCATCGACTAGCACCGCCCCGACCATCGGATTCGGCTCAACGAAACCATGCCCTTGAGCCGCTAGCTCAAGGGCACGTCGCATGACTGAAGGACGATCGAGAAATTGCATGTCTGCAGCACACGCGGTTCGCGTGTGTCCGACGCACGGAAGCCCCGTGCGCTACGAACCCGGCACCCAAAGTTTTCCAGTCGCAGCCGGTTGATCTGCGTTTGCGTCCGGAGTCCAAATCCCTCCACTCGTGACGGCTCCACCGACACCAGCCAAGGTAGGCTCCGTTGCAGAGGCCATCCAGGGGGCTGTGATTCGATAGTGCTTGACGATGTTCGTTACATAATCACGAACTTCAGGAACCTTAACTCCATAATTGTCCCACATCCGGCGAAGCAGATTGTTGCATTCTTCTTTGTGAGGACTATCGAGCCGATAGCGAAGCTCTCGCATGTCGCAATCGAGGCTGTGCCCGAACTGTTCTGTCACGGGAACCGAGCGTTCACGTTCCTTGCTGAGCCAGTGAATTGCTTCTTTCGAGTCAGACAGCAACGCGCTGATATCGGACAAGAATCGGTAAACGCGTGAGATATCCAATTTGTCGTGACACGATGGTCGTTCGACGATCTTCACGAGCAACTGTTTCAAGCTCCCCTTGTGCTGCACGAGAGTCGCTCGTTTGAACGCCGCGACAAGCTGCGCATCATCGAGCTTATCGAACGGTAGCCGAGCGAATTGCAGAATCGAAAGCGTTCCGACGTTGTTTTGGTCATCGCTGACGTCAATCGCCTGTAACGCAGGTAAACCGAACTTTGCTCGTCCTTCATTCACGTCATATGGCAGTCCAAACCGATCGCCATACATGTCAAGTTGTTGTAACCAAGCGGCCAACGGAACTCGCACGGCTTCGTCACCAACGGCCTGCTGAGGAGTCTTACCGCCAAGTGCAGCCAGCGACGTGTTAGGCCATTCGTGATCAAGGAACTTGCGCCACACTTCGCGGTTGATACGGCGGATGATGCCCATGGGCGTCGCTGCTTCGTAATGACGACGCCACTGCAATGGCAGGAACTCTTTTTCAAACATCGAGTTTGTAACGACACCGTTCTCGCTGCCCGCCATTTCGATCTTTTCGATGTCGTCACCAGCCGCCGCTTCAAGTTTGGCGACGGCATCGGCAAAAGTCGGACCTTCGATACCGATGATCGCTAAGCCAGAATCTTGATTCGTGTTCTCATTGCGATCGAACACGACGATATCAGCAATCACCGTCGGGACCGTCTCGAGCGTAAACGCAGCGTCATTCGAGTCTAAGACTACGGATTTGTCGAGGACTCGATAATTGGCCGATGGCTGACGAGGATCGGTCGGCTGGCCTTCAGGTTTCGGCATTCGCACGAATAGCGGAATCGTGTCTAGTTGCGTCAATAACTTGGAAGTTGTCTTCGCTTTATAACTGCGCTGAACAACGCGGTGAGCACTCTCCCGATCACCACGCCGTCCCAGATTCTGTGCGAGAGTTTCACGCTCAACTGCGATCTCAAAATCAGACGCCAGTTGCGCGGACTTATGCAACGCTTCAGCAGCAGACTTTTCATCCCCGTCCCAAGCTCGGCAGATGCCACAGTTCCACCACAAATCGGAGGTGGCCGTTTTCTTCTGGGTCGCGTCATCACCGCTGAGTCCGGCTAATTCGCCGTCAGCCGCTTCCGCGAGTTTTCCAAAGATTCCCGCTGCCGCCTCATTGCATCCGAGGAACGCCAGCTTCACTCCTTTGCGAATTTCTTTCTCAAACGCCTCGTCACCGGCGACAGGTACCAGATCATGGCTCCCGCGCAGAATATATGGAATCTTGGTATCACCATCGAAGTCGATCAGTTCAACAAACACGTTCTCTCGGTTTTCGTCATTGGCCAATCGCATTGCCAACGCGAGATATTGCCGGTGTGCCATCGCGCTTCCGCTGCCCGCCATGAATTCGGCAATCGAACGAGCCAAGAAGTAAACGATGTGCGGGTACTCGGCGGAGCAGCGTTGAAACGCTCGCTGGATCGCCATTTTTCCCGACTTCCAACCGTCTCCTAAAAATGATGCGAGTCCGAAAAGCGAAATCGAATACAAGTTGTCCGGCTGTGATTCGAGTACTTTGGCAAGCGGAGCCTTCGCTTCGGGCGCTCGACGATCCATCATCAATGTGAACGCTGCGAGGTTCTTTACCCACGCACTTTGTGGGTTCGTCCGCTCCAATGCCATGAGCACTTGCAATGCCTGCTTGTATTGTTTGGCGGACTGGTGCCGAACGACTCGTTCGATGTCCGCTTCGATGCCGTGACAACAAAATTTCAATTTCTTGTTACTGCCGCAAGGACACACAGAGTAAACGTCCAAAGCCATTTGCTGAGCCCGTTCTGAAGATCGAGGTTATTAAAGGAAATCCGGAACACAGCGGGCTGCCCGATGTGTTTTCGGTGATGTTTATGTAAGGCCCTACTCCAGACCGTTCATTTGCCAGAGTTTAGGACGCGGGATGTTAGTGGCTGACATCCTCGATTCACAGACAACTCAAGGCTCAGTCGTCTGATCTGTCAACACCTATTCATCTACAGCGAGAGTGGGAGATGACACTCCGCTAAACATTGAATTCGAGATCGATGTCATGTGTGACGATCACCATTGCGGACGCTTTCGCATTGGTAATGCGATACACGGGACAGAGATTGCCACGTTTATCGAAAGCCTGCTAAGTTCCGACTGAATTGCCACGAACTCAAGCGGCTAACAACGCCGCAGTTCATCTCCAATCAGGAATCAGGCGGAAGAAAAATATGGCTACGATTGTCGTCACCGGTGGAGCCGGTTTCTTGGGTAGTCATCTTTGTGATCGCCTCATCGAGCGCGGCGATGATGTGATCTGTGTCGATAACTTCTTCACAGGACGCAAAGAAAACATCGCACATCTCGTCGGCAACCCACATTTTGAGTTGATCCGCCACGACATCGTCCATCCGCTCTTCGTTGAATGCGATCAGATTTACAATCTCGCCTGTCCTGCCTCACCGGTTGCCTATCAATACAACCCGATCAAAACGATCAAGACATCGGCTGTCGGCATGGTCAACATGCTTGGCTTGGCCAAACGCTGCAAAGCCCGCGTGCTGCAAGCGAGCACCTCTGAAGTTTACGGAGACCCCGACGTCCATCCGCAGACAGAAGATTATTGGGGCTGCGTGAATCCGATCGGCCCGCGAAGCTGCTACGACGAAGGCAAACGGATTGCCGAGTCGCTCTGCATGAATTACCACGATTCAAACGGTGTCGAAGTTCGAATCATCCGTATCTTCAACACCTATGGCCCTCGCATGGACCCGAACGATGGGCGCGTCATCTCCAACTTCATCTGCCAAGCTTTGCGTGGCGAGCCAATCACGATTTACGGTGACGGCCAACAAACTCGGTCGTTCTGTTACCGCGATGATTTGATCGAGGGCATGATCCGCCTGATGGACAACAACGAGCACACAGGCCCGGTTAACATCGGTAATCCCGACGAGAAGACGATGCTCGAACTCGCTCAAGCAATCATTACTGAAACAGGTTCCAAGAGCGAATTGAAATTCGAACCGCTTCCCAAAGACGACCCGAAACAACGTTGCCCTGATATCACTCGTGCCCGCAATTGGCTTGGTTGGGAACCGCGAGTTCCCTTGAAAGTCGGACTCGCGAAGACGGTCGAGTATTACCGACAGTTGCTGGCCAGTTCGTCGCCGTCATAAGGCAAAGTATCGCCCGGCATCAAGAGTCGATTTCCGTGGCGTCATTCTGAGAATCGAGCAGTGCCGCCATTTGATCGAGCAGTTGGCGTGAGGAGAGTTTGATCGCGCTGGCCTGCGGTGTTGTCTTCTTGCCAGAGGAAATGTCTGGGATGTGATTGAAGGCAATGCGGTCGGTTGTCGGGTTCTGCTTCGGGTCAAGTGGTTGCGATCCGCGCATTTCAGCGTACTGAACCGCTTGCGGCCCGAAGCGTTGCTTGAGTTCGTCGATCGCGTCAGAGAGAGCGTTGAGTTTGCGGTCCTCGTCAAACAGAGGTTGAGCCACATTGCTGCTGGAGACCAAATTACTCAGAGTCACACTCACCTTGAACGGTATCTCCGGAGGTCGTTCTTTCCAGAGCTTACAGGTTGCACGAACGAGCGTCGTCGTGTCCTGACAGTGACTCAAATCTCGGTGTGCCAGCCAGCTTTCTTGGTCGAGATAATCGAGCCGGACAGAGATCGCACCGGCCCAATAGTCGATACGTCTCAACCGCATCGCGGTCTTGTCGAGCAGACGCAACAAGACGGCTTTCGCATCAATGTCGTTTCGCATTTGGGGAGGCAAGACGTGCGAATGTCCGACAGAACGGCGTTTTGTTGGCGGATCAAGAACATCTTCTCCTCGCAGCCGACGCCACCATACTTCGCCGAGCAATTTGCTCCCCCAGACCTTCGCAAGTTGCTGCGACGATTGCTCACAGAACTGTTGCGTCGTCGTGATACCCGCCCGCTCAAGCCGCTGCTCCATGCGCGATCCGATGCCAGAAAATGCTCGCAGTGGTCGCGAGAACAACCGTTGAGGCAATTCTTCCTGTGAGATAACAGTCATCCCATCAGGCTTATGCCAATCGGCGGCCAACTTGGCCAGCAACCGATTCGGTGCCAGTCCTATCGAGCAGCGCAAATATTCACCCATTTCGCGGCGGATCGTTTCCTTAATCAACTTTGCCATTCGGATCGCGTCATCGACCGTTCGTTCGTTGTCCCACAGTCGGCATTCCATCTCATCAATCGACAGTACGGCTGAAACTGGAATACACGACTCGACGGCACTCACGATGCGATGATGCACCTCAACGTACAACTGCGGTCGCGCTTCGATGATCTTCAAACCTTGGCACATCTGCCGAGCGTCTCTCACTCGCGTGCCGGTTTTTACTCCGAATTTCTTCGCTTCATAACTGGCAGCGATGCAACAAGTCGTATCGGCCATAACCGGAACCACAGCGACCGGACGACCGCCCAACGCTGGTCGCATCTGCTGCTCGACAGAAGCAAAGTAGGAATTCATATCGAGCAAAAGAGTGCGAAGCGTCATGTTGAGACTGTCTTGTTACAGGTCAACTGATCGAATAGCGATCAACGCCCGAAGCTTCGGAACTGAAAATACTCAAGTTAGCTCATAGCCATTGTTGGTTCGCGGCAGTCTCTTGGCTTCAAGCCCGTTAACTGAGGCTTAACACCCCTGTGCTGTCCCCCAATCGGTCGAGGTTGACCTCCATGCGGTTGAGCATCGAAACCCACAGATTGTTGAGCGGGGTCTCCTTGGGGTAGACGATGTGGCGACCTGCTTTGAGCGTGCCGCAAGCTCCACCGGCGAGCACGATCGGCAGATTGTCGTGGTTGTGGGCGTTGCCGTCGGAGTTGCCGCTGCCGTAGGCAATCATGCAGTGGTCCAGAAGCGTGCCGTCTCCCTCTGTGACCGAGTCCAGCTTTTGCAGCAAGTACGCAAGCTGTGTCGTGTGAAAGATATTGATATCGCGAATCTTCGCCTTCTTGGCTTCGTCGTTGCCGTGATGCGAGAGTTCGTGGTGTCCTTCCGAGATGTTGATGAACGGGTACGGTTTGTTGCTTCCCTCGTTGGCCAGGACGAACGTGCTGACGCGCGTGCTGTCGGTTTGAAACGCCAGTACCAGCAGGTCGCACATCAGGCGAATGTGCTCTTGGAAGTCGCTGGGGATGCCGGTCGGCTTCGGGCCTTCGGGAGTTTTCGCGGGGGGCAGTTTCGCCGCCCGTTCGATGCGGAGTTCGATGTCGCGCACCGAACTGAAATACTCGTCGAGCTTCCGCACGTCGTTGACTCCCAGCTTGCCGCTGAGGTCTTTCGAGTCCTCGCGCACGAAGTCGAGCACGCTCTTGCGGCGAACGTCTCGCTTGATGCGATCCGCATCCGGCACTGAACTGAAGAGCCGCTCAAACACCTGCTTCGGATTGACCTCTTTCGGCAGCGGCTGCGTCGCCGATCGCCACGCCATCGTGGACGAGTACACGCACGAGTACCCCGAATCGCAGTTGCCAGCCATCGATCCCGCTTCGGTGCCAATTTCGAGAGACGGCAATCGAGTCTTATCGCCGATGCGCGAGGCCGCGACTTGATCGACCGACGTGCCGGCTTTGATGTCTGTGCCGTCCGTCTTGCGCGGTTGAGCACCAGTGAGGAACGCTCCGAGCGCTCGCGCGTGATCACCGCCGCCATCGCCATGCGGCCGAGCCTTGTCCGCCGTCAGTCCCGTCAGCACCGAGAACTTCGACCGCACCGCTTCGAGCGGCTTCAAGATCGCGGGGAGTTCGTAATCGGTCCCTTCGGTCTTCGGCGTCCAATCGGCCATGTTCTTGCCGTTGGGGACGTACAAAAACGCCATGCGATTCGGAGCGGCCTGTTCCGGCTTCGTGGCTCCATCGGCCCAGGCGGTCAGCGGCCCCATCGCTTCCAACCAGGGAAGCGCAATTCCGGTCCCAAGTCCTCGAAGCACAGTTCGGCGAGAAAGTGAAAGTGACATGATGGACTCCTTCGGTGGGATGATTGGCAAGTTTTAACACAGAGGCACAGAGTCTGAATTCAGGTGTTTTTCTCAGTGTCTCTGTGTTGAAATGTCTTCAGTCATTCGTCTGCGGACTTACCTCTCCGCATTCGGAACGGTTCGCTCTTCACTGTTTCGACGATGAGGGTTGAGAACCGATAGCCGTTTTGTCCCAGAGTGGTCGCGATCCGGTCTATGGCTGGCCGGTCATAATACTCAAGACCTCGACCGAGAGCATATGTGAGCAGCTTTTCGGTGATGCACCGACCGAACAGATTCTGCCGGGTCTTCAAGATTTCCTTGAGTTCAGTTGGCCCCGCGATTTTTTCACCGGTCGGTAGCTCGCCAGACGGGTCGATGGGGAACTCTCCGTCTTTCTCGCGGAAGCGGCCGATGGCGTCGAAGTTTTCGAACGCGAAGCCTAGCGGGTCCATCCGCGCGTGGCAGTTCGCGCAGCTTGGGTTCGCGCGATGCTGTTCCATGCGTTGCCGCAGTGAGCCGGTCAGCTTCTCGCCTTGTTCGAGTTCCGGCACGTTCGGTGGCGGAGGTGGCGGCGGGGTGCCGAGCAATTGCTCCAAAACCCAGCGACCCCGTTTGACCGGCGAGGTGCGTGTCGGATTCGACGTGACCGTTAGCACGCTGGCTTGAGTGAGCAGTCCGCCGCGGCCGGTCTTCGTGAGATTGACTCGGACAAAGTCGTCGCCGTGGATCGGCTGGCCTTTGTCACGCTCGGCCTTCTTGCCGACGAGGTTGCCGTTCGTGTCGGCGATGCCGTAATGCTTCGCGAGCAGCTCGTTTAGGAACGTGAAGTCGGCGGCGAGCAATTCGAGCAGACTGAGGTCTTCTTGCACGATCGCTTGAAGAAACAGACGTGTCTCTTTCAGCATTGAGCGACGTAGGTCATCGTTGAACTCAGGGAAGAGTTTTCCATCTGGAGCGATCAACTCCAACCGTTTGAGTTGCAGCCACTGCATGGCGAACTGGTCGACGAGCGCGGCGGCGGCTCGCGAGTCTTTCAACATTCGCAGGACTTGTGGTTCAAGGTTTTTCAACAGCTCGCCGCGCCGAGCGAGATCGAACAGTTCGTCATCAGGCATCGTGTTCCACAAGAAGTACGACAACCGCGAGGCGAGGTGAAACTCGTCGATCGGCCGCGGTTCCGGGCTATCGGGTCGGTCATCGAGTTCAACTCGAAACAAGAACTTCGGCGAGCAAAGCATCGCCTGTATGGCCCACTGTATTCCCGCTTCCCACTTCTCGCCGCTAGCCACCGCCAGATCAACGACCTTGGTCATCGCCTCGACTTCTTGCGAAGTCGCCGTGCGCCGATAGCCGCGAGACAATAGCCGCGTGAGCACTTCACGCGTCTGTTCGGCCTGCGGTTTATCAGACAAACACTTAAGCAGCATCAACTGCGATGCCGGCCGAGTCTCCAGCGGCCCTTCGGTCCAAATGTGTTCGATGAAGAGTTGCGGCGATTCCTCACCCGCGGGCGGCTTCATGACGGCGAGGCCAGCTCGCTGAATGTCACCGCGATGGTTGATCGGGAACTCGATCTGCTGCACGCCCTTCGCGTCGCGAGCGGTGATCTCGAAGATGTTCAATATCTTCAGTGGCTTCATCGTCTTCAACGCCGCGCCCATGAGCTGATCGACCTCTTCGTCGCTCGACGCATCGGCGAGCTTGCCCCCCGAAATGAACAGTGCGACCCTCACCGGTGACGTCCCTTTCGTCTCGGCATACATGTTGGCTCGCAGAATCAAATCCGCATCGGGTGAGAATTTCAGATAATCGCCTGGGGCTGCGAACGGTCCAGAATTGACCGGCTCGGCGTCGGCCGGATTCATCGGGCGGAATCTCCCTTGCGGCGTCTGTGCGTTGTTCGGCTGCAGGTATTTTCCGGACAAATAGCGGCGCGACGGCGGAGGGGGATTTGCGAGGATGACTCGCTGCGAGACCGTCTCGGCCGCTGCGAGATATTGCTCCATCAGGATGGGAGAGAGGGTCAAAACGTCGCCGATGTTGTCGAAGCCATGACCGATGTCGTCCGACGGAAAATCAACCGCCGGGTTGAAATCAGCTCCAACCAGATCGCGCAGCGTGTTGGCATACTCAACCCGATTGAGCCGCCGCATCGTGACTCGGCCGGGATCGGGCTTTGCATTCTTATCCGCTCGGTCGAAGAGGTCGTTGACCGCTTTCACGATCGCTGTGATTTCGTCAGCGGTCGGCTTCGGCTTCTCTTTGGGAGGCATTTCGCCTTGCTCGACCATTTGGACGATCTTCAGCCACGTCTTCCGAGCCTTTAGGATCGACGCCTCGTCACCGAACTTCGCCAATGAAAGCTCGGCCTTCGGCTCCTTCTCGCCGTGACAGGCGAGGCAGTGCTGCTTCACGAAGAGAAGCGCCGCCTCATGCGGTGCTACTTGTTGAGCAACTGCCTCGCGGCCAAAACCGGCGGCGAGTAACAGAACGCACAACACCCACGAAATAGAGCGGCAAAGCCGCAAGTAACCCGAAGCGTAAGCGAGGGCGGACGCTCCTAAAAATTCAGAATTCATCGTTTGCATTTCTCTTCTGATATGTGCGTCGCTGCCGTCGGTCCCAGATCAAAACATCTCGAACATCTGCTGGCCGCCGTGAGCCAGATTGCCGATCAATCGCCGATTCGACACATACAAGACGAAGTCCAAGACCTCCAGCGGCACTTATTCGATTAGCACGGGAACCGAATCGGGGGCTTCCAAAACATCGACGGCGCAGTCGCGGTCTTGCACCGTGAGCTACACCGCTTGATAGACGTTGCGCCGGTCGTGTTGTCCGCTTCTGGCCGGTGAGCTTCAGCCCAAGCTACTGAATCACGCTGGTTGGCAATGACAAAATCATCGCGCCAGGATCGACCAGAGCCTCGTCGATCTGAACGCGCCGCACGGATTCCAGAGCCACCGATCCACGCTCGGGCGGCCAAAGGTCTTCGATCTTCGCGGCTGTCGTCACTCGTCCCAATTTCTGGCTCCAT
>JAPLNX010000395.1 GCA_026400935.1 Planctomycetia bacterium | reverse complement strand
GGCGGTTTGGAAGCGATCTTCGAGTTTCTTGGCGAGCAAGCGTTGGTAGAGCGCGTTCAACTCGGCGGGGACTTGCGGGCACCGCTCGGTCAGATCGGGGATCGCGCCATCGACGTGGGCCTTCATGATGTGCAGCATCGAGCGCGGTTTATTACTCGCATAGGGAGCCTTGCCCGTCAGCACATAGAAGAGCGTGCAGCCCAGAGAGTACAAATCGGCTCGACCATCAACCGTGTGCGTGTCATCCCATTGCTCGGGAGCCATGTAGTCCGGCGTGCCGAGCACTTGTCCCGAAGAAGTCAGGCCGGCACTCGCATCATCATGCTCAGCCAATCGTGCCAGTCCGAGGTCGAGGATCTTGATGGTGCAGGATTCCAAGCCCGTACGCCCCACCAACGCATGGTTGTCGTCATTGGTCGGCGGTAAACCCTCGCTGGCGCGTCGGGCTTGTTTGGGGGTGCAGGCCAACAAGTTGCTTGGCTTGATGTCGCGGTGGACGAGGCCGTGTTCGTGAGCGTGCTCCAAGCCGAGCGCGGCCTGTTGCATGGCTCGGCAAGCGGTGGCGATCGACAACGGGCCTTGCTCTTTGACCCACTGCGACAGGTCAGTTCCCTCCACGTATTCCATCACGAGAAAATGCGTGCCGTTGAACTCGCCGGCATCCATCGCTCGCACAATGTGTGGATGATCGAGTGCTCCGACCGCTTCCATCTCTCGCTCAAAGCGTGCAACCAACGTCGGGGACTTCGTCATCTCTGGCGGCAAGATTTTGATGGCCACCGATTTTTTGAGCTTGATATGCCGCGCTTCGTAAACGGCCCCCATGCCGCCTTGACCGATCTTCCGCACAATCTGGTACGGCCCCAACTGCGAGCCAATCGAGATCGCTCCGGGACGCGAGGCACTCAGCTCCAGCCCCTCGTTCCCGACTTCGGAAAGGGTCTTCTGCAAGAACGTATTCTCGTTGGAATCTGCTGCGGCGTCCGCACCGGGAACCTCCGCGGTCCCCGAGGACGGCTGGTCCTTCGAAGAGGGTTGCTCAAACTCATCTGGCTCAGCCATGCGCCGAAACTCCCGCTCAATTCGTCGCCCAACCAAACAGCCCGACTGAGATTGTCTCAGTCGGGCTGTTTGAATTTGATTCCTGCCACACTGTGAAACAGCAGCACGATATGAAAGCGGGGTCGGAATAACATCCCTGAGTCACGGAGAAATCGGCATGACGCGATGGCGAGTGATTTATAGTGCAGGTCAACCAACACCGAATTCGTTTAACCGCAAGCCGCAGGCGTGCGCAGACACCGCGCCATCTTCGCGGCTGTGCTTTTTACGTCCGAGAGTGGTCGGCAAAACGTAGGGTGAGACACCAGCGGTGTTTCGCCGCGCCGGCCCACCATTTTCGTCGTGAATGAAAGTGATGTTGATTCGCGTGTGGTGGGCCGGCGCTCGAAACGAGCTTGTCCCACCCTACGAGACTCTCGGAAGTAAAAGACGCGCAGCCCCTTAGATGAAGTCGTTTGCTTGTTTAACACCAACGTCATCAGCGTGGGCACGCACGCCTTCGGCTTGCGGCTAAAACGACTTGTGTGGACTAATCAACTTGCGTGAAGACGAACTCACCCTCTTTGGTATCGACCACGATCTTGCAGCCTTGGGGCAAACGCCCGGACAACAACTCGTTGGCGAGTTGGTTTTGCAGGCGTTGCTGGATGACTCTCTTGAGTGGGCGTGCTCCGTAGGATGGATCGTAGCCCTCTTCGCCGAGCTGATCTTTGGCTGCATCGCTGATCTCAAATCCGTAGCCGTTTTCGTCGAGCTGTTTGACCAATTTACGGAGCTGTAGATCAACGATCTGGCGGATCTCGGTGCGACCGAGCGGATGGAAGACGATCACTTCATCGACTCGATTGAGGAACTCGGGAAGGAACTCACGGCGCAGAGCTTCCATGACTCGGCGGTTGATTTCCTTGTTGAGCCCCTCGCCGCTCATTGCTTTGCCTTCCGAGAGTTCCATGATCGACTGGCTGCCAATGTTCGAGGTCATCACGACGATCGTGTTGGTGAAATCGACCGTGCGACCGTGGCCGTCAGTCAGGCGACCGTCGTCGAGCAGTTGCAACAGAATATTGAAGACGTCGCGATGAGCCTTCTCGATCTCGTCGAGCAATAACACGCAGTATGGATGACGGCGAACCGCTTCGGTCAGTCGGCCACCTTCTTCGTAACCGACATAGCCCGGAGGAGCGCCGATGAGTCGGGCGACCGAGTGCTTCTCCATGAATTCGCTCATGTCGACGCGGATCATCGCCCGCTCGTCGTCGAAGAGGAATTCGGCGAGAGCCTTGCAAAGCTCGGTTTTGCCGACACCAGTCGGGCCGAGGAAGATGAACGAACCAATTGGACGGTGCCGATCTTGCAGTCCCGAACGCGAGCGCCGCACAGCGTTCGATACCGCAACGACCGCTTCGTGCTGGTTGATCATACGACCGTGAATGGCGTCTTCCATCTTGAGAAGCTTTTCGCGTTCTCCTTGCAGCATGCGTGCGACCGGTATGCCGGTCCAAATGCTGACAACTTTCGCGATGTCTTCGTCGGTGACTTCTTCACGCAGCAGTCGTTCGCCTTTGGAGTTGCTCGTTTCGGCAGACCGTTGTTCCAAGCCTTTGAGTTCATCTTCGGCCTTTTGCAAATCCTGCTCTGCTTTGTAGGCGGCAATAAAATCTTCGTTGTTGTTCGTGCGTTGAGCCTGTGCGAAAGCCTTCTCGCGTTGCGTGCGAAGCCGCTCGATTTGTTCCTTGAGTGGGCGGAGTCGGGACAGCGCATCTTTCTCGGCCTGCCATCTCGCTTTGAGCTGATTGACCGATTCTTCGCGATCAGCAATCGCGCGACGCAGTTCGTCCAGACGCTCCCGGCTATCGGGACTTTTTTCCGTCGAGAGTGCGGTCGCTTCGATTTGCATACGAGTTAATTGGCGAGTCGCCTCATCAACCTCGGCGGGCATTGAGTCGATTTCCATTCGCAGGCGAGAGGCGGCTTCATCGACAAGGTCAATCGCCTTGTCTGGCAGGAAGCGATCGTTGATGTAACGGTCGGACAACGTTGCTGCAGAAATCAACGAGTCGTCGGTGATTCGCACGCCGTGATGCGACTCGTACCGTGACTTCAAGCCGCGCAAGATCGAGATCGTGTCTTCGACGTTCGGTTCCTGCACGATGACCGGTTGGAAGCGACGTTCAAGAGCGGCATCTTTCTCGATGTATTTGCGGTATTCATCGAGCGTTGTGGCACCGACGCAATGCAGTTCACCGCGTGCGAGTGCAGGCTTCAAGAGGTTGCTTGCATCCAACGCACCTTCGGACGCACCGGCCCCAACAACCGTGTGCAGTTCGTCGATAAAGAGGATGACTCGCCCTTCCGCCGACTGCACTTCTTGCAGCACCGCCTTCAAGCGATCCTCGAACTCGCCGCGATACTTGGCACCGGCGATCAACGCCCCCATGTCGAGCGAAATGACACGTTTATCCTTCAAGTTCTGCGGCACATCCCCCATCACAATACGGTGAGCCAGACCTTCGACAATCGCCGTTTTGCCGACGCCTGGATCGCCAATCAGCACAGGATTGTTCTTGCGACGGCGTGAGAGAACTTGAATCACGCGACGAATTTCCGTGTCGCGACCGATGACCGGATCGATCTTGCCTTGTCGCGCAAGCTCCACCAAATCTTTGCCGTATTTTTCCAGCGCTTGGTATTTGTCTTCGGGAGATTGATCGGTCACTTGCTGACTGCC
>JAPLNX010000426.1 GCA_026400935.1 Planctomycetia bacterium | reverse complement strand
AATCGACCCCGGCCGCTCCCAAGCGATCCCGCTGCCACCCGCGTTGACGTAGATGCCGCTACTGGGATCGAACAGATTCGCCGCGTCGGTCGTGACGCTGAAGGTCGGGATCGCCTTGAGTGCGTCTATCAACTGTGGCCCATAAGTCGGATCGTTTACGACGTCCGGGTCCATGCCGTAGTCGAGGTCTTGTCCGTTAACCGGGCCGGTCGGGAAGCCAGCGGGAGTCTCTTCGTTCGGCGATTGTCGAATGACATCGTTCAAGAATAAGTACGTCTGAGTATCAACGTCGCTCGCGGCGAAGTTGGATTTGAACGCGCCCGCTCGTAATACGGTCGTCTGCGAAACATTCAGCGGTGACGTGTAAACCGTGCCGTGCGATTCCGTCGGCGTACTGCCGTCGGTCGTGTAACGGATCGTCGCGCCGAGTGTCGCCGTCGTGATCGCGACAGTGATCGGCTGCGTGTAGAAACCATGATCGACGCTGAACTTCGTGTCGGCCACTTGATCAACGTGTCGGCCACTTGATCAACGAAACCTTGCACGTTCGCGCTGCCGGGAGTTGGCGTATCGAAGAATTGCGGCGGCAAAACGCTCAACCCAGTCGCGACCAGTTCCGGAGTCAGCAGGAACGACGCATCGTTCTTGGCGTTGTTGAGCGCCTGAAACGCGAGCACATTGCGGCCGGTCGTCAGCAGATTCTTAAAGCTGTTGAGATTGATCGATTCGACCGTGCGCGATTGCTCCGCAGTGCGCGATGCCGTCGCGGCGGAGGTCACCGTCAGTGTGTTCGGCGCGTTCCGTTGCGCGATCTTCGTCCCGTTGAGATACGCGACGAAGCCGTCGTTGTACCGCATGTTGAGCGTCAGCGTATCGACCCCTGCCGGGTTCGCGACATCAAACGGAACTCGCAACCACGCGGTCGAGTTCACGTTCTTGACGCTCGTTTGCACGTCGGTCTTCGCGCCTGCGGTGTCAGCCGTCGTCACCTGCCAGCCGAGCGTGCCGTTCGACAGTAATTGGTACTCGTTGCTGTCCACAGCGTTGTCGTTGCGGAAGCCTTGCCGAATCGCGATCTCGAACGAGTCTCCGCCGCCGCGCTCGTAAAACATCGAATCGAGCGTCGCTGTGACCCCGCCCGCCGGAACCGAGAACTGGCCGACGGTCCAATCGTGACCACGCGGATTCTCAAACCGAATCTCGTTCACGGGACTAGAGTCCGAGTTGAACTTGTTCGTGAACGTCACTCCCGACAGCCGCAGCAACCCGCCGTCATCGCTGCCGAAACCGATCATCCAGTTCCCCGCCGGAATGAACACGGTCGCCTGAGCACGCAGCGCAATGTCTTCCTGACTCTCGTCGTTGACGCCGTTCGGATATGGCTGATTCGTCCCGAACCTGCCAGTGTTGCTCGGATAGTCGATGACCTGCGCCGTCGTCTGAATATCGCTCGCGAACGTGTAATCTCCCGCCGCGAAGTTACCGCTGAAGATCGCTTCCGTTTCGGTCGTCGTGTCGATGAACCCGTTGCTGCCGCCGTTGACGTCGATGAACCGCACGCCGATCCCCGGAGCCGCGATCCCGAAACCGATCCCCGTCGTCACGCTCTTCCAACGCGAGTCGATCGCGAAGTTCGGCTGCATCCAAGTCGTCAGCCGCGCCGAGTCGGTCGAGTTCGGCACGAGCAGATCGCCGACCGTCCCGCTCGCGACAAGCCGCGATTCTGTCAGCAGCCCAAACGAGACATTCTTTTGCTGCTGCGGAAAGTTCGGAGAGAACTCTTGAGCCACACTCCGATTCGGCCGCACCAGTGCGAGATACTCCCCCGCTTCGTTCAACGAGAAGTTCGTGTGCAACTCCCCCGACTTGCGATCCTTGCCCGACGCGAAGACCACGAGATACCCATCGGCCGCCAGCGAAACGTTAGGAAACTTCCACTGCGTGAGCTGCCCTGGATTGTCGGTCAAATACCAATCGGTGAGACTGATCGCATTCGCCGTTGGATTGTGAATCTCAATCCAGTCTGACGAGTCTCCATTTTCATCGAGCAGCCCGCCTCCATTCTTCGTCAGAAATTCGCTAATGAACGGCTCTGTCGCTGTCATCACGCAACGAGCTTCCAAACGTTCAACGGCTGCAACCGTCCCGATCTTTCGAGTCACTCGTCCGTGATTGCGGCCAACAGTCCAAAGTCGCCGAGCGACCCAATTGCGCGCCGTAGTCGACCATACCGAATTATTCGAACGGGTTGTCTGTTGTGGCACGAAATCTGATCCCTCATTCAAGACAGGAATACATCCTAATTCAGCCAAGTTTGGTTGCGAACGGGCCACGCTAGAGGGGGATTCGTGGAGTCGTCAATGTCGGAAGTCTGACGGTCTTAAAGAAACCGCTGGCAGCATTGGAACAAGCTTCCGACTCGCAACAGAAGAAACTGGGGGGAGAACAGAGAGTGAAGAAGAGGTGCCACGCGCGGCGGGCACGCTGTTTTCTGCAATTTTTCTTCCGTCACACCGTTTCTTCCCTCTCCACATAGTCGGCTAACGCTCAATCCCCAACTGCGTCATCTTCTGTTGCAAGCTTTGGCGGTGGAGGCCGAGTTGGCGGGCGGCGGCGGAAACGTTGCCGTTGTTGTCGGTGAGGGCTGCCTGTACTGCGGCACGTTCGAATTGTTCGACGAGCAATGTCTTCGCTTCGGTGAGCGGTAGGCCGCGAAGGTGCTCGAATGGAGATTCGGAAGTCTTGGGCTCTCGTTGGGGGAGCGGTAAGTCGGCGACTCGGATTTGATTGGCATGGCACATTGATGCGGCCGCGACGATGACTTGTTCCAACTCGCGGACGTTGCCGGGCCACGAGTGAG
>JAPLNX010000014.1 GCA_026400935.1 Planctomycetia bacterium | reverse complement strand
TGGGGATGCTTGTCCCACAGTTCCTGGATCTCCTTGGGCAGCGTGTATGGCCCGGCACTGGGCGGACGGAATTCGGTGTTGAGTGACCTGCCACCCCAAGCGGTCTTGATAATCAGGATGGGCTCCTTCAGCTCTTTCTCCATATAGATTCCGAAGGTGAACTCAGGCCCGATCTTTCCGCCAATCTTGGTGGGTTGATTGCCACGTTCGCCAAAGCCGGCGGTCAATTTCCCCAGGCCCTCGCCATTGGCACTGCCGTCATAAGGGCCTGTCAAATAGGACATCCAGACCTTGTCACATACCCGTGGCGTGCCATCGGGATTGCGCATCTCCTTGAGTATGGGTGCCGTAAGCGGATCCTTGCCGATGTAGTCAAACGTACGGATTTCGGCATGGCCCTCCATGTTGGATTGGCCGGCGAGGATGAAGACTTTGAGTGGCTTCGCGTCCGCGCTGGCGGCAGAGACGCCAATCGCAAAAAAACTAGCGACAAGTGCGGTGAGCAATTTTGTATTCATGGTGTGATCTTTCAAAGTGGGAATTGATCGGCAATCGCAACTCAGGGAGCCGATGCCGTGAGCTTGCGGCTCCGCCAAGGTAACGGCAATTTCACTTCCGCGGCGGCCACCGGGACGATGGGAATGGCTTTGTCTTCTGCTGCGGACAGACTGGCGGCGTGGAGTGCGGCAAGCGAAGCCGACAGCAGTGCGGTGATGAATGTGAGAGTGTGTTTCATTGCTTCACGTCATTGCTTTATAGGGAAGAGACGAATCAGCATCACGCCATGACGTGGGATGTCGGCGCTGAAACCATCGGCTTGGGTGCCAATGTTCTTTTGCCGCCAGAGGTCGCGTACTTGTTGGGGGCCGGTGAGTTTCAATTCATTCCAGGTGGTCGATACAGGCACGGTCTCGTCACCGAGATTGAACAAGCCCACAGCCATCGAGCCATCGCTCATTGGCTTCGCCCACACTTGGGTATCGCCGCGTGTCGCGATGCGCGAGGCCATGCGTCCGAGCGGGTCTTGATTGACCTCGATCACCTCATCGTTGCCGAGCAGGTTTATCGTGAACTCATCGACGTGGGTGAGTTCGCAACCCAGCAGCAGGGGCGCGGCCTGAAGAATCCAGAGGGTGACGTGCGTGTATTGCTCGTCGTCGCTGAGATTGGTGAATCTCCCCCAGACCCAACCTGCAATCATCATGTCGGGATCATTCCAGCAGCCGGGTTTGACGAAGGGTTCGTGTCCGGCTTGCGAGAAACCGATCGTGGACATGCTGTTCCACGAATCGCCGATGTCATTCGTCGTGCGCCAAGTGTTGCCGCCCACCTCGCTGCCCCACTCCCACACTTTCGCCATGCCGTATTGGCACATGCTGAAAACGATGTCGCGTTTTTGCTTTCGCAGATGCTCGCCCATCACCGCGTAGGGCTTCATCGCATAAGCCTTGTCCTCGTAGTTTCCCGACACGACGCGGTTGTAACTGCACCAGTCGTATTTGAGGTAATCGAATCCCCACTCGGCGAAGCGTTCCGCGTCCTGTTGTTCGTGCTGCCAACTGGAAACGCAGCCGCCGCAAGTCTCGGGTCCGGGCGATGAATAAATGCCGGCCTTGAGCCCGAGCTTGTGAATCGCGGCGGTGAGGCCGGGCATGTCAGGAAAACGCGCGTTGCTATTGATGCGCCCCTTGGCGTCGCGCTCAGAGCCGTGAAGCGTCGGATCGCTGTCGCCGTTCTTCGGCATCCAGAAGTCGTCGATGTTGATGTAGGCGTAGCCGTGATCGCGCAGACCACTGGAGGCCATCGCGTTCGCCTGCGCGAGGATGTGCGCCCGAGTGACCTTCGATGCGAAACAGTTCCAACTGTTCCAGCCCATCGGCGGCGTCAGCGCGAGCGCGTCGCCCGCGACGATGCGCAGATCCCGCGTGGCGCTGCCGCGAGCATTGGTCGCAGTCAGCGTCACTTCATAAGTGCCCGCAGCCGGAGTCGTGCCAGTGATGATGCCGGTCGCAGGATCGAGGCCCAGTCCCTTCGGCAGACCACCGACCGTCACCTTCATCGGTCGCTCACCTGTGACGGGGACATAGAATAGAAATGGATTGCCGGGGCGGGCGCCGATCACTCGCGGCCCATTGATGCGCGGCGTCGGCGGGGCTGGAGGCGTGAGCAACTTTCGCGGCTCAGCACTGGCGAGCGCCACCGGAGCCGCGCCTTCGTAGCGAATGCTCGCATCGGCCCAATCCGCGTGGTCATCGGCCTGCCCACCGCCTTCGCCATTCCACGCCAACAGCACCAAGTGTTGGATGCCGCTGAGATCCACATCAACCGCCACCGGCGCATCGCCCGGACGCATCACCGGACTCATGAAGAGCTTCTTGCCATCCCCTTCAACTCGGAAAACTACGGATGCGTATTTCTTGTTGGCCGCATCATTGACGCCAACCTTCGCCGTGAAGCGTTTCGCCGTGCCGTGACAGTCAATCACTAGTGCCACGACCAAGAAATAACCTGCCATTAGATTTGGAGTGCGGCTTGTTG
>JAPLNX010000270.1 GCA_026400935.1 Planctomycetia bacterium | reverse complement strand
TGGTCCCACGTGTAAAGGATGGTCTTGCCGGTCGCGATCTCGGTGCTCGAATAGCGATTTCCTTCGCCGTCGTAGACGTAGCTGTAAGTCCCGTCCGACAGCAGCCGGTTCCTATCCACCGTCGTGGTCGTGGTGCTCGTGCCGACCGTTTGCGAATTGCGATTGCCGGTCAGATCGAAGTCGAACGCCTCGGACGCCGGAGTCCCGCCGGTGTAGCCGCCGGCGAGCGTGAATGTGGCGGAGGTCAATTGGTGCGTGTTGTCATAGCCGTAATCAAACACTCCTTCAGGAGCAGTGAAGAGATCGACTCGCCCCGCCGCGTCGTAGGTCCACGAGTATTGCGCGAACGACGGCAACGGTCCCATCGGCGGAGTGGTCCCCAGCACGTGTCCGGAGTGAGTGCTCGAAATCACGGGTGGCCCAACTTTGCAAAAGTTGGGTGCCAAAGGCACAAGAAACATGCAGTTGACGCGGAGCAAAATTGGAGCTGGCCTTTGAGATCAACGCGAGACGCAAATTTCTTGTGCTGCGCACACGGCTTGCCTGAACGGCAAGCCGTGCTACCCGCTATCGACCACTCGTTCCATCATCGTCTTCGTCATGGCATGACGTTTGTGTCAGATGGGAGTAACCGGTTGAGACGACGACATCCACTGCTAGCCGCAGGTCGCATTCATAAGTGGTTGCGACTTCACGATCGTCCCTGAAACTGACATCGCCAGGACACGGCAATTCATAAGCTCTCAATGAGTGCCCGATCGCGTTAAGTCGAATGACGATTTGGTCCAATTTGGCCGCTAGCACTTCATGCAACTCATGAAGAACTTCACCAGCGAGAAGATCAGCTAACTTACGAGCTTCCGCCGAGTCGCGTCCGAGCGATTCAAATTCGCTCTTTGAGAACCTGTCGTCGATCATAAAATCACCAATCAACCAGAAACACGAATGGGCTTGGCTATGCAGTTCGCCAATCCCAAGCCTGCGATTGCTTCATAAACGCGAGGCGACACCATGATCCCGTCGAACGCGAAATGCGAAAAAACCTCAACCGACGGAGCTTCATTTTTCGGAATTACTTGACGTCTGCGAAGTTCGCTAGAGACTCGACCAAACGCCGCAGGATCATAGTCAGCGAAAACAAAGCCGCACTCACGGCACGTTGTACTTTGGGAGAACCTAGCAGGCTGATAAGTGATCGGCTCGGTTATGTGTATCAAAAAGAACTCCCCAACGTTTTCTCGCATTGATGTGCCATGTTCTAAGAAATAGTCATCGTCAAATTCTCCATTCGTAAGGTGCGGAATATCGTCGGTTGGTTCTCTATGACCAACGCGTGCGATGTTTAACTTGCTCATCGCGATAGAACTTTGATCGAGCAGTTGTGTCAGCCGCGCAGAGATGACCGGCTTGCTGAGGATTGGCCATAAAATGTCGTGTCGTGGAATTGAAGGAATGCTCCAGTTGCCGGGGACAAATACGTCACCTGGCTCGATAACAACATCCCGACCGAGATCAGCAAAGTACGTCTCAAGTTGTCGCTTAACAGTTTGAAACACAGATAAAGAGACGACCGGCTGCAACTCAGTAGTTTCTCTTAGTAGTTGCTGCAATTCCGATGAACAAGGAAAAGGAAGAACCCTGTGTCCTGACCATGTATTGCCACATTCAGAACAATTCACTCCAGGTACTTGAGCTGAGAAAGCAATCGTCCCGTTCACAAATGCCCGACGCACGAAATCCGCTCGAGGGCAACTAAGATTCCACACTTCAGCGTATTTGGACATTGGCAGCACACTTTGGTTTTACGTAACCTTTGAATGACGTACTCATGCCACATGTTAGAAGCGAGCTCGAGACGGAATCGGCGCGTGCAATGGGTCGTTATTCAACGAGTCGATAACTTCGCACTGCTTCTTGCGGTGTAAATCCCCCGATCGAAACATCTCGTCGGTAAACTCTCCGGCTTCAGCGGCAACAAATTTCCCTCCGTCCAACACTGGCCAAGTTAAGTCTTCAGCCGCCCCCGTAACGGCAGCATGAACGCTGTCTGTGCTCGCTGTGTACACAAAGGTAAATATCGCTAGCACTTTTGCGCCCTTGGCTATTTTTAAAACAAACGGTTTGCCAGTTGTCTTAGCAGTTTTCGCAGCTTCGCGAATACGACGCATCCATTCGCCCCACTCCTTATAAGACATGGCAGCTTGCTTTCCGTTGCGCAACAGGTGATCGAAGTCTTTTTGCATTCGGCCAAGCTGCTTCAGAATGTCGCCTTTGGTTGGCTTTAAGCCCTTCGCTTCAAAATCTGTAAAGAATTTCTCCCACCGCTGATTCCACCCTTTTGGATGTAGACCACCTTTAGCGGTGTGGTATTCGGAATCAAGAATCCAACCGAATTCAGCAGCGTCGATATCAAGCCCAACTCCTTCAAATATTGTCCGGAAGGTTTGGGGGAGAAGGTGATGCCACTGTGTCTTTTGCCCTTCGATGTCGATCGCATTTGAAGGGGAATTATCTGCGTACCTCTGCAAATTCACATCGCCCGCCTCAAACCGAATTGGGTCTTCGCTCATCCATCTGCCGGTGACGGGGTCGAGCCAGCGTTTGCCGTGGAGTTGGAGGTTGAGGTCTTCGTCGAGGTCTTGGGAGGTGTAGGCCACGAATGGCGTTTTGGTCGGGTCACTTTCGGAGGTGAGCTTGCCGAAGGGGGAGTAGGTCAGGTGATTGACCACCGTGCCGCTGTTGTTGATGACGTCGCGGACGGTGCCTTGGTTGTCGCTCAGATACCACAGCAGGCCGTTGACACTGTCCTCGTCGGAGAAGATTTGGTCGATCGCCGGGCCGTGGAGGAAGCGGTGCAGGACCGTCCCGGCGGAAGTTGAACCGTCGAGGACCAAGACCAAGTCATCGCCGTCGTGGACGTAGCGTTCGGTGCGGTCGTAGGTGCCGTCGCCGTTGTCGTCGACTTGCTTCATGACTCGGCGGTCGAAGGCGTCGTAGCTGTTGGCGACGATCTTTGTGGCTGGGCCGCTGGCGGTGTTGCGGTATTCGGCTTTGGTGAGCCGGTTGCGATGGTCCCACGTG
>JAPLNX010000101.1 GCA_026400935.1 Planctomycetia bacterium | reverse complement strand
ACTGTCAACAACTCAGCGATCGAAAAACTCGCCGGAGATAAGAGCTGGGTGTCGTCCATGACGCCCGACCTTTTACTCCAACTTCGCAATTCATGGGCAGGCCATTTTCTGACACCCACGCCTTCGGCGAATACTTACGTTTTGAGTTCTCTGTTTCGAGCAAGTAGCGGTTGAGGAAATCCGCGACTACGATCCCATGATCTACGAAATGATCTCTTGAGATATCTGCGATCAAATCCCCAATACGCTCTCTGGTTCACCTCCAATGCCCCGATATGAACGTCGCGGTTAAAGCCAGTCAGACTTTGGGAGCGGAACTACGAACTTGTTTTCCTTGCCTCCAGGGTGGAACCGTCTGAGGAGCCTTCGATTTGAAAACGACACGCAGCAGAACGACGACGAGCGATCGAGCCGACAAGAAACACATTGACGATTTCCCTATTGCCAACACTGGCGACGAATCGAGGCCGATGGTTGTCGTCGGGTTGTTCGGTTCGGTGCTCGATAAGGGGGAAAGTTCCAAGCGATGGGGACGCTGGCGACCGACGGTCTCGGTCTGTCAGCACGAAGAATTGCCGATCTCTCGTTTCGAATTGCTCGTGGAGTCGAAGTTCCTCAAGCTCGCCGAGCAGGTGGTCGCGGATATCACGACCGTTTCGCCGGAGACTGAAGTTCGACTGCATGAGGTC
This sequence comes from Planctomycetia bacterium, assembly GCA_026400935.1. GTDB lineage: Bacteria > Planctomycetota > Planctomycetia > Planctomycetales > Planctomycetaceae > SXKJ01. The sequence goes on along the minus strand of JAPLNX010000101.1, from coordinate 26,069 downwards.
AATTGGAAAGATGCCTGGGACTTTGAAGAGGTCTACGGCGTGTTGCATGACTTCGCGAAGACTTGCAACTTTCAACCTGACGAAGAGGACTATCTCGTCCATATTACAACTGGCTCGCACGTCGCGCAGATTTGTTTGTTCTTATTGACCGAGAGCCGCGATCTGCCGGGCCGATTGTTGCAAACGTCACCACTGCGGCGTGACCACACGCCGGAAGTCGGCGAGTATCGAATCATTGATCTCGACCTGTCGAAGTACGACCTGTTGGCCTCACGGTTCGCTGAGCAGCAGAGGGAAAGTGTTTCGTTCTTGAAGAGCGGTATTGAGACTCGCAGTGTCATGTTCAATCGACTGATTGATCAAATCGAGCGAGTGGCAATGAACTCGAAGTCCCCGATCCTATTGACTGGCCCGACCGGCGCGGGGAAGTCCCGATTGGCAAAACGAATTCACGAATTAAAGGTCGCTCATCGGCAAATCAGTGGGCCGTTTGTGGAGGTCAACTGCGCAACGTTGCGTGGCGATCATGCGATGTCGAACATGTTCGGGCATCTGCGGGGAGCCTTTACAGGAGCGACCACCGACCGTCCTGGTTTGCTCCGTTCAGCAAACCGAGGCTTGTTGTTTTTGGACGAGATCGGTGAGTTGGGCCTCGACGAACAAGCGATGTTGCTACGAGCACTCGAAGAAAAGCGCTTCTTGCCGGTCGGTTCAGACAAGGAAGTTTCGAGCGAATTTCAATTGATCGCCGGAACGAATCGCGATCTCGCAGTCAGCGTCAGAGACGGCCGGTTTCGGGACGATCTGCTTGCTCGCATCAATCTCTGGACGTTTCAGTTGCCCGCGCTGCGAGACCGTGCGGAAGACATTGAGCCGAATCTTCGCTTTGAGTTGGAACAGTTCGCGCGGACTCACGGCACGCGAGTCACCTTTAACAAAGAGGCGATCGGGCGATTTCTCAAATTCGCCTCATCGAGCGACGCTCACTGGTCCGGCAATTTTCGTGACTTGAATGCGGCAGTCACTCGCATGGGAACCTTCGCGGCGGGAGGCCGCATCTCGGTCGAAATCGTTGACGAAGAAATCGCTCGCCTTCGATCACAATGGCAAACGCCGAGCGTCGTTGAGCGTTCGGACGTTGATCTCGCTGAAGTTTTTGATGCTCAGCGATTGGCCGAGATCGATCTCTTCGACCATGCGCAATTAATCGAAGTCATCCGCGTCTGCCGCTGCAGTCGCAACATGTCCGAGGCAGGTCGCAAGCTATTCGCCTCGTCGCGAAAGACCAAGTCATCGAGCAACGATTCAGATCGCCTTCGAAAATACTTGCTGCGTTTCGGGCTTTCTTGGGAGCAAGCGCAAAGAACATGACTTCATTCAAACTAATTCTGCCTAAGCGATTTATTGAGGGAGGTTTGACCGCAAAGACGCTAAGAATGCGAAGGGAGACAACGAAATTGGAGAGTTGGCATGGGTTAGTGATCGTCAAAGTTTATCGGGCATCGATCCTGAGAAATGCGTACTTGGCGTTCTTTGCGGTGGAAATCGGATTGAGTGACTTACCTTGGGCGGAACCATTCGCTCGCGCGTCGTGCTAGTTTCGGACGGCGAAATTTGGCATCATGCGGGCCTGAAAGTTGCTTACCGTTCTCCTGATATTGATTGAGGGGTCGAGATGCTTCGCCGATCGTTGCTTGTGGCCGTTGCTGGTTGGGGACTTTTCGCCTGGATGCTGGTGGCGACTGCGACACCTGCGTTCGCGCAGGGGAAGATTGACGAACTCGCTCTCGATCGCTGGAAATTGCTGCGAGAAGCGGAGCGGCATCAACTGAATGTCGCTGAGAAATACTATCGCGAGCAGCAATACAAGATTGCACTCGGAGAATACGAAAAGTTCGTTGCTCTCTACGAAAAGAGCGAGGGAGCTTCTTTCGCACAGTTCAAATGGGCGATCTGCCAGATTCATTTGAAGAAGATCAACACGGCCATCAGCGACGGCTTTCAAACGGTGATTGACTACTGGCCCGATTCCGTGGAAGCACCGAACGCCGCCTTCTACATCGGTCGCTGCTACAAAGAGACTGGTGACATCAAGAAGGCCAAGAAGGCTTACCAACAGGTCGTCAGCAAATACGCTGATTCGCTCGCAGCAGTTTATTCGCTCTCAGATTTGATCGACGTCAGCACGGTCGAAGAAGACGTCGAGGCGCGTGTCGCAGTTTGGCGAAAGCTGGTCTTCGAGATCAAACGCACTCCGGGCGACGCCGCGAATCTTTGCAATCAAGCCTCGATACAGCTGGCTCAGCACTATTTCAAAACAGGCAGTCCAACGGATGGTGTGATCTCACTGGCTACGACTTGGAAAGACAATCAATTTCCCTATTACGTTTGGGCTTATTGCCGGACTCCCATTGGAGAACTCGCTGCGGAACCGAAGACGAAGGACAAGGCAGACAAAACGGCCGACGGATGCGTCGCGTCGATTCGCGAAAAGATTCAGACCGATCTGAGCAAAGAAGAAGACAAGAAGAATGCTCGCGAATGGTCGTACTACATCGCGGACATTCAGGCGTTCTCGCGCCGTGAGGAGAAGGTCGTCGAAACTTACCAAGCGATCCTCAAGCAGTTCGGTCAGGAAGACGCCACGCTGCAACGCTTCGGAGACTATTACAAGGCGATCCTGAAATACGACGAGGCTCGCAAACTTTACAACCAATTTACAGTTCGACCCGATGGCCTAGGCCAAGTCGCCTACAGCTTCCGTCAGCAGCAAAAGTGGGACGAGGCTGTGACGTACTACAAACAAGCGGCCGGTCTCGATGCAACTAATCAAGCAAAGTGGAACGGGGAAATCGGCCAGACATATCGGGAGGCTCACCGATGGAAAGAGGCTGTCGATGCCTTTCAAGAGAACCTCAAGATCGACTCGGCCAACACAGAGAAATGGTTGTGGTTGATGGCTCACACTCATAAGGAGGGAGGCCAATACAAAGAGGCGATCGGGGTCTTCCGACAATGCACGAACTTCCCGGAAAACACCAAAGAAATGGCATTGTGCCACGGCTACCTGAAGGAATGGAACGAGGCGGTCATTCTTTACAACCAAGTCACCTCTCATGCACCGTCGGCACCGTGGGCTCTTTATCAGATCGCCGCGACTCGCGAAGCGGCTGGCGAGAAAGAGAAAGCGATTCAAGCCTTCCAGTTCGTCTGCAAAAAGTTCCCGAAAGACGGCCACGCAGCTCAAGCACACGCGCACCTGCAAACTTTCTACAAGATCAACGTCACGCTGGGCGGTGCGGCAGAAGAGTAGACGCGTCACTCCGAGCTTGTGAATCAATCGAATCCCGCTCCAAGTCACTAAAAAACGATCGCATAGGATCATTCAAGATCGACGATCGGCGGTGAGCTTGACTGAAATGACGTCCGCAAAAACGTGGAGATCAATTGATTCACAGGCTCTCCGTTACTCGAAGATGCCTGTTCTACGAAATGATTCCCGGTCACAGAGTGACCGGTCTACTTTGTGAACCGCCATGAGGCAGCGACCGCAATAGCCGCGGTTTCGATGCGTAAGATGTGTGGCCCGAGATTGACCGGGGTAGCGCCAGCAGCGACCGCCGCCGAGAACTCATCGTCTGTGAAGCCTCCCTCGGGGCCGATCAGCATGAGAGCGGATTGCTCGCCGGATTTTGAAAATACTTCGCTGATTAAAGTCGGCGCGTCCGGATGAGCGATCATTGGCCGGAACGAGCTAGCGTCCGGCTGATCAATTTGAGCGCGATCGGGCGTTAGCCCTTTAAGCAAGCTGGCAAACGGGGTCAGCGGGCTCATCGTCATTAGATGCGAGCGACCGCATTGTTTGCAGGCGGCGATGACTGCTTGTTCGAGCTTGTCCATCTTTGATTCGCCAGGTTCGACAACACTTCGTTGAGTTCGCAGCGGAATCATGCGATCTACGCCGAGTTCCGTGCTCTTTTCGATCAGCCAACGAGCGCGATCACCTTTTGGCATCGCCGCAGCGATTGTCAGCGTGCGCGACTCCGCCGGTATCGACCACGCCTCCAATAGTCGCAGTTCTGCCGAGCGTTTGCGGATGTTGACGATTTCAGCCAGCGCTTCGGCTCCTTCGCCATTGAAAAGTCCTAAGCGGTCACCGACTTTCGCTCGGAGAACGTGTAGTAGGTGATGAGCTTCGGCACCGTCGAGTTCCATGCTGTCAGGCTGCGAACCGAGAACCTGCGGGTTGGCAAGCTGTAACGGTTGGCGAAGGAAGAAGCGTTCGACTGAGGATTCTGGCTGTGCGGATCGTAGGCGAGTCATGGGGGCGTTGGGCCTGTGACGAAATGGGAAGAGGACCGTTTTACCGCAACGCCAACGGCGTGCGTGCATGTCGTTGGCGTTGCGGTAAAACGACACCACCGAGCGAGGCATAAGCACAACCGGAGCAAAGCATGTACGAGCGGTATTGGGGACTGAATGGCTCGCCGTTTCAAGGGACGAACGATTTGCGTTGGTTCATTGAGACGACCGCTCACGAAGAGGCGCTGGCACGTCTGAACTTTTTGGTGGATGAACGCCGTCACTTCGGATTGCTTCGCGGGCCTGCCGGAACGGGAAAGACTCTCGTCCTGCAAGCCGCTCGCCGTGACGCAATTCAGCGTGGTCGAGAGGTTGCCACCGTCGATTTGTTCGGACTCGATTCGCACGAAATGCTTTGGCAGTTAGCCGTCTCACTCCGATTATCGCCACACGCAAGCTGCTCACGATGGTGGTTATGGCAAGCGGTTACCGATCATCTGCAAGCTTTGAACTCTGCAAACTTACCGCAAGTGTTGCTCTGTGATCACCTTGAGCGAGCGGAATCTGATTGCCTGTCGGTGCTCGAACGCCTGCTGCATGTCGATGCGTCTCAGAGGAGTTGTCTGACGATTTTGGCCGCCGCGAGAGAGGTGTTTGAAGAGAGTGTATTCCCTGAATTGATCGAGCACTCTGACCTGCGGATCGAATTACCGCGGCTTGATCGCTTGGAGACCACTCAGTTCGTGCGCGGTTTGTTACATCAAGCGGCCTGCCCACGCGACGTCTTCAAACCTGATGCCATCAAAGTGCTGTTTGAACTTACCGACGGCGAACCGCGCGCAATTGTCCGGCTTTGTGATATTGCCTTAGCCGCCGGCGCACATCAGGAGTTGAACCACATCGACGAATTCGTCGTTCGAGCGGCGGCTGGAGAAGCTCCGAACGTTCGCAGAAATCAGTCACCGCGATATGAGTTTACCGATGCGTTGCGGTAAGGCGGTGTGCGACTCGCGTTCACCGTTCACCTATTTCAGCAACTTCATGAGTTCGTCAATCCCCGCTTTCAATCCGGCGGGATCGCTGCCTGCGATGGTGATTGCGTTTTTTTCAACGGCGAACGGACTCCAGACAAGACTGACGAGTGCTCCTCCAGGGCCAGGGTATTTTTCGTCGGCAATTTGTGGCAACAGCTCACTCGCTTGGAGGACTGCCATGACTCGGTTCGTCATGCTGTTGCCAATGACGACTAGGTGCGAGTCGGTCGTGAAGGCTTCGGGAAGTTGAGCCGGGAGCTGATACGCGCCGACATGCTGCGTCAGCCGCGACCACGGTTTTGACCAACGTGTGCGGAACTCGCCCGTCGTCTTCACTTCGCGACCTTGAGCGTTGTGCGGGACGATCTGGCGTTGTTCGTTAACGAACAATTGGACTCCGGGTTCGTAACACTGTTCGACGTCGCCACTGAAATCAACGAATCCCTCACTGCCGATCGTGATAAGGCTGTTCGGCAATCGCCAATCTTGAGTGACATCTTGTCCGTCCGCCGTCTTCGCGGTGAGCGTTCCGTTGGCAGCGACATGCAGAGTGATTTGTCGGTCGGGCTTGAGTGGTTTCGGTTCAGCCTTCATTTCGACGGAGTAGACCATCGCATACGGATTCCAAACACGCGGGTAATTCACTTTGCGGAGTGCGGTGGTATCGGCTTGCGTCGTAACGACAACACCCGCTTTTTGCAGTCTGTCGGTGAATGCGATCAAAACATCCGCAGGCAAATCGCTTGACGCAACGAGCGTGACTTTCGGCTTTGAGTTCAAGAACTCTCGCAGCTTCTCCGTATCGAAGAGCCTAGCGATTGCGATCGGCCGCGGAGCACGCAGTTCGGCGGCACGAGTCACTTTGGTTTCCGCCGACAAGTTGGCAACAAGGCTGCTGAGTTTAACTGTGTATTCGCCAACGGGAGCGTTCGCGCCGAGTGGTAATGTGTCGAAATATTTGCCTGCCAAATTGGTTGAACGATGTAGCCGATACAACTCTGTGCCTGTTGGATCACTGACAGTTACGACAATCGGCCACGGCATACTGAGCTTCTTCAAACTCGATTCGATCGACAATACGCCGCGATGAATTGTTGCGGCAACGTCGATCCCTTCTGGCTCGCGCGGTGCGATGAAATAGACCTTCATCTCGGCTGGCTCGAACACCGTTTCGATCCGCTGAGTCGGATCAGCTAGCTTCTGTGACTTGTCGAAGTTTGCCCCTTCGAGGGTGTAGACCACTCGACCGACATTCTTCGGATCGGCATGTTGCGCGTTGATCGAAAACGTCACTGCTTGCGGCGCGAAATTGTAGATCGAGTACTTCTTGTCGTCAGGGACCTGCGGCAGCTCTTCCTGTCCGTTCGCAACGAGCACAATCGAGCCTTCGCCAGCCATTTGATGTTCGATGAGCAGTTCGTTGGAATCCGTCTGCGCCCATGCGTGTGACGCCGTCTGTTTCATCGCCGCCTTGAGTGGCGCGACGGCGTTACGAACAGGCTCGTCCATGAAGTGGTTCGTTTGATACGAACTCGCTTCACGCGGCGACTTGAAGGATTTGGCGTCCTGCGTGAAGAGGACATTCCAGCGATACGACAGACCTTTCAAATTGACATCGGCGATGATCGCGTTGTCGAATTTTACCGTCGTACTCTTGTCGGTGACGATCCGCCCGCCGCTCATCGCGAATTGCTTCAGCGTCTCTTGGACCGGTGTGGGGAACTCGCTGGTCTGTCCGATGATGACCAACGTCTTGTAATTCTTCAGGACTCCGTAGGGCAACGTTCGCTCATGGATAATGTGAGCCGGGTAGCCCGCTCGCGACAGCGCGTAATGAGCAGTCAACACCGCCTCTTTGTAGTCGCCACCAATGTTGTAGGCGTTGATTTCAACTTCTTTCCCTTTTAACGCTGTGTTCTCTGGCAGCGATGCGACCATCAATTTGATCGGTTCTCCCGTCTTCTTGTTGGCTTCGCGCGCTGTGACTTCTTTTTCACGCAGAGCCAGCTCCGTGAAGCTCCATAACACCGCCACGTCGTGACCGGTCGCGAGCGTTTCTTTCAATACTGGGCCAAACTTCTTTGCCGCGTTGTTGACTTCGGCCAAATCAGCGGGATTCATGCCTGTCATGTTGAGCCACCAATTGCTCGTCAGACCAGCGGCCAACATACCGTTCATGGCCGCTCGATAAGCATAGGTCTGCTGAGGTTGAGCAACCGCGTCGCCAAAAAGTTGCCCATTCATCGCGTGAGCCAGTCGCGAATACGGATCGTGCGATTTCTCCAGTGCCACACCGCTATATGTTCCCAGTCGATCAATTCCCCAATCAACAAAAATGTGCGACGACGGGATGTCGTTGACCTCTTGGTTCAGCGGATCGGTCCCGTCCATGATCGCCTGCGGTGCATAAAGATCTGTGCTGAAGGTTGCTTGCGGCCAAGGGGTCTTAATGTCGCGCCGAGCCTGTCGCTGACATTCCTTAATGATCTCGCATCGAATCGTCATGTATTTCAGCCAGTCGTCAGCAGGCCGCGAAGCAGGATCGTTCGTGAATTGCCAGCCGCGTTGTTCGTACCAATCCTGTTCATCCCAATCGGGGAAGCCCGATGCCGATCCTCCTCTAGGTGTCTTGCCCCAGCCGAGTCCCGGTTCATCAAGCGTGCCGATGCTGAGCACGTTGTTACCGAACCGGCGTAGTCGCTGAGCTGTGTGGAAGCTCAATAGCCGCATCGAATCGTTAATTTCTGCGTTGCCCCAACTCTTCATGCTGCCGAACGGTTTGTGAGTTACGTAGCCGGTCCAATACATGTAGACCATCGTCGGCAAGTTGGCCGCGATTGCCTCATCGAACACGCGCATTCCTTGAGTCTTGATCCCGCGCGGACTAAGGCTCGGCCCCGTTTGTTGTGGGTCAAGACGACCAAACGAAAAGGCGTTGCCAACCATGAAGTTTGCGCCGCCCGCCTTGAGTTCATGGAACCCCGCCGTCTGCGAGACCAACAGATTTGAATCGATCACGCCACTGCTGACCGTCAGTTTCGCGATCTCTTTTCCATCCAGCTTGATCGAATAAACGTCAGGTGCGAGCGCACCGGACGTCAGCTCAACGATTTTCGTTCCTGGCCCCGTCACTTCATACTTCAGCGGCGAAATCCCAGCTCGACTCGGAACGACTTCGACAGCCGCTTTCATTCCGTCTGCTAGCCCAGCAACCGCCAATTCAATCGCTTCATTCGAGTAAAACGCTTGCCGTTCTTGGGGGAACAACAACTCCGCAGAGTAACTCGATGGTGCGGCCAAAGTCAGCAAGAACGGCAGCAGGCAGACGACGGAACGGAGCATGTCGGTAATCTCCAGAAAGCACTTGTAAGTGGCCTCGCGCGGCATTGAAGCGGCGCGGGGGCAGGCAATCAACGGACGGTCAAATCGCGCCCCTGTCGAACATCTCTTGGTGGAACATGCCTCTTTGACATTAACGATCTGAGGCAAACCGAGTCTCCAAGATCTGTTGCCCGGCCACAAACAACAGCTCATGCGGATCGTCCGCAGCCACCGAACTGTTGACCGACACGACCACCAAATCCGCACGCTTCCCCGGTTTCAAACTCCCGCAGTCCGCATCAAAGCCCAAGGACAACGCGCCGGCCAATGTTCCCATTTTCAACAACGTTTGCGGTGCCACGTCGGGAAATCGGCTGCGTAGAAACGTGAGTTCGTTCCAGACGCTGAGATCGGGATTTGAACCACGACCGTCCGTGCCGATTGCGACGTTGACTCCTTGAGTCAACAGGCGCCGCCAAGGATGCGGTTCATGACTGAAGAACGCATGAGTTCGCGGACAATAAACGACGCTCATTTGCGGCCTCGCGGCCAGAAAGTCGATCTCATCGTCCACGAGATAATTCCCATGCACGACCAGTGCTCGCGGTGCATCAGCCAACGCTCGCAAAATGTCGAGCGGTCGCAGACCCGTCGGCAAACCTTCGTCGGGGATCGTGCCGAAGCCGCGCAACATCTCGGCGAACTCACCTTGTCCCGATCCGAGGAACTCCAATTCTGCTTGCGTCTCCGCGACGTGCATCGCCACGGAAACTCCGCGTTGTTGAGCGAGCGACACGGCGCGTGTCAGCAGCGTCGGCGACACGGAATACGGAGCATGCGGACTGAGTGCGGCGAAGATGTCCATCGCCCCGCTCGCCAACGCGAACCACTCTTCGGCGATCGCTTCTTGCCGTGCGACCGTCTCCGCTCGCAGACCAATCAGTTCTCGAAACGCCACCACGCGCGGACCTGCTGCGTGCATAGCCGCCATCACTCCACGTGACGAACCGGTCGCGTCCAACAGGCGATTTGTCTCTTCAAATAGATAACTGCTGGGAGCGTCCGACTCAGCACGCGGAGCTTGATGGCTGCGTAAGTGTGTCGCGTTCAACGACCAATCGTCCGTCGCAATATCACCGATGAGCGTTGTCCCCGCTGCCGCCGCTTCACGCCAACCGGCTTCGATGGCCGCAACTTTCAACGCAGTGTTCGCTCCGAACGCCTCTCGCCGATAGGCCATCAGCGAGCGAACCCAACTCGTGAACGGCAGCGGCGGCTCGAACGGTTTTTCGACGAGGCTGAATTCCAAATGGGCGTGAGCGTTGACCAGCCCCGGCAGGATCGCGACATCACCGAGGTCTTCCGCGATTTCATGCGTCTTCGCGGGACGCACCTCGGAGATCAGCCCGTTCGCGATCTCGACGACTCCGTTCTCAATCGGCTGCCGATCGACCGGAAAGACCCAGCGAGCTTTCAAGCGTGTTTGCATGAAATGTTTTTTGAGGAAAGGGTCGTGCGTTCCTTAATCACTGACCCCAACAACACAGTTTGTTGGGGAGTCGTCACCGCAAAGGCGCAAAGAACGCGAAGATTGGAACAAAAAATTGGGAGAAGGCCAGTTCGTCAGTGATCGACAAGCTGTCTTAGCCAATAACTTGCCAATAACTGTTAGAAATGATCTCTTGGCGTACCTTCGCGTTCTTTGCGCTGATAACCACTCAGCGTGTTACTTACTCAAACGCCGCACGCAGCCGTTCGATCGACTGAATCAGCGGGCCGACTTCTTCGGCGAGCAGATAACGCTGAGCGACCAGGATATCGACCGGCGCACGATATTGCCGAGCGTATTCCGCGAACGTGCCGTAACGTTCTTGCAATGCCGGACGCGGGTCACCCGATTGCTCACGCTCGGCTTTCGTTTTGAGGAACGGGATGTATCCGCCGCTCAGTCCGAGCAGTTCATTCGCCGCACCGATAGAACGGCTTCGCAAGTTCCAACTGGTGTAGGTTCCGACCGGCATCGACACGGCGGGCAATAACAACGTTCCGAGTTCATTGTTGTCCGGGCCATAAGCGGGGACGTTGACTAGATAAGCCCCGCGACTGATCGGCGGCTCAATCGTCACGCGGCGGAAGCGATAAAAGTCCGGGCCGCGATCGAGTTGCTCCGGTTGTTGAATCACTTCCGGATATCGCACGCCGGGAAGCGCATGCCAGCCGCTCTCCGTTTCACGCCAGCCGACCAACGTCTTGTCGGCCAAACGCGGATACGCACTCGGTGGCGGTTCCTTGCCGTCGCGGACCCATTCGTCCAACGCGGTCAGCAACGCGCGGATCAACGGTCGGTAGTCCGCCGGATTCCCGATGAGCTGCCCGTTCCCCGGAGTGGCTGCCGGGACGCCGCTCCCCGGTCCATGTTGAGTTCCGCCGAAACAATAAACGCGAACCTCCGGCGGAATGACTGCATCGCGTTGACCCTTCGGATCGGTATGCACCAGCGAGCCTGCTCGGTGCCAATACTCGCTGCTGCTTTGCGTGTGCATCACCTTCGGGACCGTCTTGCGTGCGCGATCGCGATGCAGAATCCCCTCCTCGCGACCGGTGAACGGATCGAGTTCGTCCCCATAAGTGAACGGGAACTGATCCGCCGGAAAAGTGTGATTGTCGTGCTGTCCGTTATGTCGTGTGGGCGACGCAAAACGATGATTGAAGAACCCCAATCCGGCTCCCGCGACGTGCGGCATCACCCCGTCGAAGACTTGCCGACCTTGCTCATCGGCATTGAATCCGTCGTACAAGAATTGCCGCAGACAACGACCGGACTGCGACACGCCGAAACCATACGCGCGCCACATGGCAGGCTTCGCCTCCTTAGCCCGCCGCGCAAGAGAGAGGTTATTCGCGTCTGAAACGTCGTCACCGTCTCTTTGAGTACTCGATTTCGGAATCCCTCGCTGGTGCGTCGGGCTTGTCATGGCAACTCTTAGCGGGTTCTTCTCCGACGTGTCGTGTTTCAAGAACGAAACGAGATCTCGAATGCCGGCCAATCCGAGTCCTTGCACGATCGAGCCTTGAGCTTCATAGACCAACTCGTAGATGTAGCCCGGCCGGAACCCACCGCTCACAATCAAGTCGATCTGCGGCAACTGACCGCGCTCGCCGTTCTCTTCAACCAAACGTTTCTCAAATCGCCACTGCACGCGAGGAATGACGACGCGGGCCTCCTTTTCTCGTTCACGCCAAGTCAGTACCGCCTCGCGTTCGCCTCTCTCGGTTGGCTCGAAAGATCCTTGATTGGCCCATTGCGACAATGTGTGCCGCTCCGCCGGTCCATCAACCACCACTTCCGCCCGCACAATTCCGGAAACCGACTTTCCATTCTCGATCGCAACTGGAGCTTGCAGTCGCAAGCGTCCCCCGCCTGGATGCGTCTCGGCAATCCAACCGCTCCACAAAACGACGTACCCTTTCCGCATCAAAAACTCATCTGCTCCGCCGTTGAACTGACTGAGTGCCACTTTGTTGCCGCGATTATTGACGTCATACAGGACCGCCCCATTGCCCTTTGCCAAATCCTGCGGCGCGAGCCATTCGACGTCCGCTGAGAACTCAACCAATCCCGCGTCATTCCGCGACGCAAGATCCAAGTCGATCACCTGCTGGTTCGCCGGGTGCTGCGGATCAACAGCAAAGTAAACGGTGCCGCGCACTTTCTCGTAGACCCCGATTCCGTCAAACACACGACCGTCCGCATAAGGCTCTCGCGTCTTGACCTCAACCCGCGTGACCGCCGCAGGCAAGTACGTCACTTGAGTAACCATCAACAAGGCCACCGACCAACATGCGGTTAAAAATCGCATCAAGTGACTCCCCAGAAAATGCAACGCGGCAAAACCGCAAGTAAGTAGACGTCTCGTTCCGAAGTCGTCGATCAACGAATTCAAGTCGCAGTTGAAAATAACCAATGACACTCTCAAACCAGACCAGCTGTAAATTGATCCCTCTCGAAACTCCAGTTGATAACAGACTCGAAGCGTGAAGATTACATCGACGTTGGCACGAGGGCACGCTTCACCGCAACATCGACAGGCATGTCGGTTCTTAGTACGACAAAGTCAATCTTCAAACTTCGGCACTGTCGACGGAGTGCTTCGCGATGCGAAAAGAACTCGCGTTGATAGGCAACTCGCAACTGTCGAGGCTCAACAGAAATATCTGCCCAACCTTCAAGTCCGTGAAACATCGTCGGATCTTCAAACGGGAAGTCCTCTTCCGCAGGATCGTTGATCTGCCAGACTCGTACATCTTGTTTGCGATGCTGAAACCGCTTGAGTTCCGCGATGAGTGACTTTGCATCGGTAAACAGATCGCTCAACAAAATCACAACACTTCGCTTCGGTAGACGCTCTGCAATTTCCGCGAGAACCAACGTAGAGGATTGGCTATCAACCACTCTTCCCATTTCCCTTCCCCTTTCGTTTTCCTCTAATACGTGAGAAATCTGCTTCCAGTGCGCTGGCTGACTTCCCGCTCGCACGATGTGAGTGATCTCGCGATCAAATGTGACGAGACCGACTGCGTCCTGCTGTTTGACGACGATATAGCTAATTGCCGCAACGACATGCTTGGCATATTCGAGTTTGGAAAGCTCAACGGAATCCGAGCGATACTGCATCGACTCGCTGACATCGAGTAGAACTTGGCAGGCAAAATTTGTCTCTTCCTCAAACTGCTTCACGAAGACTCGATCGGTGCGGCCGTAAATTTTCCAATCGACATATCGCAGATCGTCACCAGGTGCGTACTCGCGATGCTCCGCGAACTCTGCTGCGAATCCTTGAAACGGACTTCGATGTGACCCAGTGACGGCCCCTTCCACGACTCCACGAGTCCTCAGCGTCGAGCCCTTGAGTTTGCTGAGCGTTCGCGGATCGAAGTAATGCAACGGTTGATGAGTGGCCATTCCGGAGTCCTAAGTCTGAATCTATTCACGACTGCCCCGAGATTACTCAGGTTGCTTCAGTGACTTCGCCGTGAGCCATGTCAAGTTGGGCTTGATGGAGTCGGGCGTATGTCCCACCGCGGGCAAGGAGGTCGTCGTGAGGGCCAATGTCGGTGACCCTGCCTTGTTCGAGGACAACGAGACGGTCGGCTCGGCGAAGAGTACTCAGGCGGTGTGCGATGGCGATCGTCGTACGACCGCGTGTGAGGTTTTCCAACGCGAGCTGAATTTCGCGCTCGGTCTCGGTGTCCACGGCGGATGTCGCTTCGTCGAGGATCAAGATGCGCGGGTCGATCAGCAGTGCTCGTGCAATGCTGATGCGCTGCCGTTCGCCACCAGAAAGGGACATGCCTCGCTCTCCAACGAAGGAGTCGTAGCCATCGGGCTGACGCAGGATAAATTCGTGTGCACGAGCGGCTTTCGCGGCGGAGATGATTTCCTCGCGAGTCGCGTCGGGGCGACCGTAAGCAATGTTGTCTGCGATCGTGCCGTAAAATAGAAACGGCTCTTGAAGCACAATGCCGATGTTGCGTCGGTAGTCTTCCAACGCGAACTGCCGCACATCAGTGCCGTCGATCAAAATTGCTCCTTCAGAAACATCGTGAAAACGACAGACTAAATTGATCAACGTCGTCTTGCCCGCGCCACTGGGACCGACAAGGCCGATCATCTCGCCTGGCTGAATATGGAGAGTGACTCCTTTGAGAATTGGACGAGTTCCATAGCGAAACTGCACATCGCGAAATTCGACTTCGCCACGCACTCGTCCGGGTCGAACAGGGTTCGGCGGATTTGCGATGCTGGGAACTCGATCAAGAATCTCGAAGATGCGATGAGCACTGTTGGCCGCTCGCTGAGTCGGTTCGACAAGCCGGCTCAACGCTTCAATGCGTCCGTAAAACTTCGTGATCAGCGCAATGAATAATGAAAGTCGTCCAACTTTCAGACCGTGATTTAGCACTTCCCAAACACCAAATGACCAGATCAACATGATGCCGAGGTCCGTCAGCAATACGACCATCGGGCTAAACTGCGACCAGAGTTTGTTTACGCGATTGTTGGCTTTGACCACATTGTCGTTACGGACTTGAAAACGGTCGATTTCCCGCTGCTCTTGGGCAAAGGCTTTAACGACCCGGATGCCAGGAATTGTGTCGGCGAGCACGTTTGTCATTTCGGCCCATGCCCGGCTTCCGATGATGAAGCCCGTACGCAGCTTCTCTCGCACTACGTGAATTAGCCAACTAATGATTGGCAACGGCAGCAACGTGACGAGTGCCAGCCAGAAGTCTTTCTGAATCATGATGCCGGCGATCATCACAAGCATGATGACGTCACTGGCAAAGTCGATGAGATGCACTGAGATAAAGTAGCAGATTCGATCGGTATCGGTATCAATGCGAGAGATCAAATCTCCTGTCCGCTTGCCGCCGAAAAACTCCAATGACATTCGCTGCAGATGCGCGTAGGTTCTAATGCGGAGATCAGCCGCCACTCGCTCGCTGACCCAGGCCAATACCCAAGTTTTTGCCCAACCAAGTAACCAGGCGACAACAGCGGCTCCAAATAAGCCTCCCAGCAGCCACGGCAATAGTGACAAATCTCGACTGCGACCCTCTTGATACGGAATTAGAACCTCATCAACCAACGGTTCGGTGACACAACTAGGAATCAAACTTGCGGCAGTGCCGGCTAACGTTAAGACGAAACCGAGCAACACCATCTTGAAGTGCGGTTTTGCAAACTGTGTGAGTCTTGCGAACGACTTGGTGATCGGAGGTAGCGGAGCATCCGGTTCGAGTTCGGATTCGTCAGGCTCATCAATGTCTTCCGGTTCAGAATCTGCCAATTTGAGCTTCTCAATGAGCAGCACCAAACTGTGGATGGGAACCGAACGGCCAACGGTATATCGCCAAACGAGAGTCGTTCCTCGATTGGATTGAATTTCAATCGCACCGAGCGCTCCTTGCTCTTTCGCGGTGATACTCAGAATTTCCGAGAGTGGCAGCAGTTCGACTTGCCGCAGGCTACCGTCGTTACGCTTCGTTTGGACGCTAACAACTCGGCGATCTGTCACTCCGAGTAAACCGATCGCATAGAAGCAATTTGCATCAAGATCGGTCTCAACCCACATCCGAACATGCTCGCCGAGCGGAAGCTGAGTTCCGGCGTGGCGCTGAAGGTTGATCACACTTTCGGTCACATTGAACTCCGGTGGCGATGGAACAACTCAGAGGCAGACTAAAAAAGGCGGACTTTGCGGGACCGAAGACATTGAGTCAGCGTGTGGCTCGACTACTTCCAGAGAACGATCGGACGCCGATGATAGCGAAATCGGCACAGGAATCAGTTCCGTAGTCGGCGCTTGACGAGTTTTTCGATCGAACCCACTCGGAAAATGCTGGGTCCAGGATTGCAATAATCGTGTCGAGAATGATTAAATCTCGACTCATTGAAGAACGCCGTCGGGAGCAGGGTGGCTCGCCGTCAGGATTTCCGTGAGGCTTGGCACATCGACGTGCGGGTCTTGCCTCGAAAAGGTTTCATTTAGAGCAGAACATTTGCTCGTTGCGTATCATCACACGATTATGATAGCCCGACAGAATCTCACAGCTTCCTAACCACCCTCTCTCTGGCTGGAAACACGCGAGCTCGGTCTGGCGACGCTGTCGGCATTGAAGTTGCTTCACTGCGGAACTACGCAAGTGAGTTTGGTTGCGGTCAACTTTCACTGCTACTTGATTTGGCTTGCTTCCCGCCAGCGGGAGGGGTCAGCTCCCTGAAATTACTCTCTACCTCGAAAGAATTCAGATATTGACTCTCGCCCGATTGCTCTCATGAGTTCTTCAAACGCGCATTTGCAGACACTCATTGATTGCCGCTAATTCCCGTTCGATGAAGTTTGTCGTTTGACAGCATTCAATCCCAACAAGCTTTGCTGTCATCTAGCCGATAACTCATCGAGATTTCAAAGCCTGCCTTCCCGCTATCACGCCGTCATTTACACACTTTGAGTCAGCCCCAAGATGGGGCTAAGCGCAGGAATCATGGATTTCAGAAAAGTTCAGACACTTCGTGGTCCGAACGTTTGGGCAAATTTTCCGGTTTTGGAAGCCTGGGTTGACCTCGGCGAATACAAAGATCGGTCGTCTGAGGAAATACCTGGCTTTAACGACCGCTTGATAACTTGGCTTCCGACGATGATCGAGCATCGTTGCAGCGTCGGTGAGCGTGGTGGATTCCTTCAGCGGCTGCGTCGCGGAACTTATCTCGCCCACATACTAGAGCACGTAACGATTGAGTTGCAGACGCTTGCGGGTCACGAAGTCGGGTTCGGACGTGCTCGCGAAACCAACGAAGATGGCGTCTATAAAGTCGCGGTCGAGTACATCGAAGAAGATGTCTGCCGCGAGACCATGAAGGTCGCTCGTGAACTGATTTTGGCTGCTGCTGAAGGCCGGGATTTCAACGTCACCGCAGAAGTCGAAAAACTGAAAGAACTAGCTCAAGACATCGGGCTAGGCCCCAGTACAAAGGCGATTGTGAACGCAGCCCGTGCGCGAGGCATTCCATTCCGACGACTCAACAAGGGAAGTTTGATCCAGTTTGGTTATGGCAGCAAACAAAGGCGAATTCTGGCTTCGGAAACCGACCGCACGACTGCGATCGCCGAGGCGATCGCTCAAGACAAGAACCTCACTCGCGATTTACTGTCCGGCATCGGAGTTCCCGTGCCGGAAGGTCGACCAGTTGAATCGGCAGACGATGCGTGGGAAGCGGCGGAGGAAATCGGAGTACCAGTTGTCGTCAAACCTCAAGACGGCAATCAAGGTCGCGGAGTGACGACGAATCTTTCGACGAAAGAGCAAGTCGTGCGTGCTTACGAGATTGCCTACGAGGAAAGCTCGTCAGTGATCGTCGAGAAATACATTCCCGGTTGTGATTACCGTTTGTTGGTGATCGGTGGCAAATTGGTCGCCGCAGCGCGACGCGAACCAGCTAACGTCATCGGCGACGGACTGCACTCGATTCAGCAATTGATTGACTTCGTCAATCAAGACCCGCGACGTGGCGAACATCACGGCACGGTGCTCAGCAAAATTCACGTCAACGATGCTGCGATGGTCGTGCTCAAGGAGCAAGGTTTCACGCCTGATTCCGTTCCTGCTGCTGGTCAGCGAGTCCTAATCCGCCGCAATGCAAATCTCAGTACGGGCGGAACCGCGGTCGATGTCACCGATAAGGTGCATCCTGATTGGATCGCACGAGGAGTCGAAGCCGCTCGTATGGTGGGTCTCGACGTAGCCGGAATAGATGTGGTCGCGATTGATATTGCTGAACCCTGCGTGTCAGGAACCGGTGCGGTTGTTGAGGTCAACGCAGCTCCAGGCTTGCGAATGCACCTTGCTCCGTCGGACGGTCAGTCTCGCCCGGTCGGCGAAGCGATTATCAGTACGCTCTTCCCGGAAGGGGAGAACGGTCGCATTCCAATCGTGGCAATTACAGGCGTTAACGGAAAGACAACGACGACTCGATTCACGGCTCACATTCTGAAAGGGACTGGAGCAACCGTCGCTCACACATGCACTGACGGTATCTACATTGACGATCGTCGCATCGACAATGGCGATTGCAGCGGACCGCTGAGCGCTCGCAATGTGCTAATGAATCCGGAAGTCGAAATGGCGGTATTGGAAACCGCTCGTGGCGGAATTTTGCGAGCGGGGCTCGGTTTCGATCGTTGCGATGTCGCTGTCGTGACCAACATCGGTGAAGGAGATCATCTCGGCCTGTCTGATATCGAAACACTTGAGAAGCTCGCACAGGTTAAGCGAGTTATCGTTGATGTCGTCCCCCCGACCGGTTACGCCGTTCTCAACGCAACGGATGAGCACACCGTTGCGATGGCTCCCAAATGCAAAGGGAAGGTCATTTTCTTCGCGATTGATGGTCAGCATCCGGTTATCTCCGAACATCGTGCGAAAGGAGGCCGGGCCATCTTCGTAAAGGAGAACCACGTTGTGCTTGCCGAGGGTTTAAGAGAAGAACCGCTCGTGTCGCTCGACCACATTCCGTTAACGCATGCGGGCAAGATCGGTTTCCAGGTCGAAAATTCGCTCTGTGCGATTGCTGCGGCATGGGGTTTGGGTATTCAACTCGACACGATTCGAGCACGCGTTGAGTCCTTTGCTGCAAACCTGGATGCATCACCCGGCCGCTTCAACGTGTTGAAAATTCGGGGCTGCAAAGTGATCGTCGATTACGGCCACAATAGCTCAGCGCTGTTGGCTCTCATTGACGCTTTGAAGAATTACCCGCACTCACATCGTACCGTTGTGTATTCGACAGCCGGTGATCGGCGCGATGTCGATATGCAGCGGCAAGGTCAACTGCTCGGCGAGTCGTTTGATCGAGTTATTCTGTACGAGGATCACTACCTTCGCGGCCGCGCGCCGGGTGAGATTATTCGCCTGATCCGTCAAGGAATCGAATCTGCGGAAGCCTCAAAACTTCGTACTAAGCAGATTGAAGAAATCTCTGGTGCGGTCAAGGCGGTCGAGCGAGCGCTTTCAACGCTGAACCCTGGGGATCTATTGCTAATTCAAGCGGACACAGTTGATGAGACTGTAGATTACCTCCGCACGTACCTCGACAAGCTCGCAACGGAAACCGCCGCCGACTCAAACGGTCAAACAGCCACAGAAGCCGCCAGTGGTGCGGAATTATGTGCGGTTAAATCGCTGGCAAGGTAAGGCGCGACTGTTGCACGGGCGACTTCCCTGTGCGGTTTGTTCGGTGGAGTCACATTCAACGGAACCAGCGATGAATCGCTTGCCATTCCGTTGTTCTCTCTTTTTTTTGTCAGCCACATCCAAGTTCTCGACGGAGTGACTGCATCGACTCGCTGAGTTGTGAAACGGATTGCTCGGCAGACTGCAAACGGTCTTTCAAAGCAGTGTTTTGTGTTCTCAGTTCTTCGATCGCGGTTTCCAGCGTCCGAATGCGAATATCTGTCGCCGAACTGCCCGAGCCAGATGCCGCCATTACGCTGCGTGATTCAATTGGCACGGCCTCACTACGACGATAGACGCCAGATCTTTCTGACGCAGCATCTTTCGTTTCCGAATCGGCAGTGGCCAGCGGCGCGAGCGTCACATTTTCGCTCGGCTTGTAGAAAGTGTGATCGACTTCAACGCCACGAACGGCGAGCGGACCGTTTGCTCGCACAAATCCTTGTCGATCAAGGGCCGTCAGTTCGTCGCGCAGTTGATCGAGCGAATCAATCGCGTGCATCCGACTCGCACGGACTCGCAAGTCACCAAGTGTTTGTATGCCACGCAACCACAACTCAGTCATGATCGCCAATTGCGCCTCGTTGAACGGGAACTGTTTGCGGACATAATGTCGAAACCGCTCAGTGCGTCCCGATTCAGTGTGAACGACAGCGGCAAGCCCGATTTCACGTAACTCGTCGATCGTCGCGGCGATATCGTCTTCCGAGTAATCCGACAGCGGCGAGCGGTTGTTCTTTTGATTGCAGCCAGCCGTCAACCCTTTCAATGTCATCGGATAATATTCAGGGGTCGTGATTCCCTTTTCCACCATCACTCCGAGCACTCTCCGTTGTTTTTTGCTAAGAATTTTGACGGGAGAAAGGACTGCATCTGGCGGCAGCGAAAGACTATTAAATGAGGCAGACATGGCAACTCCGTTGTGGTGAATCAGGTAATCGCTGAGTACTGGAGACTCAGTTCGTGGGTTGTCGAGCGGATGTCAGCTTGCAGTCAGATGGACGACGACAACCTGGCATAGGCTTTCTCGATTCCGCAAGCAGTTTTGGCATCTAGTGCTTCTTGGACGGTTTCGGCTCAGCCAGTTGCATGAGGTATTGGAAGTCCGGGTCACTTCTAATCGGATCAAAATCGGTTTCCTTAGCCACTTGGTCTCGAAAGCTGGCATCTAAGCGAATTGCTCTGCCTAACCAAGAAAGCGCCTCGACTTTTTCTCCTGCGAGTGAGTAATAGCATGCGAGGTTATAAAGCACGACGGCCTCTTTCGGAGAACAGTCATAGGCGTGCTTCATTGCGTCAATCGCCTTATCAAGTCGATCAATTCGCTTAAAGCACCATGCCATCGCCATCAGCAAGCCGATGTCGTCCTCTTTCTCTGCTCGGACGATCTCGAAACTCTTCAATGCGTCGGCGAAATCTGAACGCATCCGCAATGCATCGCCTCTCAGTTGATGTGCAACTAGGGGCGTTTCAGTAGCGATAACGAACAACCGCAGTTCGCGTAAGGCGGCGTTGGGCAATTCGAGCAACAAGTAGCCTTGCGCAGATTCAATCGCTCGCTTGGCTTTTATCGACAACGGCTGATTGGCCTGAGGCGATGACGACATTGGCGGGATTCCATTCAAACACGGCCATGATGATTGTTATCGGATCAATAGCAGCTTGCTGATTTCGATGCCACCATCCCCGACTTCCTACACTTGGGAGACTGGCTTGAGGCACTGTCCGGTGGCCAATATACTCCGCCCCTTCGGTTTTGAGCGGAAGTGCGGGAGTAGAGGTCAAATGAAGTTTTTCTTGGTTGATCGGATCGTCGCCCTGGAAGCGGGGAAGTCGATCACAACCGTCAAAAATGTCTCGTTGGCGGAAGAATATCTTCAGGACCACTTTCCAGGATTTCCCGTCTTGCCGGGAGTCATGATGGTCGAGTCGCTGGTGCAAGCCAGTGCCTGGCTGTTACGACACACAGAAGATTTTCGATTCAGCACGATCTTGCTCAAGCAGGCAAAGGCGTTGAAGTTCAACAACTTTGTGACGCCTGGTAAATCGCTGACAGTCACATCCACGATTCACAAAATCGACGATTCTGAATGCACTTTCAAAGGAGAAGGAAGCGTTGATGGCCGATCGGCCGTAAGCGCCAAAATTACTTTGAAGCGATTCAATCTACGCGATCAAAATCCAAGTTTGGAAAAATCCGACGAACAATTAATTGCTCAACTACGACAGCAGTTTACTCAGATTTGGGACGGAACAAGTTCGAGTAAAAACGGTTGTTGTTAACGACCGAAGGCCAGTAGATTCGACGTCAGGAGCTTGAGGTTCAACATGAGTTTGGCGGGAAAAACAGCAATAGTCACCGGCGGAAGCCGAGGTATCGGTAAGGCGATTGTACAAGCGCTCGTGCGGGCCGGTGCGAAGGTGGCTTTCACCTATCACTCAAATTCTGTTGCCGCCGAATCCTTGCTGAGTGAACTCAAGGGCGAAGGGCACGAGGTCGTTGCCTATCAAGCGGATGCCGCTGACAAAGCTGCTGCAGATAAGCTCGTAGAAGAGATTGTCGAAAAATGGGGCGGCGTGTACGTATTGGTCAACAATGCCGGAATCATCAAAGATGGCTTGCTGGCAACAATGTCGTTCGAACAATGGCAGGCGGTCATTAATGCGAACCTCAATAGTGTGTTTAATTATTCTCAGGCGGTGACCAGGACGATGATGTCTGCTAGGCAAGGGCGGATCATCAATATCTCCAGTGTCGCAGCAAACTTTGGGAACTCCGGGCAAGCCAACTACGCGGCGAGTAAAGGTGGAATCGAAGGTTTCACACGATGCTTGGCGAACGAGTTGGGCCGACGTGGTATCACTTGCAACGCGATAGCCCCGGGGTTCATTTCGACGGACATGACTGAAGCGATCCGCAATGCAGCTGAAGAGACGATCAAGAAGCAGATTCCGGCACGCCGTTTGGGTAATCCGGAGGACATTGCGAATGCGGTGCTGTTCTTTGCCAGCGAAGGTGCGTCGTATGTGACGGGCAACGTGCTCACTATCGACGGCGGACTGACGTTGGGCGCTGGGATGTGATTAGAGTTGAAATAGCGTAAAACCCTCGCGATGGGTCGTTCGCAAATGGCTGACGAGTTTGTCGGTTGTTTGAGAATGATCAAACGCAGGACTCAATAGTGGGTTGGTTGCCGGTTGGCTCGCGGAGCCGGTAGCCGTGTTCTAATACGTGAGAAGTACGAATCAGGGCTGAATCGGGCGGATGATCTCGTTGAGTTCGTTCGCGTGAAATGCCCGGGAGAGGTTGGTATGACGCCTGAAGATATCTTCGTAAAAGTCCGGGACACGTTGGTTGACGCTCTGGGAGTCGACGACGATGAAGTCACTCTTGAGTCTCGTTTGGAAGCCGATCTGGGAGCCGAATCAATCGACTTCTTGGACATTGTGTTCCGGCTGGAGAAGAACTTTGGCATCAAGATCCCTCGTGGCGAGTTGTTCCCGGAAGATCTCGCTTCCTCTGATTCGGGCCTCGTCAAAGATGGGCTTGTAACAACAGAAGGTTTGGCTTCACTCAAGCAGCGGATGCCGCACTTTGACCTGGAGAAGTTCTCTCTGGATCCGAAAGTTGAGAACATGCGTGACATGTTTACCGTTCAAATGCTTGTGAACTTTGTGAAGAACAAACTGGCGGTGTAACTTGGGCGGTATTTAACACACCGTTTCTTGTTCATTGTTTTGTTCGAGTTTTCGTCTGACTTAGATTTCACGGAAGGCGGCCCGACGCCGCAGCATTCCAAAGGCTTTGGTCATGCGCTGGTTTTGGATTGATCGCTTCACCGAATTTCAAAGCGGTCAGTCCGCGACAGCGATCAAGAACGTGACTCTCGCGGAAGAGCATCTGCATGACCACTTCCCCGGATTTCCGGTGATGCCCGCGTCGTTGATGTTGGAAGGAATGGCTCAGACCGGCGGGATTTTGCTGGGTGAGAAACATCACTTCGAACACATTGTGATTTTGGCGAAGGTGCCAGTCGTGACTTATCACGGCTGGGTCGTTCCCGGTGACACAATCACTTACAAGGCGAGGCTGATGGACGACCGTCCCGAAGGGGGCTCGGTCGAAGTGACGGCTCACGTGGGAAGTCGGTTGGTGGCGGAAGCCGAAATCATCTTTTCGCACGTCGAGCAGACCGGCGACTTTCAGCATCTGAATCAGAAGAATTTTGTGTTCTCTTCCGGCCTGCTCAGCATTCTGGATGTCGGCAAGGCCGGCGACGAAGTTTTGTCATGACTCAACCGACTCGCATCGCAGCCGCATTCGCGACACTCAAGACGCAAGGCCACATGGCGTTCATGCCGTTCGTCACCGTCGGCGATCCGGACGTGCCGACGTCGATGGCGTTGATCCGCGAACTGGCGAGCCGCGGAGTCGATCTGATTGAAGTCGGGTTTCCGTACAGTGACCCGATTGCCGATGGGCCGGTGATTCAAGCGAGTTACACGCGGGCGTTGTCGCGCGGGGTGCACGTCAACGAGATCTTCGCGGGGATTCAACAACTCACGAGCGGTCTTGGTGGCTCGATCATTCCGCCGTTAGTGGCGATGGTCTCGTATGCGATTGTCTTTCGCATGGGAGCAACGGCTTTCGTGGCACGGGCGAAAGAGGCCGGGTTTTCGGGGCTGATCATTCCCGATCTTCCTGCGGACGAAGCGGCGGAAGTGGCGAGCATCATTCGCGGTCACGGCTTGGACGCGATTCAGTTGGTGGCTCCGACGACGACTTCCGAGCGTGAAGATCGCATCGTGGGGACGGCGAGCGGCTTCGTGTATTGCATCTCGACCGCTGGGACGACCGGTGCGCGGGATCAACTTCCCGTCGAGTTGTCCGGTCAACTCAAACGCCTGCACGGCAAGACCGACCTGCCGTTAGCGGTGGGCTTCGGCGTGAGCAAGCCCGAGCAGGTCGACACGCTGCGGGGTTTGGCGGATGGGATCATTGTCGGCTCGGCGATCGTGCGGCATTTGGAGCGGATCGCGAACGGTTCGGCCTCGGCAAGCGACGTGATTCGTGAAGTCGGTGAATTCGCGGCGTCGATGGTGGCGGCCACGAAGAAGTAGTCACCGCGAGACAGGTGCCGATAACGATGGCCCTTTCGCTGACATTGCCGACGATTCAGAACTGGAGTTGTCATAACTGCGGCGGCTGTTGTCGGCAGCACGCGATCGAGGTGACCGAGGAAGAGTGGCAGCGCATTTTGTCGCAAGGCTGGACCGAGCAGGACGGAACGCCGACCGGTAACGCTTTGTTCGAATGGCACGCCGGGCCGCCGTGGGCGAAGCGGTATCGGCTGGCTCATCAAGCGGACGGAGCGTGTGTCTTTCTCAACGAGCAAGGTTTGTGTCGCATTCACGCGAAGTTCGGCGAGGCGGCGAAGCCGCTGCCGTGTCGCATTTATCCGTATGCGTTTCATCCCGCCGGTAAGAAGGTGACGGTCAGTCTGCGCTTCAGTTGCCCGTCGGTCGTGGCGAATCGTGGCCGGACGATGAGTCAGAACGCCGACGAGATAAAACGGCTTGCGCGAGCAGTCGTCCCCGACGGGTACGAGAAGATGCCGCCGCCGCTGATCTCCGCACGCGAACGGGTTGATTGGCCGGATGCGCTGCGATTCGTCGAGGCGATTGACGCCTCGCTGGCGACACCCGGTGTGCCGATCGCGTTGAAGTTGAAGCGGACGTTGTTCTGGTTGAATCTGGTGGAGCAAGCTCGGTTCGAGAAGCTATCGGGCGCGCGGCTGACCGAGTTTCTGGATCTCGTTCGACAAGCGGCCGACGACGAGTTGCCGAACGAAACGGGAAGCAGCGCGGAACCGAGTGCAGTCGCTCGCGTGCAGTTCCGGTTGTTGGTCGCGCAGTACGCTCGCAAAGACACGGCGGCGGATTTGTCGGCCGGCTGGCGTGGACGCTGGATGCTGTTTCGAGCGGCGACGCGATTCGCTCGCGGGACGGGCAACGTGCCGTCATTGCAGTCGATCTTTCGCGAAGTTCCGTTCGGGTCACTCGAACAACCGTTTGGCTTTCCGGCGGAATGCGAAGAACTGTGGACTCGCTACTTTCGCGTGAAGGTTCAGGGTCTGCATTTCTGCGGCGCGGCGTATTACGGGATTCCGATCGTCGAAGGGTTTCAAAGTCTGGCGTTGATTTTTCCGGCGACGCATTGGATCGCTCGGTGGTTGGCGGCCAGTCGCGATCGCACGGCGCTGTTGCCTGAGGATGTCGCTCAGGGTTTGGCGATCGCCGATCACCATCACGGGTACTCTCCGATCTTCGGGACGCTTGGTTTTCGGAGCCGAGTCCGGACGCTTGCACAATTGGGGGAAATCCCGAAGCTCATCGACTGGTACACGCGAGCGGAGGTCGAACCCCACACTAACCCGAAGAGGCTGTGAGTTTTTTCTAAAAGCGGATCCAGTTCATTTTTCCCGCGAGCCGGTTTTTGCTGAGGGGCTTGATGGTTTGGTTCGCGTTGGTTTCTGGCGACGGGACTGCCGCAGCGGCTGGTCTTGGTTCCTGGTCAGAAGCGGTGTGAGTTGGCTTGAAGTCTCTGAAAGTTCGGTT
>JAPLNX010000410.1 GCA_026400935.1 Planctomycetia bacterium | reverse complement strand
TTTGAGGGGGAAATCCTCGAATCCGCCAAAAGAGTCCAGGAAGCCTGCAAAGCGGGAAATCCAGAAGATTCCTTGCGCTTGTTTGCAATGTTCAGCGCAGAGCTTGAGAATGGTCTTGCTGAAGTTCGTCACTTTCTAAAAAGTCACTGAAGCTGCTCAAAGGTAACTGAGTGATATGCGCCGTTCACAGCACACCGTTCTAATTGTTGATGATTCCGCCGTTGACCGCCGTTTGGCATCAGGGCTGTTGGAAAAGGACGGCGGATTTCAAATCTTGCTGGCCACCAACGGTCGCGACGCGATCGACATGCTCAAGCAGCAAGCAGTGGACCTCGTCCTGACCGATTTGCAAATGGATGAAATGGACGGGTTGCAACTCGTCGAAGCAGTGCGAGCCGACTTTCCACTCACGCCAGTCGTTCTGATGACCGCTCGTGGCAGCGAAGAGATCGCTGTTCAGGCTCTCGAAAAGGGAGCGGCTAGTTATGTCGCGAAACGTCGTCTGCCTCAAGAACTCTTAGAAATCGTCCATCAAGTCCTCGACTCGTCTGACGAAAACCGAACGCAGTCACGCCTGATGCACCGCATGACAAGCAATGAGTTTTCGTTCGTACTCAATAACGACCTCAGCATGGTTCATTCGCTCTGCAAGTACTTGCAGCACACATCACGCTGTGTCCGCTTAGTTGATGAAGTGGATCGGTTGCGAGTTGGCATCGCTGTCGAAGAGGCGTTGCTCAATGCGCTATATCATGGCAATCTCGAAGTGAGTTCTGACCTCAAGGAGAGCGATCCAAATCTTTTTGAAGAGACCGCTCGACAACGCTGCCAAGAGGAGCCGTACCTGCACCGCCGCCTTTTCATTGATGTGCGTCTCTCACGCGACGAAGCGCGTTACGTCATTCGTGACGAAGGCCCTGGCTTTGATCCGGCGAAGTTGGCAGACCCCTGCGATCTCGAAAACCTCGAAAAGCCCAGCGGTCGCGGCATTCTGCTGATGCGGTCGTTCATGGATGAGATCAGCTTCAACGACCGAGGCAATCAAGTCACGCTCGTCAAACGTGGCACGACTGAAGAGTAATTGAGGTCATCCACTTCTTGCTGACTATCGCGATCAGATCGAAGGGAGCCGGAACATGACCACTGATCCCCTCTCTCGTCGTCAATTTCTAGCGAGTGCCGGAGCTACTTGCGTGTTGCTCAATCGAGCGAACGTTGGCAGCGGCTTTCAATCACAGCCGAATGAGGTCATCGAGCAGGCTCGCGCGTTGGGCATGAGCGTGTTGAAGCCAAGTGCTCGCGAGTTGGAGCATGGCCTAGCCCTGCATGCAGAGTCGGTCGTCTTTGATGTTTATGGTTTTTCGCCGAATGCGGCGGTTGACGGAGATCGCTTGGCGGACGCGATGCAATCAGGTGCATCCGACATCGAGCTGCAAGACCTCGAAGAAGACATGCGAATGACGCGATACGTCACTGATGTCGTTGAGCGAGCGGAGTACTTACAAGCTTGGGAAGCATCGGGTGTAACCTGCGTGTTTCAGAACGCAGGCGAAGAGGGTTCTGCTCCGTTGAGATTGCTGAAGCGGTTGTCGCGGTTCACGTTCGCGACCGATCACTTGCGAGAAATCGTCTGTAAAGCCGTGACGCCCGACGACATCGTCACGGCAAAGCAGCAAGGTCGGCGGTGCCTCTACTTCACGGGTAATGGAATCCCAATCGTTGGTGACGCAGCCACTGTGCAAGACGAACTTCGTTACGTGCGAATCTTCTACGAACTCGGCATTCGAATGATGCACGTGACCTACAACCGCCGGAATGTGCTCGGTGATGGCTGTGCTGAAACGGCAAACGGCGGCCTCAGCGATCTCGGTCGCGCAGCAATTGCAGAGATGAATCGAGTTGGCGTCATCGTTGATGTGGCTCACAGTGGTTGGCGAACGAGTTTGGAATCGGCAAAGGTCTCATCCAAGCCAATGGTTGCCAGCCACACGACCTGTGCCGCGCTGCAACACCACATTCGAGCGAAACCTGATGAAGTGATCCAAGTGATTGTCGATGGCGGCGGACTGGTCGGTATTTGTGCGATCCCACATTTCCTGGGCCGTACCGGCGACATTGCGGCCTTGCTGGACCACATTGATTACGTCGTGAAAAGGTTTGGTATTAATCATGTCGGCATTGGAACGGACATCGGTTATCGCTCGCGAAATGATGCCCTCGAAATGAAGAAGGTGCCGTCACGTCCCAAACGTCGTCCGCGTTACGAAGCACTCTGGCCCGACGATGCCTTTCTTCCTCCAGCGGAAGACGCCAAACGATATCCGAACTTGAAGTCGCTGGCATGGACCAACTGGCCGCTCTTCACCGTCGGTCTCGTTCAACGTGGCTACTCCGACGAGGAAATCCAAAAGATCATCGGTCTCAATATGATCCGAGTCGCAAAGGCCAATCTGGAATCCAAGTGAGAAGCTCTGTCGTTTCTCTGCGAGATTTCTGAGTCTTAGGTGGGGTTTCTCGATCCGACCGATCGACTCTGGAGTGCCGTTCCACCAACGAGGTTTCAGGCATTTCACAAACGTGCGAGGAACTGACCAGTGATGTCCACACCGACCATTTCGCTCCAAGCAGATATCAACCGCCGATAGACACTTCCCGGTTCGCCACCCCCGATAATTTGGCCGTTGATCTTCGTGACAGGACAGAGACAGATCGACGTACCAGACAAGAACGCTTCGTCCGCGCTTAACACTGCTTCGGGTTGAAAGTCTCGTTCGACAAACGGAATGCCAAGCCGAGTGGCTAGATCAAAGACAGTCGTGCGGCTAACCCCCGGAAGCGTGTTCCGTTCGGTGGGCGACACGATCGTTCCTCGTTCAACAATCAAGAAGTTTGCACCGCTTGTTTCCGCAACATTGCCGTCGATATCGAGCAGCAACGCGATTGCTCTTGGATCAGTCTGCCGTGCCTCTTGATCGGCAAGGTAATAGTGCAAACGGCTGCGATTCTTTGTTGACGGGTCGTAGCACTGCGGCGGGACATGCCGAATTGTCGGCGTCACCACATGCGCACCGGACTGCATGCGTTTGGCCCACAAAGCAAATGGTAGCGGAAACGTGTGTATGCAGACTGTCGGGCCGCTGCGTACGACGACATCACGCGAAGCAACATAAGAGCCGTACTCGCCCGCCGTGACGAACTGAATCAATCCGAGTTCATCGTCAGCGGGAATCAATCCTGCATTGTGCGAGAGCAGTTCAAGTGACCTTGTGATGAGCTCTTCAGGCGACATGCCGATGTCCATTTGCGTGGACTTCAATGAACGAAACAACCGCGCGACGTGGTCCTCTAACCGAAATGGCTGATGTCGGAACGTCCGCGTCATTTCGGTGACAGTCGCACCGAAGACAACTCCAGCATCGTAAATGTTCAACCTCGCCTGTGTGGCGGGAAGCAGCTGGCCGTTGAGTGAGACAAGTGGTTCAGTCACGAGAGGTTTAAGCCTTTACAATCAGATCCTTCACCATTGCCCAAATTGCGATTGCAGAGGTCGTCGCATAGCACGCCGAGCAGAGCAGCAGCGCCGCCCGTCGCCACCAACTTGGTCTCAGTTCTGGAGGCAACAGCCGTGTGTTGACCAGATAGAGTTGGACGGCCGCGATCGACAAAACGACGCCAGCCATCGTTCCTAGATATTTGAAAAGCTGCATCGCCGAACCGAGATGCACGGCAATCAATCCCCATGCCGTGAAGAGAAACAGCAAGCCGTAATAGACGCGAGCGATCTGTCCGTCGCGCCACGAGCGGACTCGGCTGCTAGCAGTCCACAGCGTGTCGGTGATCGTACGAACTAAGACGTCGGTGTTCCCCAACTGGGTCGAGAACAAAATCCAAAATCCATTGAGCAGTCCCAGCATCCACAAGCCCGACCAATAATGGTCGGCGAGATATCGAGCTTGAAACGCGCCCGCACCGATCTTTCCGAGATCGGTGCCATGAGGAATGATCGCGCGCGCTAAGTTAACGTTCAAAAACATCCCCATTGCACAGCCAAGCGCCCATAACCAGATTTGATCGAGCACAACGTATCGCCACCACACACGCCAACGCCGTAAGTTGTCCGCCGTGATCACGAAGACTTTGCCGACGTGTGAGAGCCGAATCTCCTTCGCCCCGACAGCACTCGGAATCGCACCGACGACTGCACCCATGCCGAAACCTTTATCACGTACCCAATTCGAAATCGCGAGGTTTCCAATCCCACCTGATCCCGCAGTGGCAGCAAATGCGGCCATCATTGTCGGCTCAAAATTCTCCGGCCATGTCCCAAAGCTGAAGAAACCGACCAACGTGCTCCGCCAAATCTCCAGCGGCACAAACCAAACATTAACTCCGATCAGAAACACGAAGATGTAAGCGATCATTCCCCACGAGGCCCATTCGAGCATCCGTTCGATCGTGCCGCCGAACATCAAGATCAGCAGAGTTATCAAGATGACTCCGTAAGTGACCCACATCAGCACTTGTGTGTCTGAACTCAATCCTGTTGTCGCATCAACATCACCCGGCATTCTTCCCGAAAACGCGGAAAAGATTGTTGTCGCACACATTGGCGCCAGTGCCGGAACGCCGAGCTGAAACGCCGTTAGCAACACATACGCCCCACCCCAAAACCGGCATCCCGGACGGAGTCGCATGATGCCACTGATTGCTGGCTCACCGGTATAAAGCGTGTATCGAATCGCTTCGAGATTGAAGATCGCTTGCAACACGATCGCCACTGTCGCGATCCACAAAACTCCCGCGCCGTACTTGATCACCGTCGCTGGCCCGATCAACCATTCGCCACCACCAATCGACGCCGCTAATAAGATCGCTCCCGGACCAATCACTTTGAACATGTTGCGGATCGAAAACGGTAACGGCTCCGGAAGTTCCGCCGTCTCAAAGGGAGGAAGCATTCCGGAGTTCTGTTTTTGTTGGTCAACAGCGGACAACATGGAGTGACTCTCTTTTGTTGGCGAACGCGTCCTTCAACATCAGGTACGCGCCTGCAACATAGCAACGAAGGACGCATCGGGCGAACGCCAGTGGTCGCGATAGATGTTGATCTTGAGGCTCATCCAAAGCAGACGACGAACTCACTTCCACCGCCGTCGCGAGGACGGACCCAGGCATTGCCGCCGTGACGGACGGCGACTTGTTGCACGATAGCGAGACCAGCGCCCGTCCCCTCGATCTGTTGGCCGACTGCTCGTTGAAAGAGACCGAAGATGCGTTCGGCATCGTCGGCGTTGACTCCTGTGCCTCGATCGTGAACTTCTAGGCCAAGTCCTTCTCGCTCGCCGCTTTGAGGTGAATAGGCCGTAATCTCGATGTCGGGATGCTCGCCAGGTTTTGTGAATTTCAGTGCGTTGGCCACGAGGTTGTAGACCGCTTGGCGAGCCCAGCGTCGATCTACCTTGAGTGTCGGCAGATTGTCATTCACGATGATGCGAGCTTGAGTGGCTTCGATCTTGCCTTCGAGTTGCTTGAGGACTTCGGCCACGAGGTCAGCGGACGAGAGGTCAGCGACCGGTTCGTGAGTACGCTGAGCGCGCGACAGCATTAGTACGTCTTCGATCAATCGATCGAGTCGCTTCGTACCATCAGTGATCCGCTGCAAGAAGTCTTTCCCTTTGTCGTCTAACTTGTCGGCGTAACGGTCTTTGACCAAACGAGCAAAACTCTCGATCGACCGCAGCGGTTCACGCAGATCGTGCGACGTGACATACAGCAGTGTCTCCAGGTCTTTGTTCTTGGCGGCCAGTTCTTCTTGAGCACGCTTCCGAACGGTGATGTCCTGCAAGAAAATGGCAAAGACCGTTTTTCCTTCGAGCGGGATCGCCTGCATTGCTGTTTCAACATCGAATATTTCGCCATTCTTCCGGATGGCAGTCGCTTCCAAGCGGCGTCCGATCATCGAACCTTCTTCTTGTGAATGCTCGTATCGTTCTCGGTTATCTTGAGCACGGCGGCGTGTTTCTTTGGGAAACAGCAAGTCATCCATGTTTTGACCGAGCACATCATCGCGGCGATGCCCGAACGTTTTTTCCGCTGCACGATTGAAGTCGATGATCCTGCCTTGTTGATCCGCTACGACGATGCAGTCGAGTGCCGCGTCGAAGATAGCTCGCTTGCGTGCCATGCTTTCCCGCACGTGCTCTTCAGCTAGTTTTCGATCCGAGACGTCCCAAAACAAGATCTGCACACCGATGATCTGTCGAGCGGCGTCGTGAACCGGACTTTTCAAAACTTGTACGTATTTCTGCTCGCCTGCCGGAGTGCGGTGCGCCTCGATATCGCTGATGCTGTCTCCTTGATCGAGGACCTTCAAATCATCGCGATGATACTTCGAGGCGAGTTCTTGCGGATAAAAGTCAAAGTCTGTCTTGCCGAGAATCGCCTCCTCGGTCTTTCCGCTGTATTTGTAGAACTCTTTGTTCGCAAACGTGATGTGTCCTTCGCGATCCTTCCGCAGAATGCACATCGGCAAATGATCGACCAGCGATTGATATAACGCTTGCGAGTCCTTCGCCGCTTGCTGACTGCGTTTCCAAGCGGTGATGTCCGTGGCCAGCGCATAGAACCCAGTGATCTTGCCGTCCGCTCCCGATTGCGGAACGTAAACAACTTGTCCCTGCCGCAGATTTCCATCAACAGTCAGAATGAGCGTTTCAAACGCAACCTGTCGGCCAGCCAATGCCTGTTCGATGAACGGTAGGACGACGCAATATCGCGACTCGCCAATCACCTCAACCACCGGTTTCCCTGCCAACACTGACGGCGGCATCCCGAACCAATCGACCCACGCGCCGTTGTTGAAGCGGTATCGCTGCTCAGTATCGACGAAGCAAATCAACACGGGTAACGTCGCGATCTCTTGTTGCGCATCGCCTGCGGATACGGCAAACGGCTCAGTCATGATTTGACTCCTGGAATAGTCTCGCAATTCATCGTGAGTTCGGTGAGTCATCGCGAGAAGCGGAGTTTGATCATACGATTGAATTGTTGCGAGGGTTCGTGAATCGGTTGGTGATCGGCGCGAGATTCAATTGACAGAAAACGCCGAGTAAAGCACCAGCATTGTGCATGTTGGTTTCGCAACGCGATTTTCTGCTACGAAACATGGGCGTCATTGAGCAAGCGTTGTTGTTCGAAAGATCGGGTCGCAAAGTTGGTCAATCGGGAATCCAGATTCGCGATTCGGTCTTTGGCGACAACTCTCGTGCCAAGCGTCGTGCTTTGAAGCGAACGTAGGGAGCGATAAAGCGACCTCGATGTCCGAAATGGCCGGGCGGCGCATTGTGATCGGCTCTGAATGGTTCGCGGAGGTCTTCAAGCACAAATCCTGCGCGACACAGTTCGCCAATGAGGTCATCCCAGCGGTGTAAGAACTCAATCGCACCGCGTTCGCGATAGCTGTCATCGTCAACGCGAGGCAGCGGACCTTCGTGGTAGTATTCGACACCGATCGTGTAACGGTCCTGCTCATCGCGATGCGAAATTTGTAAGCTTGTTGGTTGCTTGTGTTGACTGATGTAAAGACCGCCGTCACGCAGTAACCGAGCAATCTCTCGATAGACGCGGCTGAGATCACGTACGTAGCACGTGCTGACCGGCTGATGCACGATGTCAAAGTTCGTATCCGCCAGCATTGGCAAATCGTCCATCGACGCTTCGATCGTGCGGACGTTAACGCCTCGCTTGGCCGCTTCTTGTTGATCAAGCAGAAGCATTTCCGGGCTGAGGTCCACGACCGTGACATTTGCTCCAGCAACCGCGTACAGGATTGACTGCCAACCGCCACCCGAAGCGAGGCAAAGTACATTCAAGCCAGAGACACTCTTCGGCAACCAGCCACGGCTATCGAGCGTTGCTAACGGCGTTTGGCATTCTTCATCCGAAGCCAGCTTTGCAAACTGACTTCCATTCGCCAGCCGATTCCAAGCTGCACGGTTTTGATCGAAGTACGACATAACATGGAACTCGTGTTGCTCGATCACCGTTGATTTCGCAACTGCTCAAGTTGCTGCGCGGTGAGTCCCTGAGTCGCTCCGGCCGCTGTTGATTGAGACATTGCGCCGGTGTTGAGCGTGGACCACGGGTTTCCTGGATTGCCGGTTGCGAACGGGTTGTTGACTCCCGTGTCGCGCTGCGGAACTGTTGTAGACAACGGCAAATTCCGGTTGTTAGTGGATTTTATCCCGTTCGTCGGAATGCCCGATGTTTGCTGGCCGGAAGTCTGTTGAACTCCGAGCAAATCATTCGGTGTCAGATGATGTTCGGTAACGGCCACCGGTTGGAAGTTGGTGCTCGTCGGCATTGCTCCAGTCGGAGCCTGCATATTCGGTCGCGAACGATTGGCATTGCCGCTGAGAACCTGCTTCGTTTCCTTTTCGACTCGAATTTCATTGAGCCAATATGTCGCTTGCTCAAGAGTCGGTTTCTTCACCGAAGCTTGCAAAAAGTGCTGCTCCGCTTGATCGAGCTTCCCTTGATCGTGCAGGATCAGGCCAATGTTGTAGTCCGCTTCGGCATCGCCCACGGAGTTGATGAAGTGCGATTTGGCTCCGGTGATATCGCCTGATTTGGCCATTGCGACCGCCAGATGGAAGCGCACCGTGCTGTCGTTCGGAGCGGCGGTCAGCGCTTGACGCAGAGTGTCGATCGCCTGCGGCCACTTTTCTTGATTCGAGTAAAACTGGCCCAGCGCATCGAGTACCAGGGTGTCATTCGGCGCGGCTTTCAACGCCTTGCGGTAACCCTGTTCGGCTTCTTGCATCCGTCCTGCAAGCTGATCGAGTCGAGCGAGTCCTAACATCGCTTCGACAGATTGCGGCTGGTCGTGCAAAACTCTTTGATAGCGTTCGCGAGCTTCCGTGATGTTGCCGATCTGCTCCTGCCATTTCGCATACGCGAGATCGAGCTTACGTGGGTCTTTCAACTTCCTGCGAGCCTGCGCGGTTTCGCGGGTGTCGTTCTGAGAAAACAAATTCCAGCGGCTGCCGGATGAAGCGCACCCTGTCAGTGCGACACACATCAGCGCCACGATGGCCAAGTGAGTTTTTTGCATGCCACACCTCCGTGTCGGCAAGCCCACGATGGAACTTGTTGAGGATAAAGTACGGCGAGACGCGAATGCGTCTGCCAGAAGATTAGGTCGTTTGAAGGGGCTATGAGGCGGGATGTTTCTCATCATCACAAACCTCACCGAGGTAAGCTCGGTGGGATTTGTGTCATGATTTTGTCTGCGAGATCAGAGCATTTCACACTTCGCCGAAGAATCGAGACGTCGCGTCTTCCAATAATTTCTGCGACAGCGCAAATCGCTGATTTCGGAATCGGCAGATGGACTGGGCAATCTCTAGCAAATCTCGCGGATCTGACGATCTTGGCGTTCGACCGTGATCGTAATGGTTAGTAAAGAGATACTGGACAGCCCGCTCATCGAACGGCACTTTCTGCTGCTCGCACACCATCTGGAAGATCCGCGAGTACATAGCACGATCCGGTGGCCCAATATGAATCTTGTGGCGGATTCGGCGCAAGAACGCTTCATCGACCAGTTCATGTGGATCAAGGTTCGTCGAGAAGATGATCAACAACTCAAAGGGCACCGAAAACTTCTTCCCGGTGACCAATGTCAGATAGTCGATCCGCTCTTCGAGCGGCACGATCCAGCGATTGAGTAAGTCTTTGGGACTCACGATCTGCCGACCGAAGTCATCAATCAAGAAGACGCCGCCGTTCGCCTTCATCTGCACCGGGGCTTGGTAGAAATTGCTGACTTTGTTGTAGCGCAATTCAAGCTGATCCAGCGTCAGTTCGCCGCCTGTGATCACGACCGGACGACGGACTCGCCGCCAGCGAAGATCGACGGCCCCTTCGAGCTTCTGTCGTTGATCACCGGTCCCTAATTCTCGCGCGCCCAGACTTTCAGAGTCATGATTGTCGGTTACGGTGTGAATCGTCGGATCGAAGATCGTGATGATGCTATTTTCGGTCAGCACAGCATACGGAACGTAAATGTCGCCTCCGTATTTGTTAAGAAATTTACCCAGCCCGCGTGCACCCAGCGACTTGCCGTTTCCCGGCGGCCCGTAAATGAAGATCGAACGACCGCTGCACACGGCCGGTCCGAGTTCATCAAGCAATTGCGGCCCAACGATCATTCCGTGAAATGCTTCCAGCAATCGTTCGGAATCGCATTTGATTCCCGCAACCGATTGCAACTTGCACTGTGCAACATACGCCTCCAGCGGCACCGGAGCTGGGCCTACGTAGCGGCATTGCTCGAATGCTTCACGCGCCCGTGTGCGCCCGAGATCAGTCAAGTTGAAGCGATATGACGCGCGCCCAATGAAGTCGCCCGATGAGACTTCGATGCACTTCTCGTCCTTGAGGAATCGCAGACTTTCGTCAATCAGATTGAACGGCAATCGAGCATTCTTCGCGATATCAACTCCGAGCAGGTTCCCGTGCAGATAAATCTGTTTCAGGATCAACTCACAAATTTGCATTCGGCTCAGTCCGCTGTCCTTCAACGTCTGCGGCGCTTTGGGAGCGTGTTGCGGAGCACCGGCATCGGTCTTGATACCGAGCGTCGCGACGTCAGATTCCGCCAGAAAGCTGCGTGTTTCGTCGGATAATTCCGAGAACAAGTCAGTAAACAGTTCCGGCGGTGCGTTTCGCGAAGACTCCGGAATGGAATCCCGTTCGAGGACAGGGAGTGTGGCCGTTGATCCGCTTTGCATGACCGGTTCCCACCGAGCCAGTGTCTTGTTGGCTCAGCCTTTTGTTCGTCATCGCTGTGTCGTGAAAATTAAAATTAGCCGAGTCAGTGCGAGACTCGAACGTTTAAAGCCACGGAGAGATCGGTCTATAGTTTTCCGTGATCGACTGACTTCTAACATCAACCGTCTCTGTCATTTGCTGCTCGACGATGACGAACCGCTCGTGCCGCCTCCAACCGGCGGCGTGATCCGTGGCTTGAGAGTCGATTCACGCTCGAGACGACGAACCGTATCAATCTCTTCAGCCGGGCGTCCGACCGGGCTAGCCACTCGAATTAAGACCGGCGGAACTTGTTCATCGCCGATCAAGGCAATTGCCTCGTTCCTTGCGGTGGCGACGCGCGATTCACTGCCAGCTTGATCGACAGCCGCTTGCACGAAGATGTAGCGATGACGCACCGGAGCGTTTTCTAAAATCCAACGGACCTGCATCCGTCCGGCAGGATTGAGTTGATGTGTGTCCGACTCGAAGTGATAGTCATAGAGCGTGGTCATCGTGACCCAGCCGTTGCTCACCTGAGCTGACGACAAGGTTCGGACATACTCGCGATCTTCGCAGGTGTAGGGGTACGGCCAGTAGTGCGCGGCATGATACAAGTGGCTTGGCAGGTTCGCTGGACCCGTTGGTCGAGCGTATGGTGGCCACTGTTTGCCATGCTTCGTGAACTGCTTCGAGCCGATCGGCTCACAGGCTCGCTCGGTGTACTCCGCCTCACGCTCCGCTCGACGTTGAGTCATCCTGGGTGGCGCATTTCGATGCCAAGGAAACGGAAATATCCCTGCTTCTACGCTTGATGAAACGAGCGTGCTCAAAGCCAGCAACCCAAACAACGACCAACACCGCGATCCGCGAATCAGCATGGCATGTCCCCCCGGAAATCCAAGACTCTCGATCAGCTTATCGGCAGCCGAACGAATCGGTCGTGACGAGAAAAACGATTACGGTGAGACGAACGCGGGAGGAACCCCGGAGGAAAGCCCGTGAAATTGGTGATTGTCCCAATCCGTGAATGATCAATGACCAATGATCATTCCGCTTCTGTTCTGTGGCACATTCTGCCGGTCTCTGCCAAGATGCCTCCGTCCCTCAAGCCTTCCACGCATCATGAGGTCGAAGCTGTGAACCCGCGCCGTATGTTGCTCATCGTTTGGTTCTGCGTCGTCTTGTTTTTCTCGATGGTGCTGCTGCCAGGCATTGAAGGAATTGCGTTCGCTCAAGCACCAACTACCGGTGTGAAAACGCAAAGCGCGAACAACTACTTCGTGGATGCGGCCATCGTCGTCGTCTTGTTTGGCGGAGCGTTGTTCGCCGTATGCCGCTCCAGCCGCCGTAACTGAGTGGCTTTGTTCGGACAATGAATACCTCCGCAACACGCTCACTCAGCTTTTCGACATTCCCGCGAGTCGTCGTCACAGGCATCGGTCTCGTGACCCCGTTTGCTACTTCACGTGATGCCTCATGGAATGCGATCCGCAACGGTGACAGAGCCGTGCGTTGGTTGAATGGCGATGAATTCCCTGAGCCGATTCCGACGAGCGTTCGTTTCGCAGGAGCGCCGCACGCGAGAGGTCAGATACTCGGACACATCAATCCACTCGCCGTCAGCAACAGCGAACCTGTTATTCACTTGGCAAACACGGCTGCTCAAGAAGCGATCGTTGATTCTGGTTTGAGCAGCCAAACGCTCACTGAAATCGCGGAACGCTGTGGGTGCGTGATTGGAACAAGCAAAGTGGGTCTGCGAGGGTTTGCGTCCGCATTCCGTTCGATGAATTCGGCGATGGATGACAACGGAATGATTGACTTGCCCTGGAATCAGCTTGGACCGGATGCCGCAGTTCGATCTGTTGCCAGCACATACGATCTGCGTGGCCCTTCGCTTTGTCCGGTTGCGGCCTGTGCGACCGGTTTGGTCAGCCTCATTCGCGGTGCCGATTTGATTCGGTCAGGGGAGTGCGACATTGTCTTAGCGGGCAGTACTGATGCGTCGCTAGTGCCAATCGTTCTCGGATCTTTTCAACGGCTCGGGGTCATGGCTCGTGGATTTAGTGATCCCAAAACGGCATGTCGGCCATTCGCTGCTGATCGCAATGGATTCGTGATCGGTGAAGGGGCAGCAGTATTCGTCTTGGAGCAACTCGAATCGGCTCAGGCACGTGGAGCCTCGATTTACGCCGAGTTCATTAGCGGCGGGATGGCGAACGATCCGAGCGGCATCACTCAGATGGAACCTGATGGTGCTAGCCTCGCTTGGTTAATCGGTGACGTCTTACGCAGAGCGGACATTGCGCCGCACGACATCGACTACATCAATTTGCATGGTACGGCGACACGTGTGAATGATGTCGCCGAAACACAAGCCGTGCGAACCGCGTTCGGTGCTCATGCTGATCGAGTTCTCTGCTCCAGTGTGAAAGGAGCGATCGGCCACTTGCTCGGAGCCGCAGGAAGCGTCGAGACGGCGATCACTTTACTTGCTTTGCGGGACCAAATTGCTCCTCCGACTGTCAACTTGGGAACCGCCGACCCTCAATGTGATCTCGATTGCGTTGCCAATGTTGCGCGACCTGCACGACTGCGAACCGTCATGAAACTGTCGCTCGGCTTCGGAGGGCATCTGGCCGTCGGAATATTTCGCTCTCTCTGACTGGTGCCAAGGTTGTTCGCTAGTCCGACCGTTCCGAAATCGGGCGGTATCAGTGTGCTTGTTTGTTTGACTGTTGAGAGTTAGCGGCGGCAATGTGTTCGACGTGACTTCCGGGGGCATCGCCCCGCAAGGAGAACGGGCCCATTAGAGTCGTCGTATTCGGGTGGCCCAGCTTTGCAAAATCAGGGTGCCGCAGGCACAAGAAATCCAGAGTGAACGCTGATTCCATTTTTGACGTTGGTTGGCTGATTGAACGCCAACACCTCGTTTCTAATGCTTCGGACACGGTATCTGCGATGCCGTGCCACCCGCGTCAAAGTCACTTGTGCCTTTGTTGCCAATCGGACCAATAGCGGTCGGCGGCTGACTCCAACTCAGCTTGCGTGAGAGCCACCCCTTCTGCTGTGGCCGTATGAGCAACGTCATACCGCAAGAGAAGCTGTCCCCCGTAACCTCTGCCAGAACATTGGATACTTAGGCATCCTGCAACCAATTTCGCAGTCAACAGTCCCAGTGTAAGCGACACGATTTCGGATAAGACAGTTACGGGCGGTTCCTGGTACGGCAGGTATTCGAACCGCTCGCAGCCAACCAATTTGACGACCATGTGTCCCGATCGCGTTGCCAAGAATCCACACAGGTATTCGATCTCAATAGACAGTCTCAAATCAACCGGAACCTTGCCCTCAATTGAAATCACCCGCCCGTCGTGGAGCACGTTCCATGTTGCCACATCCATATCGAGTTGCCTGTGCTGCGGATTGAAACGGCCTACTACGCCAGCCAGCGGTTGATGACCTTGCCACCGACGTCGGTGAGGCGGAAGTCGCGGCCTTGGTAGCGGTGGGTCAGCTTCAGGTGTTCGAGGCCAAACAGGTTTAGCAGTGTGGCGTGGAAGTCGTTCATGTGGACGGGGTCTTTCGCAACTCCCCAACCGATTTCGTCAGACTCGCCGTAAACTTGGCCACCCTTGATTCCGCCACCAGCCATCCACATTGAGAACGAAAATGGATGATGGTCGCGGCCTGTGTTGGACTCGCGACCAGCACGGTTTTCGCCGAGCGGCGTGCGACCGAACTCGGCACCCCAGACGACGAGCGTGCTCTCTAGCAAGCCACGTTGCTTGAGATCTTTGAGCAGTGCCGTGATCGGCTGATCGACGACCCAAGTGTTGTAGCGCAGGTCTGCATCGAGACTGCTATGTTGGTCCCACGCCTCATAGATCACGTTTACGAAGCGCACGCCGCGCTCGACCATGCGTCGTGCCAACAGGCAATTGCGCGAGTATGAAAGATGCGCGTTCGCCACATGGCCTCGGCCTGTTGCCTGTGGATGCTGAGCGCGGTCGATGCCATAAGCCTCCAACGTCTCTTTCGACTCGCCGTTGAGGTCGATTAACTCTGGCGCCGCCGATTGCATCCGAAACGCGAGTTCATAACTGGCGATGCGGCTCACGATCTCAGGGTCGTTGATCTCTTGAAATCGTGTTTCATTGAGCGTCCTCAGCGTATCCAGTCCGCGACGTTGTAATTCCGGAGGCAGACCGCTGGGGTTCGAAAGGTTCAGCACCGGTTCACCCTGATTGCGGAACAACACGCCGGCGTAGTGCGACGGCAAGAAGCCACTCGACCACAACGACGCACCGCCGCTCGATCCTCGTCCGGTCGTCAGCACAACGTAGCCAGGAAGATTCTGCGACTCGTTCCCCAAGCCATACGTGAGCCAACTCCCCATCGTCGGCAAACCGAATGTCGCGCGACCACAACTGAGCAGCAACTGGCCGGGATGATGATTGAACTGCTCCGACCACATCGAGCGAACCATCAAGATGTCGTCCGCGCAAGTCGCGAGATTCGGCAGGAAGTCAGAGAAATCCATGCCGCACTCGCCGTGCTTCGACCACTTTCGCGGCGAGCCGAGCAAGACTGCTTCGTCCTTCTTGATGAATGCGAAACGCACTTTCTCGAGCGTCTCCTTCGGCAATGGCTTCCCATCGAGTTCGTTGAGTTTCGGTTTCGGATCGTAAAGATCGAGATGCGACGGCGCTCCCGCTTGAAACAGGAAGATGCAGTTTTTTGCCCTCGGAGCGAAATGCGGCGGCTTGAACGTCGATGGATTCGTGGGAGCCATCGCATCACCACCAGCAGCAAGGGCCGTGTTTGATGAGAGCACTCCGTCGTGATTCAACATAGCTCTCAGTGCCGCCATCCCAAGGCCGCTGGCCGTTGTTGTGAGAAAATTGCGACGAACACGATCGACGTTGCCAAGGTGTGATGTCATTTTCAAAGCCTCGAAGAACTGAGTTGTGTCATTCAAGCTGTGTCATTCAAGCTGTGTCATTCAGCCTGGCACGCTGGATTGAGCGTCCTCGTCGAGAGCCGCCCCCCAAGCGTCGCGTATTAGTGCCACTTTGCGTTCCACGGATCGGAGTGAGAGTCCGAGCTTGTCCGCCGTCTCTTGACGCGAATCTCCGGCGAGGCAACTGAGTGCCACTTCTCGGAGAAGATCGTCTTGTAACGATGCCAGCAATCGTTGCAGTTGGTCATCAAGTTGGACAAGTAGTTCCGGGGAAGGTTCAGTACTGGGGATCGTGTGGAATCCCTCGTCGGCCGAATCCGAGTCGTTGTTCATGGCGAAGATCGAATCTCCACGCACAACACCGCCGCCTCGTTTTTGCCGTTGATGATGCCGGCGCTGGTCGAGCACTTGGTGTTTGGTGAAGTGTCGCAACAGTTTGGTGATATCTTCGCGACGCAAGTCGTCACCAAAACGTCCGTCGCTGACACCTCGACATAGCTCATAGAAGACAGACAACGCCACATCTTCTTCATCTGACGCGCGACGACCGTTGGGGCCGAGCTGCTTGCGAGCTTCGCTGACGAGCGTCTGGCAACAGAGTCGCCACAAATCCGTCGCCGCCTCTTCGCGGCCTTGCCGGAGTTCCAAATATAACCGAGTGATTGAAGCGTCTTCGTTAAACATCAGCGTGGTTCCCCGCCTCCAGCAGGCGGGCGAATGGTAGCCATCTCGTGGCCATCGAGTAAGACAGGTCAGAGCCACGGCAACCAAGCGGGCCATTGCGGGTCACTGCGCAGCAAGCAAACGGCTTGCGCAACAAACGGCAAGCTCAACCAACCACAGGCTCGTTTGAATTCTTTGGTCAAAGTGCGAGCTTCAACGTCGAGAAATTCTGGAGTTTGATACAACGACCACTTCGGCCACAGGCGCGGAACCGTTCGTAAGTAATCCTCGTAGGGCAGACCGAA